>JACZYA010000006.1 GCA_022571295.1 Acidobacteriota bacterium | reverse complement strand
GCCTTGTTAGGAGCAGGGCTGGCGTGGAGCCAGTGGTGGGTGGCGGCGAGCGCGGCCTGGGGGCTGGCGGGCTTCCTGCTGTTTTTCTTCCGCGACCCGGAGCGGGTCGTGCCCACCACCGCGGGCGCCATCGTCTCCCCCGCCGACGGCCGCGTGCTGGCGGTGGAAGAGACTACCTGGGAGGGTGAACCGCGGATCAAGGTGAGCATTTTTCTCTCTGTCTTTGACGTGCACGTCAACCGCGCGCCCATTGCCGGGCGGATTGTCGACGTGCGCTACCAGCCTGGCAAGTTCCACGTGGCCGCGCGCACCGTGGCTGGCCGCGAGAATGAGCAGAACACCATCACCCTCGAAGGCGAAGGCACCCGGGTGGTGTTCAAGCAAATCGCCGGCCTCCTGGCGCGCCGGATCGAGTTCTGGAAAAAGACAGGCGATCAACTCGCGCGCGGCGAGCGCGTAGGGATGATCCGCTTCGGCTCCCGCGCCGAAGTTTTCTTCGACACCCGCTGCCGGGTGCAGGTGCGCCCCGGCCAGCACGTCAAGGGAGGCAGCAGCATCCTGGCGGTGCGCGAATGAATCAGGTCAAAAACCGTCGCCTGCGCCGGGGCGCTGCTCTTCTACCCAGTTTTTTTACGGTCGGCAATCTCCTCTGCGGCTACTACTCCATTCTTTCTTCCGCCAAGGGCAGCGTGGTTGATCTGGACATGGCGGCCAAGGCCATCGGCATAGCGGTTGTGCTCGACACTCTGGACGGGCGCGTGGCGCGCATGACCAATGGCTCCAGCCCCTTCGGGAAAGAGTTCGACTCCCTGGCCGATATCACCAGCTTTGGCATCGCCCCGGCGTTTCTGGCTCTGGCCTGGGGTCTGCGCGGGCTGGACCCGGTGGTCGCGGGCAGCTCCGCCCTGGTGCACAACATTTACCAAGTCGGCTGGATCGCCACTTTCGCTTTTGTCATCTGCGGCGCCTGGCGCCTGGCGCGCTTCAACATTCAGGGGGCCGACGGCTCTCACCATGTCCACGCTGAGCTGCCCCCGCACCGCTATTTCGTCGGGATGCCCATCCCCGCCGCCGCCGGCGTGATTGCCGCCATCGTCCACTTCTTCAAGAGTCCCATTACCGAGTGGTACTGGGCGGTCGGCTGGCTGGTGCTGGTGTCGGGGTTGGCACTGCTGATGGTGAGTCCCATCCGCTACCACAGCTTCAAGGGCATTGACCTGCGCCGCCGTCGCACTTCTTTGGTGGTGGTGGTGATCGGGCTGTTGGTGTGGTCAATCGTAGTTTTTTCCGAAGTCGTCTTGTTGGCCATGGCCTTGACCTATCTGGTTTCGGGTTTGGTCGGACTGGCGCGCCGCCGCTTGCTGGGCCATCGCTCCGCTTGAGTGCTTCCTCATGGCAGCCAAGGTTGCTTCAGATTGGTTCAGGGCCGCGACCGATAACCTGCGTTTGACAACTCTGACGGCGGTGGAAATTGCTGAAACCGTGCTTTCCTAATCAATTCGGCAGAGCGGCGTTGCTGGCCCCGCTGCTGGCGGCGCTCGCGCTCAGTGCGGTGTCCTGTGGGTACCGTCTGGCCGGGCAGGCCAACCGATTGCCCGCCGACCTGAAGGTCATCGCCATCCCTGCGTTTGAAAATCGAACCACCTTGATGCGCCTGGGGCAGCGCCTGACCTCCGCCGTCATGGAGGAGTTCATCCAGCGGACCAACTATCGTGTGGTCGGTACGCCCGGCTCGGGCCAGGAAGCCGGAGCCGACGCCGTCCTGCGAGGCACGGTGCTGACCGCCCGCAGCACACCCCTCATCTTCGACGCCAGCACCGGGCGCGCTTCCGCCGTCCAGATTACAATCACGATTCAGGTGGAGTTGCGCCACCTGCGCCGCCAGCAAGTTCTCTTCTCCAACCCCCGCTACACCTTCCGCGAGCAGTACGAAGTCAGCAGCGACCTGGACAGTTTCTTCGACGAGCGCAATCCCGCGCTCGACCGGCTGGCGCGCGACTTCGCCGCCACCCTGGTCACTGCTGTCCTGGAGAATTTCTGAGCCATGAGCGCTGGTCGCCGCCCAACTCAATCCCACCCCGCCTATCTTCTGCTGGGCGAAGACCTCTACCTGCGCGACCGGCTTCGAGAGGAAATCCTGGACGCCAATGTGCCAGTTGACGCGCGCGAGTTTGCCGTGGCCCGCTACGCGCTGGACCGCACGCCGTTGGAGGAAGTGCTGCGCCGCGCCACCATCCTGCCCATGTTTGCTCCCCGGCAGGTGTTGCTGCTGAGTCGGGTGGAAAAACTTCCCGAAGAGGATTTGCCCCACCTGAAGCGCTACTTCGACGCGCCTGCCGAGTTCACGGTGCTGGTGTTTGAAGCTGCCAAGCTCGACCGGCGCACGCGGGTGGCGCGGCTGTTGCTCGAGCGCTGCCAGGTGCAGGAAGCCGACTCGCCCGACGACACCGGAGCCTTGGCGGCGGCGCAACAGTTTGCCCACGACCTCGGCTTGCGGATCACGCGCGAGACGGCTGAAGACCTGGTGTTGGCGTTGGGGAACGACCTGGGCCTGCTGCGCCGGGAATTGGAAAAGCTGCGGACTTATGTTGGAGACCGAAAGGAAGTGACCTCGGCGGATGTGGCGGTCCTGGTTAGCCCGGCCCGCCGCTTCAGTGTCTTCGACCTGGCCGACCCACTGGCCGAGCGCCGCCGCGCACAGGTTCTCCTGCTACTCCGCCGGTTGCTGGAAGCGGGCGAGAGCCCGGTTGGGATTGTCGGAATGTTGGCATGGCTCTACCGCCAGTTGTTGCAGGCCCAGGCGCTCCCGCGCAGTGCTCCTGCCTGGCAGGCGGCCAAAGTGCTGCGCGCGCCGCGTACCCGCATAGAACCGTTGCTGCGGCAGGCACGGAAATTCCGCCGGGAGGATTTGCAGGAGGCTTTCGTGCTGCTGAGTGAAGCCGACGTGACCTTGAAGTCATCGCCCCCCGATCCGGTGGCGGTTCTGGAAACTCTGGTGGTGCGCCTGACCGGCCCGGCGCAGGTGGGGAGGGGAGCTTAGCCGGCGGCCTGTTGGCTCTGCTGCTTCACCAAAGTGTTGTAGCGTACTTGCAAGCGCGCCTTGTAGCGGTTGGCTGTGTTCCGGTGCAGGACGCCCTTCTGGATGGAGCGGTCAATCACGGAAATCGTCGGGCGCAGCAGGTTTTGGGCTTCTTCGATCTTCCCGGCCGCGATGGCCGAGCGGAATTTCTTCATCTGCGTGCGCAGGCGGCTCCGGTTGGTCCGGTTGACGGCGGTGCGCCGCTCGGTCAGGCGGATGCGCTTCAGCACCGAGGGTTTCTTGCGCGGCCTCTTGGCTTGGGTTGTGGTCGCCATTCAGTCTCCTCACTTTTGCGAACTCGGAACCATCAGTTTAGCGGCGTCGCCAAACTCTGTCAATCAGCCCGGCAAAGTGGAAAGAGAAACCACCCAGCGGCCTGCTTGCCGCAGGCACGGCAGACAAGAATGTCTGCCCCACCAACAAGAGGGAGGAATTCAGTAGCGCAGGCATTCCTGCCTGCCCGCCTCGGGCGGGCCTGCGGCGGCCGGTCGCCGGCCGCTGGTTTCCGGTCTCTGGCCACCGGCGGTCTATTGACTGCGGGTGAGGCTGCTGCTAGGCTGGAGAGGCTAATGCAGGCATAGGGGAAACCTCGCACGCCTTCCTAGATGAAACGGGCCGTCAAGATCACTACCGGGATCGAGCCGCTGTTCGGAACCCTGGACGAAAACCTAAAGCTGTTCGAGTCCGTCCTCAAGGTCGCTACTCATCTGCGCGATGACGGTTTGGAGATCGAAGGCGAGCCCCCGCAGGTCGAGCGCGCCGAACAATTCCTGCGCGACTACGCCACCCTGGCCAGCGAAGGCCACCAGTTCGCCAACGGCCAAGTGCAGTCTCTGATTCGGATGTTCGGCCAGGACCCCAGCGCCAGCCTGCGCGAGCTGGTCGAGTCCCCCAAGCCCAAGCTGTTCGGCAAGAAGTTCGTCACCCCCAAGAGCGCCAACCAGCGCCGCTACATGGAACTGATCGAAACCTACGACATGGTCTTCACCATCGGCCCCGGCGGCACTGGAAAAACTTACTTGGCCGTGGCGCTGGCGGTGTCTTCGCTGCTGAGCAAAGACGTCAACCGCATCATCCTGGTGCGCCCGGCGGTGGAAGCGGGCGAAAAGCTCGGCTACCTGCCCGGCACCTTGCAGGAAAAAGTTGATCCTTACATGCGCCCGCTCTACGACGCGTTGCACGACCTGCTGGACGCCGACAAGTTGACTCGCTTCCTGGAACGGGGCGTCATTGAAGTCGCCCCGCTGGCCTTCATGCGCGGGCGAACCCTGAACGACTCTTTTGTTATCCTCGACGAAGCGCAGAACACCACCAGCGAGCAGATGAAGATGTTTCTCACCCGACTGGGTTTCAATTCCAAGGCCGTCATCACCGGCGACATCACCCAGATTGACCTTCCCGCCGACCGCCGCTCCGGCTTGGTTGAAGCACTGGACGTGATCGGCCAGATCCCCGGCATCGCCATCCTGCGCTTCGACGAGCGCGACGTGGTGCGGCACAACCTCGTCCAGCAAATCATAAAAGCCTACGAGACGTACGAAAACGCGCACACCGCCCGCCCCGTCCCCGCTCGGAGCGGCGCGCGAGGGTAGCCCGAGACAACGTCCCCATGTTCGCCAACCGCCAGCGTCGCGTCTCCGTGGACGAAGACGACTTATCTGCGTTTTTCGTTCACCTGCGGCGCGTCTTGCGTCTCCCGCCGGAGAGCTTCTCCGCCGTGCTGGTCAGCGACCGCCGCATCCGGGAGTTGAACCGCCGCTACCGCAAGCGTTCGGCCGTCACTGACGTGCTCTCCTTCCCCCTGCGGGAGAATGGCTACTTGGGCGAAGTAGTGATCTCCGCCCCCACCGCCCGTCGCCAGGCCCGCCACTACCGCCACCGCGTCGAGGAAGAAGTCAAACTTTTGCTGCTGCACGGCGTCTTGCACCTGCTCGGTTATGATCACGAAACCGATCGCGGACAAATGGCCCGGCGCGAGCACACCCTGCGCCGTCGACTGGGATTGGAGTAACCGACCATGCCGACCGAAGTCATGCTGCACGGCTTAGTGATTGCCGCGCTCACGTTCTTTCTGGCGTTGTTCAGCTACGTCCATCGGCTCTACCAGGAGAAAGGCCGCGGCCCCACGCGGCGCCTGCGCGCCCACCTGGAGAACTTTCACGATCAGGTGGCGCCGCGCTTCAAGCTGGAGCCGCGCCGCGCTTTGCAGACCTTTGCGCTTCTCTCTCAACTCACGTTGGTTCTGGTGGCGCTGGCGATTGGGTTTGCGGTGGAGAGCGCTGCCGCCAGCGCGGCGCGCGCGGTTTTTGAAACCGTGTTCTTTGTGGTGTTGCAGATTTTGCTCACCTACCAGTTTGTGCCCTACGTGTTGCTCAGCCGCACCAACGGGAATTGGTTGGTTCCGCTGGTGCCGCTGCTGCGCGGCTTCGGCTACGGCGTGCTGCCCTTGCTGCTTCTCTATGGTTTCTTTGTTTCGCTGCTCCATCTGGCGGAGGAGGACGAAGCGCCGGAACCGGAGGAGCAGGCCCAGGCCATCGAGGACTTGGTGGAAGAAGGCCAGGAGCGCGGCATTATTGAAAAAGAAGATGTCCCGCTGATCGCTTCGGTGCTGGAGTTCGCCGACAAGACGGCGCGGGACGTGATGACGCCCCGGCCCGAGATTGTCAGCATCGCGGCCAGCGCCACGCTGGCCGAGCTCCGGTCGCTCATTCGCGAGAAGCATTTTTCCCGCCTGCCGGTCTTCGGCAAGAACCTGGACGACCTGCAGGGCGTGGTGCATGTGCGCCAGTTGTTGGAAGTTCCGGAGAGTCAGGCGCAGACGCGCCGCGTGGGTGAGTTGGTGCGCCCGGTGCTGTCTGTGCCGGAGACAAAGCCGGTGGTGGAGCTGGTGCGCGAGTTGCAGCGGGAAATGCAGCAGATGGCGATGGTGGTGGACGAGTACGGCAGCGTGGCCGGCTTGATCACCGTCAAGGATTTGGCCGAGGAAATCATCGGAGAGATCAACGACGCCGACCAGGTCCGCCGCGCCGAAGTGGTGCGCGAGTCGGAAAACGTCTATCTGGTTCGGGCCGGCATCCCGCTCGAACGACTGCGGGAGTGGCTGGGTGTATCACTGGAGGCCCGCGCGACCACTACCTTCGCCGGGCTGGTGCACACCTGGTTCGGCTACGTTCCCAAGTCCGGCGAGACCCTTGAGCGTGCAGGGCTGCGGGTGGAAGTGCTGGAAGCGACGCCGCGCCGCGTCGTCCGTTTGCGCGTGGTTGTGCTGCCCGCGCCTGTTCCCGCCGGGGCACCCGGCAGAAAGAACCGCAAGCACCAACTCGCACGATGAGCTTTCGCTCGGGTTTTGTCACGCTCCTGGGCAAGCCCAACACCGGCAAGTCCACCCTCCTGAACGCGCTGGTGGGGGCCAAGGTGGCCATCGTGTCGGCCAAGCCCCAGACCACCCGCACCTACCTGCAAGGCGTGCTGACGCGCGAGCAGGCGCAAATCATCTTTGTGGATACGCCCGGCACCCACCGTCCGCTCTCGCGCTTGAACCGCGAGATGATGGGGGCAGTGCAGCAGGCCTTGGAGGGCGTTAACCTGATTCTGCTGGTGGTGGACGCCAGCCGCGAACCGAGCACGGAGGACAAGATTGCAGTCGAGCTGGCCCGCACGGCCCAGCGGCCCAGCTTCCTGGTGCTGAACAAGATTGATCGGATGGACAAACGAGTTTTGCTGCCACGCATTGAGCACTACCGCCGGCAGTTTGACTTTGCCGAATACATCCCCGTCTCCGCTTTGCGGAGAGAAAATCTTCCGCTGCTGGAGCAAAAAACTATCGAGTACCTGCCGGAAGGGCCGCGCTATTTTCCGCCTGATACCTTGACCGATCAACCGGAGCGTTTCGTGGCGGCCGAGCGGGTGCGGGAAAAACTGTTCCAAGAGATGCGCGAGGAGGTGCCCTACGCCACCGCGGTGGTGGTGGAAAAGTATGAAGAGGGGGAGAGCTTGGTGCGCATCCACGCCACCATCTTCGTCGAACGGCCCCAGCAGAAAGGGATCGTGATCGGCGCCCAGGGGCAACGGTTGAAAAGGGTCGGGCGCGCCGCCCGGGTCGAGCTGGAGCAACTGCTGGGCCGCAAGGTCTATCTGGAGCTCTTCGTCAAAACCCGAGAAGGGTGGCAGGACCGCGAAGAAGTGCGCCAGTTGATTGACTGGCGCCAGGGAAGCGTCTAAATCTCAAATTTGATTGTTCGGAAGAGGTGCCTGTCTGCCCTGCCTGCCGAAGGACTTGTGCCTGTGGGTATGATTGGGTAGCGGCGGCCCGTATGGGCGCTGGCCGCGCCCGGGGCGGTCTAGGTGTTGCGCTGCGGACTGATGCCCAGCGCCCGCATCTTGCGGTGCAGGTGCGAGCGCTCCACGCCAATCGCCGCCGCGGTGCGGGTCACGTTCCATCGGTTTTCTTCCAGCTTGCGCTGAATGAACTGGCGGTCGGAGTTCGTTCGCGCTTCTTCCAGTGTAGCCGCCATGGCAGGAGCACGTCCGCGGCCGCGGGAGAGCTCCGGCGGAAGGTGGCTCTTCCGAATGCGGTCTTGCGGAGCCATGATGACCAGCCGTTCAATCATGTTCTTGAGCTCCCGCACATTGCCCGGCCAAGGGTAGCTCTGCAACACCTCCAGCGCGTCGGGCGCCAATTCTTTTTTCCGCCGGCCGTAGGCGCTGGCGAATTGTTCCAAGAAGTAGTCTGCCAGCAAGGGAATGTCTTCCGCGCGCTCGCGCAGGGCGGGCACATGGAAGGGAACCACATTCAGGCGGTAGAAGAGGTCTTCGCGGAACCGTCCGTGCGCCATTTCCTCTTCCAGGTTTTTGTTGGTGGCGGCAATCACCCGCGTGTCCACCTGGATGCTGCGGTTGCTTCCCAGGGGTTCGATCCGTTGCTCCTCCAGCACCCGCAGCACCTTGGACTGGGTGCGCAGGCTCATATCGCCGACCTCGTCCAGGAAAAGCGTGCCGCCGTCGGCCTGCTGGAACTTGCCGATCTTATCGTCGGTGGCGCCGGTGAAGGCGCCCCGCCGGTGGCCGAAGAGCTCGCTTTCGATCAGCTCGTCGGGGATGGCGGCGCAGTTCACTTCCACCAGCGGTTGTCCGGCCCGCAGCGAGCCGGCATGGAGCGCGCGCGCCACCAGTTCTTTCCCGGTGCCGCTTTCCCCGTAGATGAGCACGCGCCCGTTGGTGGGCGCCGCCAGCGCCAACTGTTGCCGCAGCGCCTTCATGGGGATGCTTTTCCCCACGATGCGGTAGCGGGTGCGGAGCTGCTCGCGCAGTTGCCGGTTTTCCTGCGCCAGGCGCAGGTGTTCGAGGGCGTGGCGCACCAATAGGACGGTTTTCTCCATCGTCAGCGGTTTTTCCAGAAAGTCAAAGGCGCCCAGCTTGGTGGCCTTGACGGCGGTTTCGATGGTTCCGTGGCCGGAGATCATAATCACCACCGGTGCGTCCTCTTGTTGCTTGAGTTGACGCAACACTTCCAGTCCGTCGATTCCCTGCAACCAGACGTCCAGCAAGACCAAGTCGTACCGGTTCTTGTTCGCGGCCTTCAGGCATTCTTCTCCGCTGGGGAGGGCGTCGGCCTGCCAGCCTTCTTCGCGGAGAATCGCCTGCAACGAAGTGCAGATGCTGGCTTCGTCGTCCACGATCAGGATGGAGGGGGCGGGCATAGCGGTCAGCCGGCGGAGGGCCTCTCGGTGGGAAGTTCAACTACAAACCGGGCCCCGTGCGGGTGGTTGTCTTCGACGCGAATGTTTCCGTGGTGTTCGGCCACGATGCGGTTGACGATCGCAAGCCCCAGGCCCATCCCGCTGCTTTTGGTGGAGAAGAAAGGAAGAAAGAGGCGCTGTTTGTTTTCCGGCGAGATGCCCGGCCCGGTGTCGGTCACCGTCAGCTCGACCGCGTGTTTGGCGGTCAGCGCCCGCGTGCGGATCTCAATGTCCTTGCGCTCTTCCTGCGCCACGGCTTCGGTGGCGTTGTGGACCAGGTTGGTTACGACTCGACGCAGCAGGTCGGGGTCGGCGGCAATCAGCGGCAGGTCGGGGGCCAGCTGGGTGCGCAACTGTACACCGTTGATCTTGTCCCGGTAAAAGGCCAGCGTGCTCTCGACAATCTGGTTGAGTTGGGTCGGCACCGGCTTGACCAGCGGGAAGCGCGCAAAGCGGGAGAATTCATCTACCAATTTATTCAGGCTATTTACTTCCTGCCCGATCAGGCGCGCGCATTCGGCAATCAGGTCATGGTAGCGGCCCGCCTCGGCCGCGTCAGCGTCTTGCTGGCGCTCCAAGTAGCGGCGAATCCGGTCTGCCGAAAGCAGGATGGGGGTGAGGGGATTCTTGATTTCGTGCGCGATCCGCTGTGCTACTTCTTGCCAGGCCTCCGCCTTCTGGGCTTTGAGCAGGTCGGTCAGGTCATCCAGCACCAGCACGTACCCTTCGCTTTGCCCGTTGCGCCGCAAGGCCGCGACGGTGACGGCCACCTGGGAGATGCGGTCGCTGAGGCGAAAATCAACTTGGTCGGAAGCCAGACCCGCTTGTGCGGCCTGTGGGAAGAGGTCGGCACACGCCTCGGCGGCCTCCGGGGGCAGCAGCTCCAGCAGCTTCGCTTCCGGGCTGGCCGGGCGGAGCAAGAGTTTCTGGGCGGCGGCGTTTGCGCTCAGGAGGTGCAAGTCGCGGCTGAGCGTGACCACTCCGGTGGGGATACTTTCCTGGATGGTTTCCATCCATTGACGCCGCTGCTCCAATTCGGTTACGGCCCGCTCCAGGTCGCGCCGGCTCGCCCCCAGTTGTGCCGTCATCTGGTTGAAGGAGTCCACCAGCGTCCCCAGCTCATCCCGGGCCGGGGTGGTGATCCGGTAGTCGAAGTTACCGCGCGAAACTTCCTCGGTGGCCACCGCCAGGGCCTGGATGGGAATGGTGACTTGCTTGGCCAAGTAGAGCGCCGACCAAGTCGTCGCCAGCAGCAGCAAAGTTGTGATCAGGAGCAGGATCAACAATGCCTGCCAGCGGTAGGTTTTGCGCTGGCGGGCAATGGTATCGTACTCGCGCGATTCCGCCCGGATCTCAGCGGCCTTGGCAAATAAATCAGCGGCCAACGGCTGAGCCACAATCAGCGCTCCCAGCCATTCGCCCCCCAGCGTTTCGATGCGAACGCGGGCGAAGCTGAAGTGGCTGCCGGCGACCTCCTCCGAGATTGTGTAAGCAAAGGCGGTCCGTTCTTCCAGCAGCCGGGGAATGTGTGGGAGTAAGTCGGTGCGGTTCTCCGGCTGGGCATAGATTGCAATCGGCTGGTCGGAGGCATTCAGCACTGCCACCCAGTGCAGTTTGCGGGGCCGGCTCAGGTTGGCCAGTATGTCTCGCAAGCCTTCCACTTCGCCGCGCGCCAACAGGTTCCGCAGGTCGTCGTTTACTGCCAGGATTTCGGCCAGCTCGCGGGCGCGATCTTCGTGCTCGCGCAGCAAGTGCTCGACGATGTAGAGCGCGTCGTCGCGCACGATCTCCAGTGGGCGCGGGAACCATTTGGCCAGCGTGCGGTTGACCAGCGCATAACTCAACAAGAACAACGCCAGCAGGGGCAGCAGCGACAGCGCCAAAGCTCCGGCCACCATCTTGGTTTTGAACTGCGACCCCAGCACCTGGCGGCGCCGCTCCGCATACAGCCGCGCCAGATACCGGATCAGAACCAGCCCGTAAATTACGAAGGCGAGAAAGACCAGGGTGGAAAGAACGTAGAGCAGGATGACTTCCGAGGGCTCGTCCGGTTGCAGGAAGGGGACGTTGAGGGAGCCCAGGACAAAGACTATCCCCAGCAAGACCAGAAACACCAGACCCCGGAGGATCCATTTGCGGTTAGGGTGCCGCTTAGCCGCGGGCATGGCGATTCTCCAGTTCCACTCCCAAGGGGCAGGCCGGGCAGTTGGGTTGCTGCCGATGGCAGTAGGTCTTTCCGACCGCGACCAACAGGGCGTGGTACTCGTTGTAGAGCGCCGGGTCGGGGGGCAGGCTGTTTTGAAAAAGATGCTGCAGCTCGGCGTAGCCGGCCGCCGCCGGCGCCAGTCCGTGCCGGTCCAGCACCCGCCGGGTGTAGCCGTCAATGACGAACACCGGGCGCTGGCCGGCGTAGAGCAGAATCGAGTCGGCCGTTTCCGGGCCCACACCGGGCAGGGAGAGGAGTTCTGTGCGCAAGGAAGGAGTGGGTTGGCGAAACAGGCGGTTCAAGGAGCCGGCACAGCGCTTTTCCAGATAGCGCAGGAAGCTACGCACTGTGCGGGTTTTCTGCCGGTAGTAGCCGGAGGGCCGGAGAAGCCGGCTGAGCTGGACGGCCGACAGGCATCCCAGCTTGCGGGGAGAAAGTAAGCGCCGGCGGCGCAAGTTGCCCAGCGCCATTTCCGCGTTCCTCCAGGAGGTGTTCTGCGTGAGGAGCGCGCCCAGGATGACCTCAAAACGGGTGTCTCCCGGCCACCAATGCTGAGGGCCGAAGTGGGCCCAGAGGCGGCGGTAGTACCGTCGCAAGGCGCCTCGGACTTTCCGATCGAGCCGCGGCGCAACTGCCATAACCAAAGCAAGATAGTCGCCGCTGCCAAGCAAGTCAAGCCGACCGAGTTTTTCAGCCCTTTGCCCCTCTAAGTTGCTTGACAGGGTGGAGGAATTTCCCTAGCATTCACTGATTGCCTCTGGCCAGGAGGCCGATAGGTATTGTTGGAAGGTATAGAAGGGAACGGGTGCTGCCCAGGTTACCCTCAGGAACCGGCTACACTAGCGGAGCGCAAGGGTGTCCGCACGACTCGGCGAAATCCTAGTTAAAGAAAACCTCATCAGCCAAGAGCAGCTGCAGCAGGCGATCGAGCAACAGAAGGACGAGGGCGGTCGCTTGGGAGCTGCGCTGGTAAAGCTCGGCTTTATCAGCGATGATGAGATCACGGGCGTACTCTCGCGCCAGTATGGTGTTCCTGCCATCAATCTCAGCTACTACGAGGTCGATCCCGGCGTAGTGAAGCTGGTGCCCCAGGAAACCGCGGTGCGCTATCAGGTGGTGCCGCTCTCCCGCGTGGGTTCCACCCTCACCATCGCGATGGTGGACCCCACCAATGTCTTCGCCATGGACGACATCAAGTTCATGACCGGCTTGAACGTGGAGCCGGTGGTGGCCTCGGAAACTTCCATTCAGGATGCGATCATCAAGTTCTACGGCGTGTCGGAGGCCAGCCCCGAGCAGGATTTGGACAAGGTGATGGCGGAGTTGGGCGGGGGCATCGGCGACGTGGAGGTGGCTGAAGAGGAGTCGGAGACTTCGATTGCCGAACTCGAGCACGCCGCCGAAGAAGCGCCGGTGATCAAGTTGGTGAACTTGGTCTTGAGCGAGGCGCTCACCCGCGGCGCCAGCGACATCCACATCGAGCCCTACGAGAAGGAATACCGCATCCGCTTCCGCATTGACGGCGTGCTGCACACCATCATGAATCCGCCCCTGAAGCTCAAAGACGCGGTCACCAGCCGTGTCAAGATCATGTCCAAACTGGACATTTCCGAAAAGCGCCTGCCGCAGGACGGGCGCATCATGCTCAAGCTGAGCAAGGACGGAAAAAAGAAAGAACTCGACTTCCGCGTCTCCACCCTACCCACTTTGTTCGGCGAGAAAATAGTGCTGCGGTTGCTGGACAAGGAGAACCTGCGGCTGGATATGACCAAGCTGGGATTCGAGCAAGAGTCGTTGGACAAATTTGAAGAAGCTATCCTGAAACCGTATGGGATGGTGTTGGTGACCGGCCCCACCGGCAGCGGCAAGACCAACACCCTCTACAGTTCCATCGCCCGCCTCAACCAGCCCGACACCAACATCATGACCGCCGAAGATCCGGTCGAGTTTCAACTGCCCGGCATCAACCAGGTGCAGATGAAGGAGCAGATTGGATTGAACTTTGCCACTGCGCTGCGCTCCTTCTTGCGGCAGGACCCGAACATCATTTTGGTGGGCGAGATCCGCGATTTCGAGACGGCGGAGATTTCAGTCAAGGCGGCCCTGACGGGTCACTTGGTGCTTTCCACCTTGCACACCAACGATGCGCCTTCGACCATCAGCCGGTTGATGAACATGGGCATCGAGCCCTTCCTGGTGGCTACTTCCGTGCACCTGATTTGCGCCCAGCGCTTGGTGCGGCGCATTTGCACCGGATGCAAAGAGCAGCAGGACCTTCCGCCGCAAGCCCTGATTGATATTGGGTACACCCCCACTGAGGCTAAGAAGAACAAGGTCTTCAAGGGCAAGGGCTGCGACCGCTGCAACGGCACCGGCTACAAGGGCCGGGTCGGGCTCTACGAAGTGATGGAGATCACGGACGACATGCGGGAGCTGATCTTGGTGGGCGCCTCGGCCCTGGAGCTCAAGAAGAAAGCCATCGAGCAGGGGATGATCACCCTGCGTCGCAGCGGGCTGATCAAGATCGCCGACGGACAGACGACCATTGAAGAAGTCATTCGCGAAACGGTAAGCTAACCACGGGAGGCCCTGTGCCCACTCTCAGCCTAACCGAACTGCTCAAGAAGATGCTGGAAATGGGTGGTTCCGACCTGCACATCACCACCAACACCCCGCCTCGCATCCGGGTGGATGGAAAGTTGCGCCCTTTGGAAGTTCCCGTCCTCTCCTCCTCTGAGACCAAGCAGATCGCCTACAGCGTGCTCACCGACGCGCAGAAGCATCGCTTCGAGGAAAACTGGGAGCTGGATTTCAGCTTCGGGATCCGAGGACTGGCGCGCTTTCGGGCCAACGTGTTTCTGCAACGGGGCGCGGTGGGTTCCGTTTATCGAACCATCCCCTGGGATATTAAAACCTTCGAGCAGTTGGGCTTGCCGCCGATAGTAAAGCAACTTTGTGAAAAGCCGCGGGGCTTGATCTTGGTGACCGGGCCCACCGGCAGCGGGAAATCCACCACCTTGGCGGCCATGTTGGATAAGGTCAACTCCGAGCGGCCCGAGCACATGATCACCATCGAGGACCCCATCGAGTTTATCCACCAGCACAAGCAGTGCCTGGTGAACCAGCGCGAAGTGCACAGCGACACCAAGTCCTTCAGCGCCGCTCTGCGCGCGGCTTTGCGCCAGGACCCCGACGTGGTCCTGATTGGGGAGATGCGCGACCTGGAAACCATCGAATCCGCTCTTCGCATTGCTGAAACCGGCCACTTGACCTTCGCGACCTTGCACACCAACTCCACCGTCTCTACCATCAACCGCATCGTGGATGTCTTTCCCGCCTATCAACAGCCCCAGATTCGCGCCCAGCTTTCAATGGTGATGGAAGGGGTCCTGTGCCAGACTCTCCTCCCTCATGCGAGCGGCCGCGGGCGCGTACTGGCATTGGAAGTTATGGTGCCCAACGCCGCTATCCGCAATTTGGTCCGGGAGGACAAAATCCACCAGATCTACTCGGCCATGCAGACCGGGCAGGACAAATTCGGGATGCAGACGTTCAACCAGGCCCTGGCCACGCTCTATTTCCAGAAAAAGATCACGATGGATATAGCCATTGCACGTTCTTCCATGCCGGAGGAGTTGCAAGATATGATCGCCCGCGGTGCCGGCTACACCCCGGCAGCCCGAACGGTGGGCCAAGCCGCGCGGCGGTAAACCCAAAGGAGCGAGAGGAAAGCGATGCCAACCTATTCCTATCGGGGAACGACAGCGACCGGAACAACAGTAAGCGGCGAGCGGTCGGCCGACAGCAAGCAGGCGCTGCAAGCAATGTTGCGCCGTGAGCGGATCACACCCATCGCCATCAAGGAGAAAGGCAAAGAGTTCGCTTTGCCTACCTTCGGCGGCGGCGTCAGCTCCAAGGAGTTGGCGGTGTTCACCCGCCAGTTCTCGGTGATGATTGACGCGGGCTTGCCTTTGGTCCAATGCCTGGAGATTCTGGGCAGCCAGCAGGACAACCGCACCTTCCAGAAAGCTCTCCTCGGTGTTCGTTCGCAAGTGGAATCGGGTTCCACACTCGCCCATGCCATGCATCAACACCCCAAGGTGTTCGACGACCTCTACGTCAATATGATCGAAGCGGGCGAGACCGGCGGCATTCTGGACAACATCCTCCAGCGGCTCTCTGCTTACATCGAGGCCGACGTCAAGCTGAAGGCCGCCATCAAATCGGCCATGATCTATCCCACCTCGGTGCTGGTTATTATGACGGGTGTGATCATCCTGCTCTTGTGGAAAGTGGTGCCGGTCTTCACCGAGTTGTTCATCGGGCTGGGCGCCGAGCTGCCTCTTCCAACCCAGATTGTGATTTTCATGAGCGACATGGTGCAGCGATATGTTTTGCTCATGATGATCGGGGCCGTGGCTGCCTTTTTCGCCGTGCGCGCCTACTACAAGACTCCCGGCGGGCGGTATCTGCTTGATTCATTGTTGTTGAAGATCCCCTTGATTGGCATCCTGCTGCGCAAGATTTCGGTGGCCCGCTTCACCCGCACGTTGGGAACGTTGATCACCAGCGGCGTCCCGATTCTGGAAGGCTTGGCCATCACCGCGCGCACCTCCGGCAACGCCGTCATTGAGCGGGCCTTGATGAACGTGCGCAAGGCGGTGGAGGAAGGCCGTACCATCGTCGAGCCCTTGCGCGCCAGCGACGTCTTCCCCTCCATGGTCTGCCAGATGATCGGCGTTGGCGAGCAAACCGGCGCGCTCGATGCCATGTTGAACAAGATCGGCGACTTCTATGAGGACGAGGTGGACATTGCCGTCAAAAACCTGTTGACTGCCATGGAACCGATCATGCTCTTGTTGTTGGGTGTGGTCGTGGGCGGCATCGTCATTTCGATGTACCTGCCGTTGTTCGATCTCATCGCCAAACTCGCTGGCTAGGGGGGAGGCGCAGGCCCCTCAGGGCGCCACAAGAATGGGTACGTCCCGTCAACTGCGCGACTGGCTTTCCTGGCTCATCCGGGTTCGCGTCCTGGCTGTTACCTTCCTGCTGGGCATCGAGCTGGTCATCCGTGAGTTCGTTCCGGCCCAGATTCCCATCAAGTACTTCCTGTGGTTGATTCTGCTCTGGTACGCGCTTTCTGTCTTCTACGCCATCGTGCGCGGGCTGGGGCTCGACCCGGTGCTGCAAGCCTACGTGCAGATCATCGTGGACTTGGCGATGGTCACCGGGGTGGTGTACGTCACCGGTTCGCTGGACAGCTACTTTCTCCTGCTCTATCCCTTGGTGATCGTTGTTGCCGGCGCTTTGCTCTCCCGCGTGGGGTCGTTCTTGCTGGCGTGTTTGGCCTTTCTCCTGCTCGCCGGCACCGTTGAGGCGGCCTACTTCAAGCTGATCCCGCCTCTCTATTCCCTGCCCGTGGGCATATGGCCGTTGCAGGTCTTTTTGGGAATTAACCTGGCTGCCTTGCTCAGTGTCTGGTACCTCTCCAGCTATCTGGCGGAGTCTTTGCGCCGAACCGGTGTGGCGCTCGAAGACACCGCGGGCGAATTGAAAGAGCTGCAGGCGCTGAACGAGTGGATCATTCAGTCCATGCGCGGCGGGTTGCTGACCACGGATTTAGAGGGCCGCATCCTGCTCGTGAACCCTTCCGGCGCGGAAATCCTGGAAGCGGATTTCCGCAGCCTGCACGGAGCGCACCTCCAGGAGAAGTTTCCGGAATTGACGGCGCTGCTGGAGTCCCAGGCCGCCGGGGAACGAACCGAACGCTGGGAGACAGTTCTTCATGTGGGCGGACGGGAAAAGATTCTAGGGGTCAGCGTCTCACGGCTACAGACGCGGAAGAACGCGCTGGGGGGGTATGTTTTCAGCTTTCAGGATTTGACCGAATTGAAGCGCTTGGAGCAGGAGGTGGTCCAGAAGGAAAGGATGGCTTCTCTCGGTCGGATGGCCGCGGCCCTGGCCCACGAGATCCGCAATCCCATGGGCGCCATCGCCGGTTCCGTTCGGCAATTGGTCCGCTACGTTGAGGTGGGGGAGGACGAGAAGAAGCTGGTGGACATCGTGAGCCGCGAGTCGGAGCGGTTGAATCGGCTCGTGAATGACATTCTGCAGTACAGCAAGGCCCGTGGAGTGCGGCGCGAACGGGTCAACTTGGTCGCCTTGCTGGAGGAGACCTTGTTGCTGGTCGAGCGCCACCCCCAGTTCAACGGAAAAATCCGGGTGGAGAAAAACCTGCCCCGCGACGGCATCCAGGCGGCGGTGGATCCGGGACAAGTCAAGCAAGTTTTTTGGAACTTGTGCGACAATGCCCTGCGCGCCATGCCGGAGGGCGGCACGTTGCGTCTCCAGATGCAGCAGGAGGGTGGTGTGGTGTGTATCCGGGTGAGCGATACCGGCATCGGCCTCAAGCCGGAATTGCGGGAAAAGATTTTTGACCCCTTTGAGAGTGGTTTTGCCGGCGGCACGGGGCTGGGCCTCGCGCTCGTGAATCAGATTGTGCGAGCGCACGGAGGCCGCGTGTGGGCGGAGTCCGGTGCGTCCGGCGGGGCGGAGTTTGTGGTCGAACTGCCCCTCAGCTAGTTTCGCCCCGGCGCGCCACCGCGGTGGGGCCGGGTTATAGTGAGATGCGATGGCAACTCTGCTAATTATTGACGACGAGCCGATTGGCGAAAGCCTGGCGGTGGCTTTCCGCCGGCGGGACTATGAGGTGGAGCTGGCCCGGACCGGGAAAGAGGCGCGCCGCTACTTCGAGCTGCAACTGTTTGACATTGTTGTATGCGATATCACTCTCCCCGACACCAACGGAGTTGAGCTCCTGGAGTTCGCCCGCCAAGCTGGTTCCGATTCAGTTTTCATCCTGATGACGGGCAAGGAGCAGCCGCAGGAGCTGACCATCCAGGCGCTCAATCTGGGCGCCGACCGCTACATCGTCAAGTCCGATCGCACCCTGGAAGAAGTGGAGTTTGTGGTGTACCGGGCGGAAGAGTACCTGCGGACCAGGCGCGAGCGCGACCTCTACAAGCGAGCCGCGCGCGAGCTGGCCCGGGATAACATCATCGGCCAGAGTCGTTCCCTGCGCTCCGTGCTGGAAACCGTTCGGGCGGTGGCGCCTGCCAACAGTACGGTTCTGATTACGGGCGAGAGTGGCACGGGAAAAGAGTTGGTGGCGCGGCGCGTGCACGAGCTCAGCCCCCGTTACAACCGCCCCTTTGTTTCCCTCAACTGCGGGGCCTTCCCGGAAACCCTGCTGGAGAGCGAGCTCTTCGGCTATATGAAGGGTGCTTTTACCGGCGCCGACCAAAACAAGCTGGGGCTTTTCCAGGCGGCTGGGGGAGGGACGCTGTTTCTGGATGAAATCGGTGAGATGAGTCTGCCCATGCAGGTCAAGCTGTTGCGCGTCCTGCAGGAGCGCCAGGTGCGGCCTCTGGGCAGTACGCAGGAGCAAAAAGTGGATGTGCGAGTGATCGCCTCCACTAACAGAGATTTGCAGGAGATGATTGGGGAAAAAACTTTCCGCGAAGACTTGTACTATCGCATCAGTGTGATCCCCCTGCACGTACCACCGCTGCGTGAGCGAGTGGAAGACATCCCCTTGTTGGCCCTGCACTTCTTGCAGCGCTTCTGCGAACAGATGGGCAGGAAACTCGGCGGTGTCGAAGAGCCGGCGATGGAAGCGCTGCGGCGCTATGCCTGGCCCGGTAATGTGCGCGAGCTCGAAAACACCATTGAGCGGGCGGTGGCGCTGGAGACCGATGAGAACGTCACGTTGCGCAGCTTGCCGGAGCGCATCAGCCGGATTACGCCGCCGGCCGGCGGAAACGATCTCTTGCCGGAAGGTGGCATCGACTTGGAGAAACACATCCGGGAGCAGGAGCGAGCTTACCTGCTGGCAGCCTTGGAGCGCGCGGAAGGTGTCCGGACCAAAGCCGCCGAGCTGCTGGGGATGAGCTATCGATCGTTCCGCCACTACGCCAAAAAATACCGCCTTATTTGAGCGCGTAGCAGTCCGCGGGTGCCATTTTGTGGCACTCAACCTATGACGTATTTTGTCAAGTTTGGGCGTAGCCCACAGCCGAAAATGGAAATATCTCTTTGAGAATAAAGTAGTTGCAACCAATCTCCGATGTTGGAAGAGGAAGTGCTTCTCCTAAGGGTGATGAGGGGAAGAAAGACTCCTCAGTCAGATCTTAGCGGAGAGACTACGAACAAGGAGAAATGAAATGCGAAATCGTCAGAAAGGCTTTTCGTTGATTGAATTGCTGATCGTGGTGGCGATCATTTTGATCATCGCCGCGATTGCCATCCCTAACTTGCTGCGGTCGCGGATGGCGGCCAACGAGTCCTCGGCAGTGGGTTCGCTGCGGACCATCAACACCGGCGCGGTCACCTACTCGGCCACCTGGGGCAACGGCTTCCCGCCGACCTTGGCATCACTCGGGCCGGCTAATCCTGCTACCTGCGACACCGCCGACCTGATTGATGCCAACCTGGGCGTCGCGCCCTTCCAGAAGAGCGGGTACCAGTTCGCCTACGGCCCCTTGGCGGTCCGGGCGGTTACTCCTGCTGGTTGCGCAGCCCCGGGTGGTGATGGGTTCGTGGCCCAGGACAACCCGCTCACGGTCGGCACCAGTGGCCAGCGAAGCTTTTGCGTCGATCACAGCGGCGTGATTCGCTTCGACGGCACCGGCGCTGCCTTCGGCGTGGGTGCAGTTTGCCCGATTGGCGCTACAGCCCTCCAGTAAAGTCATGCACGACGAGCGGAACCCCCTGTTATGCAGGGGGTTCTGCTCTGACTGCTTCCGAAACCTCCTCGGGAGGGAACCAGCGATGCGGCGACACTCTAGCGGCTTCTCCCTGATCGAGTTGCTCCTGGTGGTGGCGATCATTCTCATCATCGCTGCCATCGCTATTCCCAGCTTCATGCGGTCGCGGATGGCGGCCAACGAGTCCGCCGCCGTTTCCTACCTGCGTGCCATCAACTCCGCCTCCGTCACCTATTCGACTACCTACGGCAATGGTTTCCCGCCCAGCCTGCTAGCGCTGGGTCCGCCGGCGGCTCCTCCCGCTACCTGCGACAACTCGGAATTGATTGACGGCGTGTTGGCTGGGGGCGTCAAGGCCGGTTATAACTTTGGCTACAACCCATTGGCGCCTCGAGCGGCCGCTCCGGTTGGCTGCGCAGCCCCGGGGGGCGACGGATTCGTGTCCCAGACCGACCCGGTGTCAGTAGGGGGAACCGGGCAGCGGAGCTTTTGCGTCGATCACAGCGGCATAATCCGCTTCGACGGCACCGGCGCTGTCTTCGGCTTGGGGGCGGTTTGCCCGGCTGCCGCTACACCTCTCCAATAAGCTGCCACGGTGTCATGGATAGCGGGCGGCACCTTCTGCCGTCGCACGGCTTCAGTTCCGTCGCCTAGCTTTGTCAGCTCCTCCATCCTACCCAATCTCCGGCGGATAGAAGTACAATGCTGCGGGCGCGCGAAATGCGCCACGGGATTTTTTAGATGAGCGCAATCGAAATCGAGAACCTCACCAAGGACTACCCGGTTGGCTTTTGGCGCAAACGTTTGCGGCGCGGCCTCGACGGCCTCACCCTGACGGTGGAGACGGGCGAGACCTTCGGCCTGCTGGGTCCCAACGGGGCCGGCAAGACCACTACCCTCAAGCTGCTCATGCGCCTCATCTATCCCACCGCCGGCACCGCCCGCTTGCTGGGCCGCTCCATTGACGATATTGAGGTTCACCGGCGCATCGGCTACCTGCCGGAAGCGCCTTACTTCTACGACTACCTGACCGCGCGGGAATTTCTCGACTACTGCGGACGTCTCTTTGGGCAGCCCCGCGCGGAGCGCCGCCGCCGCGTGGGCGAGCTGCTGGAGCGGGTCGGCTTGGGTTCGGCTGCTGACGTTGCCTTGCGCCACTACTCCCGCGGAATGCTCCAGCGCGTCGGCATTGCCCAGACACTGATCAATGATCCTGAGCTGGTCTTCTTGGACGAGCCCATGCTGGGCCTCGACCCGGTGGGGCGCCGGGAAGTGCGCGACCTCATCGTTGAGTTGCGCGCCCGCGGCAAGACCGTGTGCTTTTCCACTCACATCCTCTCCGATGCAGAGGCGCTCTGCGACCGGGTGGCGATTCTGAACCGGGGCCGCCTGCATGGGCTGGGCCGGCTGGACGAAATCCTTCCGCAAAAAGCCAATGCCACCGAAATCCTGGTAGGGCAGCCATCCCCGCCTCTGCTGGAAGCCCTGCGGACGCTGGCCGGCGGGCTGCGCGTGACGGGCGACAAGGTTACGGTGAGCGTGCCGGAGGAAAAGCTCCACGCCGCCATTGACTGCATCCGCACTCACCAGGGCCGGTTGTTGGCCGTAAATCCGGTGCGCAGTTCGCTGGAAGACTATTTCTTTGAAACCTTCGGGACCGAAAAACGGCCCGAGCGAGTGGGCTAGGAAACTGCCGTGCACCGCGTCGCCGCCATCGCTTTGAACACCTTCCGCGAAGCCGTCCGCGACCGCGTGCTCTACAACCTGATTGTCTTCGCCTTGTTGCTGATCGCCACCGCCATCCTCTTCGGCGAAATTTCCATCGGGGTGCAGAAACTGATTCTGGTCAACCTGGGTTTGGCGGCTATCACTTTCTTCGGGCTGGCCATCGCCATCTTCATCGGCATCGGTCTGGTGTACAAGGAGATGGACAAGCGCACCCTCTACGCTTTGCTGGCCAAGCCGGTGCGGCGCTCGGAATTCATCCTGGGGAAATTCTGCGGCTTGGGGCTGACCCTGCTGGTGAACACTGGCTTGATGGCGGTGGGCTTTTTCCTCGCGCTGTTTTATGTGAAGCGCAGCTTTGACGCCGGCGACTCTTACTTGCTGGTGGCCATCTACTTCATCTTTTTGCAGCTGTTGCTCGCCACCGCCCTGGCGTTGCTGTTTTCTACTTTTTCTTCTCCGGCGCTCTCCGCCGGTTTCACCCTGGGGTTGTTCCTGGTGGGGAGTTTTTCTTCCGACTTGCGGGAATTGGGCCAGGCGGTGGAACTGCCGGGGCTGGCAGCGGTGATGGAAGTTGTGTACTACCTGGTGCCGAATTTCCGCAACTTCAACGTCGCCACCAGTGTGGCCCACGGCGTTGCGGTTCCTTTCGAGCTGGTTCTCTACAACACCGCCTACGCCGTTCTGTATGGCGGGTTGGTAGTCGCTTTGAGCGTGCTGATTTTCCATAACCGCAACCTCAAGTAGGAAAGGCATGATTTCAGCCCAACGCTGGCTTCCTCTGGTTCTGGTCGTGGTCCTGGTGGCCGGCTACCCCCTGGTGCGCATCCAACAACGGGTGGACGCACGCCTGCAAAACTTCCGCGTGGAGGAGCAGATGCTGTACCTCTCTTCTGGAGAGTGGGTGAAACGCCTGGCCCTGGGGTACGACGGTCTGCTGGCGTGCCTCTACTGGACCCGCGCCGTGCAGCACTATGGCCGGGAGCGCCTGGGGCCGAAGCGCTACCAGCTCCTGTACAACCTGTTGGACATCACCACCAGCCTCGACCCGCAGTTGTTGCTGGCCTACCGCTACGGCGCCATCTTCCTTACCGAGCTGCCGCCCTCCGGCCCGGGCCGCCCCGACCTGGCCATCAAACTGTTGCAGAAAGGCATCGAGAACAACCCCGACTACTGGCGTTTCTGGTACGACCTGGGATTTGTGTACTACCGCAGCCTGGAAGACTACCAACTGGCGTCGGAGGCCTTCCTGGAAGGCTCGCAGCATCCCAACGCAAATGCATGGATGAAAGTCATGGCGGCGAAGATTGCCGCCGAGGGCGGCGACCGGCAGACCGCCCGCTTCCTCTGGCAGGAGCTCTACAACAGCACCGACGATCCCGCCCTGCGCCAAAATGCCTTCAACCACCTCAGGGGTTTGCAGGTGGACGATGAGGTCGAGTACTTGCAGGCGCTGCTCCAGCGATACCGCCAGCAAACGGGCCGACGGGCCGAGTCGTTTCAGGAACTGGTGGCAGCCGGATGGCTGCGGGAGTGGCCCACCGATCCAACCGGGCATCCTTATTTTCTGGTTGCCGGCGAACAAATCCTGCTGCATGAGGAGAGTCCCATCGACACCTCCGAGAAGGGACGACGGGAATGAAGCGAATGAAGCAAATGAAGCGAGTGCTTCAGGCTGCGGGGATTTGCTTACTGGTGGCCGTGGCCGCCGTCGCCACCACTCCCCCCGAGGGCGAGGCCGGCGCCCAGCCTTCAGCGCAAGAGGTAGCGGCGCGGGTCGAGCGCCACTACAACCGGGTCGAAACCCTCGCGGCTGATTTTGTGCAGCGTTACACCCTCGGGCGAACCACGCTGGTCGAATCCGGCCGAGTTTATTTCAAAAAGCCGGGGCGGATGCGGTGGGAGTACAACTCTCCAGAGGAAAAACTCTTTCTCACCGACGGCAAGTATGCCTATTTGTACGTTCCCAGCGAAGCGCAGGTGCGACGCACCCCCTTGAAGCAGGCGCCGGAATGGCAGGCTGCCTTGGCGCTTTTACTGGGACGCGCGAAGCTGCGGCGGTTGTTTGCCCGCCTCCAACTGGTTTCTGTAGATCGCGCCGACAGCGCAGTGCGCTGGCAGTTGCGCGGCACGGCCCGCTCAGAGAAGCAGGGGTTCCATCACATTTGGTTCGATCTCAACCAGCGCTACCAGTTGCTGCGGCTGGAAATTCAACAGCTCGACGGCAGCTTGGTGGAGTTCCATTTTCGCCGCTGGGAAGAAAATCCCGCTCTGGCGACCGACCTGTTCCGTTTGCGCGTACCGCCCGGAACCGCGTGGATCGATGAAGGTGGGTCCTGAGCCTTCGTGATTCCTTCCACTTTGCTTGGCTCCGGTGCTGGTGCTACACTTTCTGTTCGCACGGGAAGCAGAGGGGCCCATGGGTGAATTTGTTTGTAAAGTAGCGGATGCCCGCGGACGGGTGTTCACCCAGGTGGAGTCTGCCAGCTCGGAGGGCGAGGCGCGCCAGCACTTGGTGGAAAAAGGCCTCTATGTGTATGCGGTTCGGGGCCGGTCGCTGCCGGGCTTGGCCCTCGGCCGCCGCAAGCGTGCCTACCAGCGGCCCCCAATGGACGAATTCCTGTTATTCAATCAGCAGTTTGTTACTCTGATTCGAGCCGGCCTTCCCATCCTGCGTTCGCTGGACTTGTTGGCGGCCCGGACCAATCGGCCGGCGTTGCAAGCGGTGTTGGAAGCCGTGTGCCGGCGGGTACGCAGCGGCGTTTCGCTGTCCGAGGCGTTTCGCGAGGTGGGCGTGTTCTCCGAGGTGTACACCACCGCCTTGTTGGCGGGTGAGCGCAGCGGCAACTTGGCCGGGGTACTGGAGCAGTTCATCGCCTATCAGAAAATCACCGGCAATGCGCGCCGCCGCTTGAAGTCCGCCTTGGTGTACCCCGCGCTGTTGATTGTGGTATCCGTAATTGTTTTGACCATTGCAGTAACCTATATCATCCCTAAGTTCACCGCCCTCTATGCCGATACCGGCATGGAGTTGCCCGCTCTGACCCAGGTGGTGGTGAGTTTTTCGCTCCAGGTGCGGGAGTGGTTGCTGGTGATTGTCGTCGCGATTGCGGCGCTGGTGGTCGGGCTGGTTCTTGCCAGCCGCAGCGAAGCCGGCGCGCGGGTGTTGGACCGGGCCCGCATGCGGCTGCCGCTGGTGGGGGATATCGTGCTGAAGTTTCGCCTGGCACAGTTCGCCCGCACACTGGCGACTTTGCTCTTCGGCGGGATGCCTTTGGTGCCCTCGCTGGAGACCGCCGCCGGCGCGATGGAAAGTCCGGTTCTGCGCCACGCTGTCAGCACCGCGGCGGTCAAGGTGCGCGAAGGCGAGGCGCTGCATTCAGCCCTGGCGCAAACCGGCGTGCTGCCTGACATGGTCACCGAAATGGTCGAAGTGGGGGAGGCCACCGGAGCGTTGCCTGCCATGCTGAATAGCGTTGCCGAGTTCTACGACGAAGAACTGAACGCGCGCCTGAACACATTGCTGGCTTTGATCGAACCGGTTCTGCTCTTGGCGGTGGGCGGAACCGTCCTGGTGATCTTGGTGGCCCTCTACCTCCCTATTTTTTCCATGGGGACGATGATTCGCTAGGAGGAAGGAATGGCGGAAGAGCGCGAAGCAGCGACACCCAGCAAGGAGATCGAAGAGGCACGTCAACTGGCGGCGCGCTACCGCTGCGAGTTCGTTGACCTGGCCCAGCACCGCATCGATCCCGACCTGTTTCGCCTGATTCCGGTGGACATGATGTTCCGCCACCACTTCATCCCCCTGGAAGCCAACGACGGAACCCTGACCGTCGCTATGGCTGACCCCACCCAGTTTTTCGTGGCCGACGAGCTGGCGGTGCGGCTGGGCCGAGACGTGGTGGTCAAGGTCGCCACCCAGGCGCAGATCGAAGACATCCTGAAGAAAACCGAGCAATCCCAGCGGGTGCTGGAGGAAGCCACCGAGGGCTTCCGCCTGGACGTGGTGCGAGAATCGGACAATGACGACACCACCATTTCCGCCGAGCGCCTGACCGCCACCGCCGACATGAGCCCCGTGATTCGCCTGGTGGACTCCACCTTGTTCAACGCTCTGGAGCGCCGCGCCAGCGACATCCACATCGAAACCCGCGACGCCGAAGTGGTGGTGAAGTACCGCATTGACGGCGTGCTGCACCCGGCCATGGCCCCGCTCGCCAAGGAGTGGCATTCCACCATCATCTCCCGCATCAAAGTCATGTCCGAGCTCGACATCGCCGAGCGCCGCGTGCCGCAGGACGGGCGCTTCCGCGTCCGCTACAAGGGGCGCTTCATTGACTTCCGCGTCTCCATCATGCCCACCGTCTATGGCGAAGACGCGGTGCTGCGCATCCTGGACAAGCAATCGCTGAGCGAAAAATTCCGCACGCTCAACCTGGACGTGATCGGCTTCTCCGAGGTCGAGCTGAAAAGATTACGCCGTTATATTCGCGAACCCTACGGGATGGTGTTGGTCACCGGTCCCACCGGCAGCGGCAAGACCACCACGCTTTACGCCGCCGTCTCCGAAATCCAGTCGGAGGAGGACAAAATTATCACCATTGAAGACCCGGTCGAGTATCAGCTCACGGGAATCACGCAGATTCCCGTGAACGAAAAGAAAGGCCTGACCTTTGCCCGCGGCCTGCGCTCCATTCTCCGGCACGACCCCGATAAAATCATGGTGGGCGAGATCCGCGACCTAGAGACGGCGCAGATTGCCATCCAGTCGGCGCTCACCGGCCACTTGGTCTTCACCACCGTGCACGCCAACAATGTGGTGGACGTCATCGGGCGCTTCCTGAACATGGGGGTGGAGCCCTACAACTTTGTTTCTTCGCTGAATTGTATCCTGGCCCAGCGCTTGGTGCGCCTGATCTGCGAGCACTGCAAGCATGCCGTGCGCTACACCCGTGAGGAACTGGAGGAGTCCGGCCTGCCCTACGCGCAGTGGAAGGGCGTTTCGTTCTACGAGGGCACGGGCTGCATCGAGTGCCACGGCACCGGCTTCCGCGGCCGGACCGCCATCTGCGAACTGCTCGACTTGAGCGACCATATCCGCGAGATGATCGTGGACAAGAAACCCACCGCCGAGATCAAGCATGCCGCCCAGAAAGAGGGAATGATGTTTTTGCGCCAGTCGGGCTTGGAGAAAGTCCGCGCTGGCGTCACCACCCTGCGCGAATTGAACAAAGTCAGCTTCATTGAGACGGTGTGACGGCGCTATGAACTCTGCTACGGAATTGTTCGCTCGCTTCCGGCACTGGTTGCACGCTCCGCCCGAGCTGCCGCTGGTGTGCGAAGTGGCCGCCGACTATGTGGCCGCCGTTCGACAGCGCCGCGGGCGCATCGAAGCCTGGGCCACCCGGCCCTTGCCGGCCGGCGCCGTGCTGCCTGGTCCGCTCACCCACAACATTGCTCAGCCGGACGTTGTGCGGGCGGCCCTGGAAGAGGTGCTGGGCGAGGTGGGCAACGCTCAGCGCCGCTGCGTCTTGATTGTTCCCGACCTGATGGCGCGCGTGGTGTTGCTTCAGCTCGACCAGTTGCCGCAGCGTCCCCAGGAGGCCGAACCCCTGTTGCGCTGGCGCCTCGGAAAGGATATCTCCTTTGACTTGGACCAGGCCGTGTTGTCTTACCAGGGCCGCCCGGGGCGCGCCGGCGGGCAGGAAGTTGTTGTGGCCGTCTGCCTCCGCAACCTTGTCCGTCAATACGAAGAGCAAGTGGAGGCGGTGGGGCTGGAAGCCGGTTGGGTGACACTGGCCACCATGGCGTGCTTGGGTTGGCTGGGCCACGAAGATACTGAGCCTCGTTTGCTGGTCAAACGCGACCTTCATTCGCTGGGGCTGGCGATTGTCCAGGGCACTGCGCTGCAATTGTTTCGCACCGTGCCCATTTCGGGCGCGTGGAGCCAGGAACGTCTGTTTGAGAAGGCCTACCCGGCCGTGGTCTATTTCCAGGAGCAGTGGGGCCAGCCGGTGCAGAAGGCGCTGCTGTTCGGTCTGGGAGAGGACGGGACGGTCCTGGCACAGCGGCTGCTCAAGGAAGCGGGGTGCGCCGCGCAGGAAGTCAGCCTGGCTGGGCTCGATCTGCCGCTTTCGTCTTTGTCGGGGTCGCAGCCGGACCACACCCTGTTGCCGAGTCTCGGCTGGGTGCAGTCAGCATGAAAACCGCCATCAACCTCGCCACCCGCCCCTGCGCCAACCAGCGGCCATTCTGGTTGTTGGCGGGTTTCCTCTTGCTGGTGTCTGTAGTCGCGACTGCATGGGTGGCCACCGACGGCGTGCTCACTTGGCGGCAGCGCACCACCACCCGGGCTCGCCTGAGCGAACTGAGCCGGCAGCAGAACCAACTCGCTGCCCGGCAAGAAGAATTGGAAAGCGCGCTGCTCGATCCAGCCACGCAGGCCTTGCTCCAGCGGGTGGGCTTTCTGAACCACGTCATCCGGCAGAAAAGCTTTTCCTGGACAGGATTCTTTTTTGAGCTGCAACAGCATCTGCCGGCGCAGGCCCGCGTGCTGTCGGTTTCGCCCACGCTGCAAGCGGACGGCACGGTGGAGGTTGAATTGCGCCTGGGGGGACGCTCCCCCGCAGCGGTGAATCAGTGCTTGGAGTCGCTGGAGCAGGGCGAGAGGTTCCGGCGCGTAACTCTGCACGCGCAGGCCCAGAGCACCACACGGGCCGATGCCGTGGTGGCGGACGTGAGCGCCATCTATGTGGAGGAGTAAGCATTGAGTTATTGGTACCAGCGGCGTCTCTGGGTGTATGGGGTGCTGGCCGCGCTCTTGCTGCTGGATGCGGTGGTGTACTTCGGCTGGGTGCGCAACCCGGCGGCGGTGGCCGACGCTGATCCGGCCCAGGTGGCGTTGCTGGAAGAGGAAGTCGCGGAGCTGGCAGCCGAAGTGCGGCGGCTGGAGCAGGTTCAGGTGCAGGCGCCGCAACTGGGGCCCCAGTTGGACCGCTTTGTGGCGGAGCGCTTCCTGGAGGAGAGCACCGGTTTCTCCCGAGTGAATGCGGAGTTGAACCGTGCGGCGCGAACCGCTGGCGTGGTGCTGTCGCGCGTCACGCTGGATACGGAAGAGGTGAAGGAGCAACCCGGCCTGCTACGGGTGGAAGTGCTGGTCGATGTGCAGGGGCGCTATTCCAACTTGTTGCGCTATTTGGACGCGCTGGAGCGCGCGCCGCATTTGTATCTGATCAGCCAACTTTCGGTGAGGACGGCCCGGGGCGGTCGGGTGCAGGTGCAGATGCGGATCGCAACCTATTTCCAGCGAAGCCAGACATGAGAGAGAAACACAAAGTCGGCGTATTGGTGGTCTTGGTGGTTGTATTGGGCCTCACCGCGTGGCGTTGGTGGCCGACGCAGTCCAGCGCCCCGGTGGCGGCCAGCGGCGTGGGCCAAGCGCGCCGCTCGGTCGCGCGCACTCCCTTGGACATCCCCGATGCTCGGTTGCAAGTGGAACGCTTGCAGGCAGCGTCGCAAAGGAAAACTCCCCCGGCGGGAAGGAACATTTTCGAGTACGGGCGGGTCAGCCGGCCGGTGAGGGCTGTGAAACCGGCGGTGGCCTCCACGCCGCAGGCTCCACGCCCACAGTCTCCGCCGCCGCCTCCTCCTCCGCCGTTGCGGTTTTACGGCATGGCGGAAAACCAGCAAGGCGGGGCTCGCCGCGTCTTCTTGACCGACGGCGATGAAATCTACGTTGCCCGGCAGGGCGACGTGATTGAAGGGCGCTATCGGGTGGTGCGAATCTCCGGCGACAGCATGGAGCTGGAAGACTTGGTGAGCCACCACCGCTGGGTTTTGTGGCTGGAGCTCCCGCAATGATGAATACGAGCAGACGCGACCGACAGGCCGGCTACGCAGTGATTGTTGTGGTGCTGCTGCTGGCGCTGGTGGCGATTGCGCTCACCGCCGCCGTTCCTAGCGTGCTGACCCAGGGCCGGCGGGAACGGGAAGTAGAACTGATCTTCCGCGGCGAGCAATATCGGCGCGCCATCGGCTTGTTCAATCGAAAGTTTGGGCGCCTGCCGCTGAGCCTGGACGAATTGCTCTACACCAGCCAGCTTAGTTTTCTGCGGCGTGCCTGGCCGGACCCTATGTCGGCCAAGGGCGAGTGGCGGGTCATTCGCGTCGGGCCCAGCGGGGAGATGATTGGTTCAGTGACCGGGCGAGTCGGCCCGAGCCCGCAAGCGCTTGCGGGCAGCGGGCAGGGAACCAGCGGTACGACCCAGGAGCAAGCGCAGGGGCAAACGCAGCGGTCGCCTCCCTCCGCCAGCGCTTCGGGGTCCGGCCCCAATCCCTATCCCATCATCGGCGTGGCGAGCACCAGCACCGCGCGGTCCATCCGCGTGTACAACGACTACCAGCACTACAACCAGTGGGAGTTTATCTTCGATCCGGTGCAGGATGCGCTGCGCAACGCCTCGGCAGGCACCGCCTCGCCGCAGGGTACTTCTTCAGGACAGTCGGGCACGCAGAACCCGCCATCCGGCAGACCGCCCCGGCAGCGCCGCTAGTCGGTCAGCAGAAATTTCTCGATCGCGGCTGCCACGCCGCTCTCATCGTTGCTGCGCGTGACCGCCCATCCTTCTTGCTTCAGTTCTTCGCTGCTGTTGGCCATCACCACCGGCAGGCCGGCAAACTCCAGCATTTCTTTGTCGTTCCAGTTGTCGCCGACGGCCATCACTTGCGCGCGGTCAAGGCCGCGCCCGGCGACCCAGCGGGCCAGGGCTGCTCCCTTGTTGCAACCGGCGTCCAGCACGTCCAGCAGAGTCAAGTCTCGTTCGAGATACTCAGTCACGGCCAGGCTGGTGTGCGCGGCGCACGGGCTACGGCGGAGATGCTCTGCCAGCGCGCGCATCGGAGCGACCGCGCCGGCGAAGAGCACCTGGATGGGGTCGCTGTCGGTCAAGGCTTCTTCCAGGCGGCCCACCCGCAGCAGGTACTTCCGGTTGCGGTCGAGATAACCCTGCACCGAGGTGTGCGACGGGTCGAAGCGCTCGGCGACGATCTGCCCGTGCCCGTCCCGGTCGAAGAGCAGCAAAGCCTTTTCCCGCTCGGCGCCGGCGGCAGCCAGGACGGCACGGGCTTGCTGGCGGGGGAGCAGTTGCCGCGCCAAGTTTTCTCCCTGCTTGGATTTTATCAGCGCGCCGTTGCTGGCAATGACAGTCAAGTCAACCGGCAACTGAGCGGCAATCGGTTGGGCAAAAGTAAAGCGCCGCCCGGTGACCAGCATGATCTCAACCCCGCGGCGGTGCGCGGCCACAATCCCGTCGCGGTTGGCGGCCGGGAGTTGCCAGCGGCTGTCGAGCAGGGTGCCGTCAATGTCGATGGCCAGCAGGCGGATGGGCGCGTTCATCGTGCGGGCTCATTCTAACATGCAGCCGGACGGGTTGTGGTGCCGCCGGTGGTTTGATACACTGCGCTTCTTTTCCGATGTCAAAAACATTTCTCACCCACTTGAAATGCTCGCGCTGCTCGGCCGTCCATTCCGCCGGCCAACTGCAGAACCTGTGTAGCTGCGGGGCGCCCCTGTTGGCGTGCTACGACTTGGCCGGGGCCGCGCGCACGTTCACCCGCGAGAGCTTGCGGGGGCGGCGCCGGGACCTGTGGCGCTACCAGGAAGTGCTGCCGGGATCAGCCGATGCGGCGGTGACGTTGGGCGAGGGCGGCACCCCGCTGCTGCCGCTGAAGCGCCTGGGGGAGAGGCACGGTTGTCCTCACCTTTATCTGAAGGATGAATCCTTCAATCCCACCGGGACCTTCAAGGCGCGCGGGATGGCGGCCGCAGTCACACAAGCGCGGGCGCTGGGCGCGCGCAAGCTGGCGGTTCCGACCGCAGGCAACGCTGGAGGCGCTCTGGCTGCTTACGCCAGCCGTGCCGGGCTGGAAGCCTACGTTCTGATGCCGAAGGATGCGCCGCCGGCCAACCAGCTTGAGGTGCGCGCGCATGGCGCCAACCTGATCCTAGTGGACGGCCTGATCGGTGACTGCGGGCGGCTGCTGGCGGAGCGCAAGGAAAAGGAGGGCTGGTTCGACGTTTCCACCCTCAAGGAGCCCTATCGGATCGAAGGCAAGAAGACGCTGGGCTATGAGTTCTACGAGCAGCTCGGTGGCCGGTTGCCCGACGCCATTTTCTATCCCACCGGCGGCGGCGTGGGGCTGATCGGAATGTGGAAAGCCTTTGAGGAGATGGAAACGCTGGGTTGGATTGGGTCGGAGCGGCCGAAAATGATTTCCGTGCAGGCCAGCGGCTGCGCTCCCATCGTGCGCGCGTTTGAGCAGCACAAGCCGGAATCGGAACCGTGGAAGGATGCCGTTACCATCGCCGCCGGGCTGCGCGTGCCCAAGGCGCTGGGGGATTTCCTGGTGCTGGACGCCATCTATCGCAGCGGCGGCGCAGCAGTGGCCACCACTGACGACGAAATCCTTGCGGGAGTCCGGACTCTGGCCCGGCTGGAAGGAATCTTTGCCTGCCCGGAAGGCGGCGCGGTGATTGCAGCGTTGCCCAAGCTGCTGGAGTGTGGTGTTCTGAAGGGCGAAGACACAATGATCCTCTTCAACACTGGCACCGCCATGAAATACCTGGACGTCCTCGCGCGCGCTTTTGACGTGGTATCAAAAGACTAAGGCGTAGTTTTCTCGTCGCAACTGCGGTTCCTGTCAGCTTATCTATCGCGAAGAGTTTTCTGCCAGAGTTGAAGTGATTCGCCGGGAACGGAAAAACAAAAGTTGGAAGAGCCGCCGAGCCATCCATCCATCGAGACGCTGATGCATGCGTCGTGCTGAAAGGCCGGGGAGCGAGGGGGAGTCTTGCGAAAGTCTGCGCGGCTTCTTAGAATGGGTGCAGTGGGCGGGTAGCTCAGTTGGGAGAGCGCCGCACTCGCACTGCGGAGGTCGGGGGTTCGAATCCCCTCCCGTCCACCAACCATTCTGTTTTCACCGCACTAGCTTGGTTCGCTCCATGGGGAGCACCGGTCGGGCGGTTGTCCCGACGGGCCGGGACGCTGTCCACCAGCCATCTTTCCTTTTGTAACAAGTAGCCGGGCGAGGGGAATTTTGCGTCCAGTCTCTTGGCTGGCGCTTGGCTGAATTTTTAATCTGCCACTAATGCAATCCTTAACTCGGTGCCATAGAAGTCCTCCATTCTCATTTCCAAGTCGGGAGGACCACCATGACAGAGATAAAATCTCAGTTGAAGGAAACTCCAGGCGTTCTGAAGGTTCTGGAGTTCAACAAGATTAGCGAACCGGGCAGCTACATCATGCTCGACACGGGCGATCTGGTGCGTATACCGCGCGAGGCCATCGCACCCGACCGCAGCCTCCTGATCACCATCCACCGCCGCGGAACCACACGGGTGGCAATGCTCAGCAACAATGATACCGAGCTGATTTCCACCCTGCGGGATATTGCCGCCAACAACGACATTCAAACCAACTTCTGAAAATCAAACCGAAGCTCAGGGTGGCGGCGAGCCAGACTCTCGCAGGAAGAAGAGGAAGCCCCCGCCACCTGCGGCTTCTTTCGGGGGGCGGAAGTGATGAAAGCGGTAGGAAGCAGGGCAGAGCTTCACCGCCGGGGGCGAGCGTCTGCGCTGCCGTGGCACAACGCCAAGGCCGTGTTGGGCTTGTCGGGACTGGTGGTACTCAGCTGGATGATCGGGGTGACGATTGCGCTTCTGGCGCTCTACGGAAAATAGCCGGCTGGGTTCACTCCGAATGAGCCAGAGAATCTGAAACTTCCCAATCAGCAAACAAACTTTACTGCGTTATTGACGGGGTGGGTCTCGGAATGCGTGCCGAGGGCTAGCGCTTTCCGCGCCGTTCGGCGATGGTGCGCTCGGCGTCTTCGGTCAATTGCTTCGCCAGCGGCAGCAGTTCGAGAGCGCGCTGCACCTGGGGGTCGGCCTGGATGGCCACCTTGCGGCCGTCATCGAGGCCAAAGGCGGAGGTGAAAACCTCTTTCTTGATGTGCAATTTGAGCCAGTCGAGGTTGTCTTGAATATCGGTTTCAGCAAATTGGAGGTTGCGCTCGCTCAGGTAGAGCCGGAACTCGTTTAGCACGGCGTCATCCACTTCAAAGTCGCGGGACACTTCCGGATACTGGGCCAGGTAGCGCTTGGCGAAGTCACCGATGCCGACTTCGAACGGGTAGATGATAAGTTTCCGTATCAACGCTTCCTGGAAGGGATTGTAGCGGGGCTGGGAGAATTCGACGTCGGGCGTAATACCCCCGCCTCCGTACACGGTCCGGCCGCTATCGGTGGCAAAGACATCGTGAGAATTGTTTTCGCGGTCGTTGCCGTAATAGTAGTTATAGAGCGAGACCGCGGTGAAGTCGCGCTGAATCAACCGGCCGCTGGGCGTGTAGTAGCGGGAAGTGGTAAGGGCCATGCCGGTGCCCTGGCTGAGGGGATAGACAGTCTGCACCAAGCCCTTGCCGAAACTGGTCTCGCCCACAATCAGGCCGCGGTCGTGGTCCTGGATGGCGCCGGAGACAATTTCCGCCGCGCTGGCCGTGTAGCGGTCAATGAGAATCACCAGGGAGAAATTGCGGCCGCCGTTGCCGCGGGTGGCGTGGTAGCGCCGTTCCCGCTGGGTGCGGCCCCGGTGGGTGACGATCAGTTGATTTTTTTCCAGAAACATATCCGCCACCGCTACGCTTTCGTTCAGCAGGCCGCCGGGATTGCCGCGCAGGTCTAGGACCAGCCCTTCCAGGGTGTCCACGCCCAGCTTCTCCAACGTTTCCGCCATTTCTTCATGGGTATTCTCGTTGAAGTGGGCTACGCGGACGTAGCCTACCCGGGGCTGGAGGTGGAAGTAGAAGTCAACACTCAGGCGGGGGATTTCATCGCGGGTGATGACGAACCGCAGCGGCTCGTCAAATCCTTCACGGGAAACCCAGACGCGCACAACCGTTCCCTTCGGGCCTTTGAGCAGGTCGGCCACTTCGGAGGTGGTGAGGCCGTCGGTGGGAGTCTCGTCCACGCGGATGATGACGTCGCCGGGCCGCAGGCCGACTTTGTAGGCCGGGGAGCCGGGGAAGGGGGCATGGACAATGGTGCGGCCGTCACGCGGTCCCACTTGCATCCCCACACCGTAGTAGTGCCCGCGCTGATCCTCCCGCAGCAGAGTGAAGGCGCGGGTGTCCAGGAAGTTGGAATGGGGATCGAGCGTGCGCAACATGCCGGGGATGGCGCCGCGGTAGATGGCACGGTCGGGGTCCACTGGATCGGCATAGTTCTGCTCGACAATGGCAAAAATCTTGGTGAAGTTTCGTACGGCGTCTTCGACGTCGTTCCCACGGGAGGTCGTCGCTTCAACCCGCGGCCCGTAGATGCCGCCCAGGATAGCTGAAAGAAGGATGACTGCCAGCGCAGCCCAGAATCCACGTTTGCTCCCTTGCATTGTGCCTCGCATGCCCCCCAGCTTGACTTACTTAGATGCTCCCAGCCGCTCGTTGGATAGTATAACATAGGGTTTTTGGGGCTTGCTTGACTTGTTGCGGCAGCGGCCCCTACACTGCGGCAGGAGGCAAACGGAATGGGCCCGCTGGGCATGACCGAAGTTTTTTTTATTCTGCTGCTGGCTCTGCTGCTCTTTGGGCCGCGCAAATTGCCGGAGCTGGGCCGGCTGTTGGGCCGAGGCTTGTCTGAGTTTCGCCGCGCCTCCAACGACTTGCGAGCCACGGTGGAAGAAGAGATTCGCACCTACGAAGAGGACGTCAACACCGGGAAAGAGCCGCGGTTGACGCGACCTTCCCGCCCAGCCGCTAAGCCCCCCGGCGACGCCTGATCGATGCCCACCCAAGAAGACCCCGCCCTGCTGGAAGCTGGATCCGACTCCTCCGCCACCATGGGCTTCTTCGATCATTTGTTGGAGTTGCGCCGGCGCTTGATCAACTGCCTCATCGGCGTGGCAGTTTGCTGCATCGTTGGGTTCGTGTTCTGGCGGGAAATCTACACCTTTCTCTCCATCCCAATCTTGGACGCTTTCCAAGTGGTGGGACTGGAGCAGCGGCTGATTTTTACCGGGCCGCTGGTGCCCATCCGGATTGCGCTCAAGGTGGGACTTTATACAGGCGTCTTTTTGTCGGCCCCCGTCATCTTTTGGCAGTTATGGATGTTTGTCGCGCCCGGTTTGTATCGGAACGAGAAGCGCTTCGCCCTGCCCTTCGTTTTCTCGTCCTCGGCTTTGTTCATGCTGGGGGCGTATTTCGCCCATCGGGTGGTGCTGCCGATCACGCTGACGTTTTTACTCTCGTTCGGGGCAGAATTCTTCGACGCCTTTATCAGCATCAACGAGTACTTCAGCCTGTGGCTGACCATGATTCTCTGGATGGGCGTGATCGCCGAGCTGCCGGTGCTGATTTTTATTCTGTCTTGGATCGGGTTGTTGACGCCGGCGTTCCTGCTCCACTACCTGCGCCATGCCATCGTGGGCATTGCGGTGGTGGCGGCGCTGATCACTCCCACCACCGACGCCTTTACCATGGCGGTGTTCGCGGTGCCGATGGTGGTGCTGTACGTTGTGGGCATCGGGGTGTCGGCGGTGGTGCAGTTCGCGCGGCGGCGGCGAAAGAAGAAGGATGCGGACGGATGAGCCGCAATCGTTCCATGATTTTTTTGCTTGCGTTGCTTCTCTTGGCCGGAAGCGTCAGCGCGGCTGAACCGAAAGACGCGGTCAGCGGGCAGCGAGCGCTGGAGCATGTGCGGGAGCTGGTCCGCTTTGGCGGTCGAGTGCCGGGTTCGCCCAACCACGGCCGCGCCCAGCGTTACATCATCCGGCAGTTGCGGCACGCCTCCGCTGACGAGATTGAAGAAGTGGATTTCGTGGCCCAGACCCCGCGCGGGAAGGTGCGGATGAAGAACATCATCGCTAAATTCCCGGGACCGTCGCGGGAGATGGTGGTGTTGGCCGGACACTACGACACTCTGGCGCAGGAGAACTTTATCGGCGCCAACGACGGCGGCTCCAGCACGGCACTATTGTTGGAGTTGGCGCGCGTGCTGGGCCGGCGAAAGAATCCTCTCACCGTGTGGGTAGTGTTTTTCGACGGCGAGGAAGCGTTCAAGCGTTTCAGTCCGACCGATGGTTTCTATGGCAGCCGTCACCAGGTCTCAGCGTGGAAAGCAGACGGCATCCTAGACCGGATCAAAGCGCTGATCGTGGTGGACATGATCGGCGACAAGAACCTGAACCTGCGGCGGGAGCGCAACTCGACTGCGTGGCTGGTGGATTTGGTTTGGCAGATTGCGCGCGCGAGCGGGCACGGGATTCATTTCCTCGACCAGACGACGGTGATCGAGGATGACCACATCCCGTTTGTGCAGGCGGGAGTGCCGGCGGTTGACCTGATTGATCTGGACTACGGCCCCGGCAATCGCTATTGGCACACCCCGGACGACACGGTGGACAAGGTGAGCGCGCGGAGCATGGAGATTGTGGGTGAGGTGGTGCTGAAAACGGTGGAGCGCCTGGGGCGGCGTTGGCCGGGGCGGAAATCTCACTAAAGTTCTTTCCGGCGAGCGCGGAAAGTTTCCTTCGGAGTTTCCTTCCAGTGGCGAGTTGGGGGAGGAGCGCTGCTAGCGGAAGCCGACCGGCTGGCCGTGAGGGATGCAGGAGTGCTGGCATTCCTCTTTCTCCAAGCGGTAGGGAAAGTCGGAGCGGTAGTGCGCGCCGCGGCTTTCTTCCCGGGCCAGAGCGCTGCGGGCAATCAGTTCGCCCACCAGGCGAAGGTTGGCGGCTTCGTAATGGGGCCGGGAAGGGAAGTCGGGCAGGGGGCGCTCCCAGTGAGCCAGCTCGTCCAGGGCTTCGCTCAGAGCGGGGCCGGAACGGATGATGCCCACCTTCTCCCACATGATTCGGCGGATCTGATCGATGCAAGTAGCCACCTCGGGAGGAACCTCGCTGGTCGCGCTCTTGCGGCGGTTTGCTGGCGCGGCTGCGGCGGCGCGTGCCCGGCGGGCCGGCTTGGTCGTGCGGCGGGGAACTGAAGCGGCCATGGCGTGGCCGGCGTGGGCGCCGAACACCAAACCTTCCAGCAGGGAATTGCTGGCCAGGCGGTTGGCGCCGTGGACGCCGGTGCAAGCGGCTTCACCTGCGGCGAAGAGGCCGTCAAGCGTGGTGCGCCCGTCGAGGTCGGTGGCGACGCCGCCCATGGCATAGTGGGCCGCGGGGCGCACTGAGATGAGGTCGGCAGTAATATCCAGGTTGTGTTCAAGGCAGGTCGCGTAGATGCGGGGAAACCTCGCCTTCACTTTCTCCGGGTTGAGCCCGGTCATGTCCAGGTACACGAACTCGCTGCCGGTGCGCTCCAGTTCGGTCACGATGGCGTGGCAGACAACGTCGCGCGGAGCCAGGTCGCCGGCTTCGTGGTAGCGCGGCATAAAATGCTCCAGGTCGATGTTGCGCAGGCAGCCGCCCTCGCCGCGCAGCGCCTCAGAGAGCAGGAAGCGGGGCGCACCGTTGAGGTAGAGAGCGGTGGGATGAAATTGGACGAACTCCATATCGCTCAGCTCAGCGCCGGCCCGGCAGGCAACGGCGACGCCGTCCCCGGTGGCCAGGGCCGGGTTAGTAGTTTCCGCGTACACCTGCCCCAGTCCGCCGGTGGCCAGCAGGATGGCCCCTGCCCGGATTTCCCCGAAGCGCTGGCGGTGCTCGTCAATGTAGCGAACTCCGACCACGCGCTGCGCGTCGAGCAGAAGCTCGGCCGTGAAGGCGAAGGGAAGAAACTCGATGGTCTTGAAAGCATGGGCGCGGGCAAACAGGGCGCGGACGATTTCGCGCCCGGTGGAATCCCCTTGCGCATGCAGCACCCGCGACCGGCTGTGGGCGCCTTCGCGCGTGAAGGCCAGCCGGGTGCCCTCGCGGTCGAAGCGCGTGCCCCATTCGATCAATTCTTGAATGTAGCGCGGGCCTTCTTCCACCATGACTTGCACCGCGGCCGGATTGCAGAGGCCGGCGCCCGCGCTGATAGTATCCTGCTGGTGCAGGTGGATTTTATCTTCGTCGCTCAGTGCGGCGGCAATGCCTCCCTGCGCGTACTGGGTGGCGGATTCGGTCAGGTCGGTTTTGCTCAGGACAAGGACGTGCGCGCCGGTGCCGGCCAGTTCAATCGCCGCGCGCAGACCGGCAATGCCACACCCGATAACAAGGAAGTCGGTCTGCTGGGCTGTGCCACTTTTCATCAGCGCACGTCACTTCTCAGTCATCATAGACCAGCCGTTCGGCTGCTTCAACTGTTCTCCGTGTCCGCTGAGACTCCCGTGGTGGTAGTGGGGGGCGGAGTCTCAGTGGTATAACTAATGCCGACTGTCATGGGTAAAGAACTGCGAAGCCGAGTCGAGACCATTCGAGTGCGGACGGCCAGCGCCCACTATCCGGTCTGGGTGGGGGCGGGCCTGCTGCGGCAGGCCGGGCAGCGGCTGCGGCGGTTGCGTCCCGGCTGTCGGCGGCTTTTCATTGTCAGCTCGCCCCGCGTGTGGGCGTTGTGGGGCCGGGAGCTGGCGCGGAGCGTGCGCGCAGCCGGCTTCCGTCCGGAGATTTTGCTCATGAACGACCGCGAGCAGCGCAAGCGGTTGAGCACGGTGGAGCAATTGGCGGAAGAGCTGCTGCGGCGCGGCGCTGACCGCACGGCGTTGGTGGCGGCGCTGGGGGGCGGTGTGGTCGGGGACGTAGCCGGCTTCCTGGCCGCCAGCTACATGCGCGGGATTGCCTACGTGCAACTGCCGACCACGCTGGTGGGACAGATTGACAGCGCCATCGGAGGCAAGACCGGCGTGAACTTGCGCTCCGGGAAGAACCTGCTGGGCGCATTCCACCCGCCGCTGGCGGTGTTGGCCGACCCGCGCACGCTGGGCAGCTTGCCGGCGCGTGAGTATCGATCTGGTTTGTATGAGGTGGTGAAGTGCGCAGTCATCGGCGCGCCGGGCCTGTTCCGGTTTCTGGAGCAGGAGCTGCCGGCCGTGCTGGCGGGGGAGGAACGCTGCGTCCGCCGCCTGCTGCGCGATTGCATTCGGCTGAAGGCGGGCATTGTGTCTCGGGATGAGCGCGAGCGCGGTCTGCGGCAGGTGCTCAATTTTGGCCACACCTTTGGCCATGCCTGGGAAACGCTGGGGGGTTACCGGCGGCTTCGGCATGGAGAAGCGGTGGGGTGGGGGATGATGGCCGCAACGCGCCTGGCGCAACGGTTGGGGCGAATTCCGCCTGCTGCGGCGGAGCGAATCATTGCGCTGGTGGAGTCGCTGGGCCGGCTGCCCGCACTGCCGCCGGTAAGGGTCGAGCGGCTCTACCGGCAGTTGTTCGCTGACAAGAAAAAAAATGAGCAGGGGATAAAGTTCGTTCTGCCGCGGCGGATCGGGCGGGTGGAGATTGTCGGGAGCATCCCCAAGTCGGCTGTGCTGGCCACGCTGCGAGAATTCACCGGAACGCGGCCCTCCCGATGAGCGCGCAAGAACCTCTGCCGGGCACGCGCCCGGCCGGAACCCGCGACGAGCGGGAAGCCGCCCGCGCCGTGCGGGAGATGTTCACTCGCATCGCGCCTCGTTACGACCTTCTCAATCGAGTGCTTTCCCTTACCTTTGACCGGCGGTGGCGGCGTCGCGCGGCGGCGGCGGTGGAGTCGCAACTGACTTCGCGGCAGGCGTGCGCGCTCGACCTCTGTTGCGGCACGGCTGACTTGGCGCTGGAGCTGGCGCGTGTGGGTCGGGGGCGGGTGGTGGGCAGCGATTTTGCCCGTCCGATGTTGGTGCGCGCACGAGAGAAAAGCGCGGCGGCGCAGGCAGGTTTGTTGCTGGTGGAAGCCGATGCCTTGCAGTCGCCCTTTGCGGGCAATCAGTTCGATGTGGTGACGGCGGCGTTTGGGTTCCGCAACCTGGCGAACTATCGCCGGGGATTGGAGGAGATCCATCGGCTGCTGAAGCCGGGCGGGGTGGCGGCGATTCTGGAGTTTGCGGTGCCGCAGCGGGGTGTGTTCGCCCGGCTGTATCGGTTTTATTTTCGCTCGGTGCTGCCGCGCATCGGAAACACCGTTTCGGGTGTGCGCGGACCGTACAGCTATCTGCCGGCTTCGGTCGAAAAGTTTCCCGGCTGCGAGCAATTGGCCCAGTGGATGGAGCAGGCGGGGTTCCGCGCAGTTAGTTACCAGACGTGGACGGGAGGTGTGGTCGCGCTCCACCAGGGCGTGAAGGGTTAGAGCGGCCGCGACTTATTCGCGGGCCCAGCCGGGCTTGCCGCCGCTGCGCCGCATTTCGCGTTCCAGCGCGGTCAACTCCTGCCGAAGCTGCGCGATCTCTCGCTTCTTTGCATTCATCTGGTTCAGCAGGTCCTGGAGTTGCCGGCCCCCGGCGGCGGTGTTGGAGTACTGTTCGCGCAGAGCGGCATTGGGGTCCTGGTAATGTTGCATGCGGGCGAGGTTGTACTCGCGTTGGAGGAGGTCCACTGCGCCTTCAGCGGTGCGAATCTTTAGCCGCTGCTCGCTGAACTTGCCGCGCCAGCACTGCTCGTCGCATTCTTCCCCTTCTCCTTCCCCGCTGACATCCACTTGGCCCGCGGCGGCGGCTCCTTCTGATGGGGTTGCGGCACGGCGGCCCATAACGGAGATGGGAACCGTGGATTTGGGAAGATTGTCGTTGGTGTAAACGCGAATCTTGGAGAGGTCTTTCTTGGCTCGGGCGGCACGCAGTTTGCGCGCGATTTCGCCCAGGGAGCGAGTCTGCGTTTGCGCCCAGGCCGGGCCGGCAACCAGCAGCAGCGCGATCAGAATCAGGATGGCTTTTTTCATAGCGTTCACCTCTGCGAGACTTTGCACTTTCGGCGCTGCTACACACAAGTCTACTCTTTGCTTGGATGCGAAATCAAGGCAATGGTTTGCCGGCGGGCGTAGTGGGTCATTTTGGAAATGTGAATCTCACGCCGAGCCCCGTGGCACCTGCCACGGGGTGCTTTTGCCGCCCATCCACCCGGCGGCGGGTGCCGCCGGGCTCAGCGGTAAAGGCAACGTCGTCAAACCTCTCCACTACCCCGGCGGGGTGACAAAGGTTAGGGGAACAGGCTCAGGTAGGAGGCCACCAGTTGCGGCCCCCAGAAAAGCGCGATCAGGGCGGCCACACCGAGAAAGGTGCCGAAGGGAAGCTCGTAGCGGGTGTCCTTGCCCGCCAGCAGCAAGAACAGTCCGCCCAACAAGCTGCCCAGCAACGAGCCCAGCAACAGCGTCAGCACTGTCAGCTTGATGCCCAGGAACAGCCCCACCATGCCCATCATTTTCACGTCGCCCAGGCCCATAGCTTCCACGCGGCGGAGCCGGTACCAGATTTCTCCCAGGGCGAACAGCAGGCCTGCCCCCAGCAGAGCGCCCAGCAACGCATCGGTCACCGAGAGCAAGACAGCAGACAGGTTGGGCCCGCCCAGCAGCCGCAGCAACAGAGCCGCAGTCCCGTCCTCCAGCGGCAGCCAAAGCGCGAAGAGGAAGCCGGCGGCGATGCCGGGGAAAGTGATGCGGTCCGGCAGCAGCCGCTCGCGCAGGTCGGTAAAGGTCAGAACGATCAGGGCCGAGGCCAGCAGTACCGCTTTCACGGCCGGCGGCGAGATTCCCCAGCGATGATAGACCAGCAGAAACGTGAGACCGGTGAGCAACTCGATCAGCGGGTAGAACGGTGAGATGCGGCTGTGGCAGTGGCGGCAGCGGCCGCGGAGCCACAGGTAGCTGAGCACGGGAACGTTGTCGTAGGCGGCGATCATCCGGCCGCAGTGGGGGCAGCGCGAGCGCGGGTGGACAATGGACTCTCCCTTGGGAAGGCGGTGGATGCAGACGTTGAGGAAGCTGCCGATCGTGAGGCCAATCACAAAGGCGGCCAGATGGAAACCGAAATCGAAAGCGGCCAGGTTCACGCGGGCACTCCGGCGGAAGAAACCTGTTGGTAAATGCGAAGCGTATTCTCTACCATCCGGTCGGCGGTAAAGCGCTGCTGGATGGTCTCTCGCGCGGCGGCACCGAGGCGCGCCGCCAGCTCGGCGTCACCCAGCAAGCGCACAAGCGCGGATGCAAGCGCGGCGGGGTCGGATGCAGGCACTAGCAGGCCGTTTCTTCCGTCTTCCACCACTTCCAGCCCCGCGTCTTGTCCCACAGCAACTACCGGGAGCGCATAGGACATGGCGGCCAGCAGGGAAGTGCCGAGTCCCTCCAGTAGCGAGGGAAAGACAAATACGTCCAGCGCCGAATAGACCTGGGCGAGATCGTCCACGAAGCCTGCCAGGGAAACCGCGGACTGCAACCCCAGTTGCCGCACCAGGCGTTCGAGTTGCGGGCGGCAGGGGCCGTCGCCGATCAACAAGAGGCGGCAGGTGGGGAACTGCTCGAGCACGGTTGGGAGGGCACGAAGGAGAAACTCCTGGCCTTTTCCGGGCACCAGGTAGCCGACGCATCCGATCAGTTTTTCCTTGTCGGCCACGCCCCAGCGCCGTCGCGCTGAGTGGTGCATTGCGGTTGGCGGCAAGGAGGGAAAATCCACGCCGTCATAGACCACTTCCACGCGGTCAGCGGGTATCCCGGCTGCGCGCACGGTCTCGGCGACGAAGCGAGAAATGGCCAGGACGCGGTGAGCAGCGCGATAGCGGGAGAGCGACACGGGGTTTGATTGTAGGCGATAAGCAACGCGGCGCGAAGCCAGCACGCAAGTCCGGCGGTACGCCCGGACCAGCCAAGCGGCGGTGAGGGCGTGGGCGTCGTGCAGGTGCAGAACGTCGAACTGCTGCTGCCGCAGGAGTTGGCGCAGGCGGGCCGCGGCTTGGAGTCGCACCGCGCGCCGGCCGACGGTATGGACGAGGATGCCCTCCGCCTGGGCGCGCTCTGCCAGGGGAGCTCCTTCGACGGCGAGCAGTGCGGCGGGGTGGCCGCGGGCTTGCAATCCCCGCAGCAGCAGCAGGGCTTGATGCTGTCCGCCGCGCCACTGCCGTCCCAGATCGACGTGCAGCGAGGTCACGGCTGCGCTTCCTTGGGTTTGGGTGCGAGCGAACCGCCGTGGACTAGCACGCCCAGTTTCAGGTATTTGAGGAAGACGTACCAGGCGGCCATCTGGGCAATCAGCCAGCCGCGGTAGCCGTCACGAAAACCTTGCTGGAAGAGAAACGTGCGCAGAAACGTCCAGGGAGGGGCCAGTAGGAGCGGCGGCAGCCAGCGTCGGCGACCGGCGGAAAACAGTTGTTGGGCTGCGATGGTGGTGTAGCGGTTGATGCGGCTGGTGTGCTCGCTGAGGGTGTTGACGGTGTGGTGGTAGAGGTCGCCGTCGAGCTGCTCCACCGGACCTTCGGCCCGGAGGCTTTCGTGGATCACGCCCACGAAGCGGGCGCGGGCGCGGCGATAGAGGCGCAATTTGGGGTCGGGATACCAACCGGAGTGGTGAATCCACGCTCCCAGGTAGCGCGCCCGGCGGCGCACGGCATAGGCGACCGCGGTGGGCTGGCTTTGTTTCCATCGGCGCAGGCTTTCCTGCAAAGGGGGGCTCAATTCTTCGTCGGCATCCAGGCTGAAAATCCATTCGTGCGCGGCCTGCGCGGCGGCGAAGTTTTTCTGGTCGGAGTAGTCGGTCCACGGGCGGGTGAGGACGCGTGCGTCGAAGCGGCGGGCGACAGCGCAGGTGTCGTCGGTGCTGCCCGAGTCCACCACCAGAATCTCGTCGGCCAAGCCGGCCAGCGAAGCCAGGGCGCGCGGCAGGTTGCGCTCCTCGTTGCGGGTGATGAGGGTTGCGGTCAATCGAACCATAATGGAGTTGCCGGGCGCATTATCGCAAATACCGGCGGGCGAGACTACTTTCGGCCTTCTCTTTCCCGGCAATTGCACCGGAACCGAGGCGGGGAGTTATAATTAAATGGTAGAGGAGGACAGGTTCAAATTGCCCCTGGTAACTTTTGAGTTGGAGCTTCGTCTAAGTTAAGATGGAGTTTGCAGTTTTCTGGAAGTGTGCGCTGAGCAGGGGGTTGTCGTGTTCGGAAACGGAGCACGGCTCTGGAGATCCTATGAAGGGAAAGGGTGATTGAGATGCGAAAGGCGAGAGTTTTCTTGGCAGGGCTTCTCGGTGTGGGTTTGCTGGTTCTTGTGCCGCTGGCGCAGGGGGTCCAGGCTGCGGAGAGTGGGAAGAGCGCCCAATCAATCCGGCTGGAGTTCGAGGAATTCAAGCTGGAGAACGGGCTGCGGGTGATTCTGGCCGAGGACCACTCGGCGCCTACCTACTCAATTTCCGTTACCTACGACGTGGGCTCGCGGAATGAGCGCCCCGGTCGGACCGGCTTCGCCCACCTGTTCGAGCACATGATGTTCCAGGGCTCGGAGAAGGTGGGCAAGGGCGAGCACTTCATCCTGATCTTTAACAACGGCGGCGGCATGAACGGCACCACCAACGTCGACCGCACCAACTACTATGAAACCCTGCCCGCGAACCAGCTCGACTTGGGCTTGTTTCTGGAGGCCGACCGCATGCGGTCGCTGGTCATCAACCAGGCCAATCTCGACAACCAGCGCAATGCCGTGCAGGAAGAGCGTCGCCTGAGCGTGGACAACCGGGCCTACGGGAAAACCTTCGAGGCTATTTTCGAAACTGCCTACGATAATTTCGCTTACAAGCATTCCACCATCGGCTCGATGGCGGACCTGGACGCCGCTACGGTCGAGGACGTGGCCGAGTTTTTCCGGATTTACTACGCGCCCAACAACGCGGTGCTGGCTCTGGTGGGCGACTTCAAAAAGAAAGAAGCCCTGGCCAAGATCGAAAAATACTTTGGCGATATTCCCGCTCAGCCGCCACCCTCCGAGCCTGATATGACCGAGCCGGAGCAGAAGGGCGAGCGGCGCAAGACACTGGAAGACAGCTTTGCGCGGCTGGCGCGGGTGGACATTGTCCATAAGATTCCGCCCGCCAATACGCCCGATTGGTACGCCCTCGACGTGCTGGGCGAAGTGCTGGCCAGTGGACAGTCCTCCCGCCTCTACCAGAAACTGGTGAAGGAAGAGCAGGTGGCCGTGGCCGCCGCGGGAGGGGTCTTCATGCTTCGCGGGCCCTCTATCCTGTTGCTGTTGGCGCTGGCGCGCCCGGGCAAGGAGATAGCGGAGATTGAGAAACTGGTCTATGAAGAAATCGAGCGCCTGAAGAACGAGCCGATTGAGGACTGGGAGTTGGAAAAAGTGCGGATGCAACTGCGGCACCAGCGCGTCCAGCAGCTGCAGAGCACGTCCTTCCGGGCCCGCCTGCTGGGTGAGTACGCCGTCAATTTTGACGACCCCGGGCTGATCAACACCATCGGGGAAAAGTACCTGCAGGTCAGCAAGGAAGACGTGCAGCGGGTGGCGCGTAAGTATCTGAAGCAGAGCAACCGCACCGTGATTACGACCGTGCCCAAGCCGGCGGAGACGGCGGAAGCCAAGCCGGGCGAGTGAAGAGAGCAAAGGGAGAAGAGCGATGAAGAGCAGAAAATTTTTCCTGCCGTACCTCTTGGCGGCTGCGCTACTGGTGACCGTGTGCGCGCCCGGGTGGGCGCAGGCACCGGGTCAGGATTCGAAGGCCGTATCGGTCAGCAAGGTCGAGCGCAAGGGCTTGGCGCCGGTGTCGAAGGAAATCCTGCGCGTCAAACTGCCCCGGCCGGTGGAAGCGACTCTGAAGAATGGTCTCACCGTGCTGATCATGGAAGACCACCGCCTGCCGGCGGTGTCGGTGAATCTGAGCATCACCGGCGCCGGGCCGCTGTTTGAGCCGTCCGACCTGCCGGGGCTGGCGGTGGTGACCGCGCAGATGCTGGACGAAGGCACGCAGACGCGCACGAGCCGGCAAATCGCCGAGGAAGTGGCGCGGCTGGGTGCCACCCTGGGTGCCTCTTCTTCGTTTGGGTCGGCTGCGTCGGCAATCAGCGCTTCCGGGCTGAGCGACAACTTCGAAGAGTGGTTCGCGCTGTTCACTGACGTGCTGCTCCATCCCGCCTTTCCGGCCGACGAGCTGGACAAGCTCAAGCAGCGGCTCAAGGCCAGTTTGCGCCAGCAGCGCTCGTCGCCGGACTTCCTGGTGAGCGAGCGCTTCAACCGGGCGGTGTACGGCGACCATCCTGCTGCTGTCCGGTCGGCGACTCCCGAGTCGGTGGACGCCTTCACATCTGAGGCATTGGCCCAGTGGCATCGGGAGCGCTATGCCCCGCAGAACGCCATCCTGAGCTTTGCCGGCGATGTCAGCGCGTCCGACTTGCTCCCGAAGCTGGAGAAGTGGCTGGGGGAGTGGGAGCGAACTGAGCTGGAGATCAAGTTGCCGCCGAATCCCACGCCGGTTCCCGCCAAGAAGGTCTATGTGGTGGATCGGCCCAACTCGGTGCAGACCAGCCTGACGATGGGCAACATTGCCATCGACCGGCGCGACTCGGACTACATCCCGATGGTGGTGATGAACCGCGTGCTCGGACAAGGGCCGGCGGCGCGGCTGTTCCTGAACCTGCGCGAGGAGAAGGGCTACACCTACGGCGTGTCCAGCTCCTTCACTGCTTTGATGTATCCCGGCCCCTGGCGCGTGGGCGGGTCGTTGCGGACCGAAGTCACCGAAGGCGCGATGACGGAGTTCCTCTACGAGCTGGGGCGCATCCGGGACGAGGCCGTGCCTGAGAAGGAACTGGAGGAGGCCAAGCGGGCCATGGTGGCCAACTTCGCGCTCTCGCTGGAGCGGCCCACCCAACTCTTGAGCTATGCCCGCACCATCAAGATTTACGGCTTCCCGGAGGACTACTGGGACACCTATCCCGCCAAGCTCATGGCCGTGACCGCCGCCGAGGTGCAGCGCGTGGCCCGCACCTACCTCAACCTCGACACCATGCAGGTGGTGGCGGTGGGCAACGCCGGAAAGATCAAGGAGATCATGGAAGCCTATGGTCCGGTTGAGGTGTACGACACCGAGGGCAATCCGGTGGCTGAAGAGGCCGTGGCCGCCACAGAGGCCGCCGAGGCCGGGCCACCGGCGGAGGTGGCGGGTGAATGGGAGTTGACCTTGCTGGGGCCGCAAGGGTCGATCACGAGATTGCTGAGGCTGGCACAGGACGGCGGTACTCTGACCGGCACATTCGCCGCCCGGCGGGGTGGCGAAGCGCCCTTGACCGGATCGGTCAAAGGGAACTCGATCAGCTTTGCCGTCACGCGCCAGACGCCGCGGGGCGAACGCATGGTCGAGTACAGCGGCAGCGTGGACGGCGGGACGATGAAGGGGACGATGCAGGTGGGCCAACTCAGCCTGGAGTGGACCGCTAAGAGAAAAGAATAGCTGCGCTTCGCCGTTTGCGGTCTCTGTCGGGGGAAAAGATTGTTGAGGCCGCGCTCGAAGACGCCGGGCGCGCCTGCTTCCCATTCATTTGCTCTTACCTTGACGGTTCATCGCACCCACAGCTAAACTTTGCGGCTCTTGCGTATCTCTTTGCGGTTGGTCTCATCGGTATTCATGCTGAAAGCTTGGATTCATTCCATCGAGCGCGCACACTGGGCGCGCGAGAACCGCCGCGTCACCTACCCGTTTGAGTGGGGCATCGAGCACTTGGGCGGCGACCCGGCCCGCGACGACCCGCGCCAGTTTCTCCAGAGCTACTCCCGCCAGGCGCTGGAGGGCAGCGAGAGCTTCTTCGCCACCGAGGCGGCGGAGTGGTACAAGCTCGACGGAGACCTGCTCCGTTTTCCGAGCGCGATTGAGTCGTCCTTTCCCGAAAACAACACTGTCCACGCACGCTGGTTCCCGGCGGAGCGCCCCGAAGGGCGTGCGGTGCTGCTGCTGCCGCCGTGGAACGCTCAGCCCGAGAGTCACGTCAGCATTTGCCGGTTCCTGCGCCGCTTCGGGGTCAGCGCTTTGCGGTTGAGCCTGCCCTACCACGACCAGCGCCAGCCCGCCGGCTACGAGCGCGCCGACCCGATGGTGAGCCCCAACCTCGGACTGACCTTGCAGGCGTCGCGCCAGGCGGTGCTGGACGCGCGCCGGGCGGTGCGTTGGTTGGAGCAGCAGGGTTACACCCGGATTGGCATCCTGGGAACCAGCATCGGCTCCTCGGTCTCCTACATCACGCTGGCGCACGAGCCGGCGCTGCGCGCGGGCGTCTTCCTGCACGTCTCCACCTACTTCGCGGACGTGGTCAGCCGGGGGATGCTGACCTCGCACGTGTGGGAGGGACTGGCGTCGCAGGTGAGCGCCGAAGAGTTGCGCCAGCTCTGGATGCCGATCAGTCCCTTTCCTTATGTCGGGCGCTTGCGGGGCAGGGAGCCGGCCATGTTGCTGGTGTCGGCGCGCTACGACCTGACGTTTCCTTTCGATCTCTCCCGCCTGCTGTGGGAGCGGATGGAGGAGCTGAGCATTCCACATCAACTGTTGATCCTGCCTTGCGGGCACTACACCCTCGCCAACTTCCCTTTCAGTTGGTGGGCCGGCCTCCGCTTCATCCCCTTCCTCCGCCGCAGCCTCGCATAAACTCACTATCACTTCTCAATCTCCGATCAGCTTGAGGATGGTCTAATGCTCTTCCTACTCTTTTTCCCCCAACACCGGTGAGTCGGTAGTTGAGGAAGGGTTCAAAGGTGGCAGTCGGTCGTAGGACGGAACGGTCATGAAGTTGCGCTGGGTGGGCTTGACAGATAACGAACAGATAATGTAGGCTGTTCGGGTAGCAACCACTGACGGAGGAGTATGGTGATGGGAGAGAAATTCAGCAAAGAGTTCATCAGTGCGGCGATTGCGGAGGCTAAGCGGGCTGAGTTCAGCGCAAAGAATCGGAAGGGCGAAACGTACCTAGGAGTTCTTATTGCGTACCTGCTGGGGGCAACTGGAGGAGTGGCCCATGCCTCAGTTGCGGATATGCCCCGCCGTTCTCGGCCAAAGAAACTGAGTGTTGGTGAATTGTTTGCAGAAAAGATACCAAGGACGGATGCCGAAAAGGTGCTTACGGTCGGCTACTTCCTTGAAGTTGTGGAAGGTCTGGACATGTTTAATGTGGACGACCTCGACCGGTGTTTTGATCGGATGAAGATTGGTGTTCCCGTGAACGTGAATGATTCGGTCAACAAGAATATTAGGAAAGGAAAAATCGAACCGGCTTCCCAAAAGAAAAAAGGGAAAAAGGCTTGGTTGCTCACCGGGACCGGTGAGTCGGCAGTTGAGGAAGGGTTCAAAGGTGGCAGTCGGTCGTAGGACGGAACAGTCATGAAGTTGCGCTGGGTGGGCTTGACAGATAACGAACAGATAATGTAGGCTGTTCGGGTAGTAACCACTGACGGAGGAGTATGGTGATGGGAGAGGAAAAGGTCAAAGCCATCCTTGATGCTGCACGCAAATACGCGCCGCAAATCGGACCGGCCCTTTCGCGGGTAAAGGAAAAACAGTTGCGGATTGCTCTTGCTGGACCGTTATTCCAGCGAATTCTGGAGGAAGTCTCTGGGGGGAAGCCCGCCGCTCCTCGGGACAGGCAGGCCGGCCCTGTGAGCGACAAGCTAGATGGCGGAATTGGTCCTTCTGGGACCCAGGCACGCATCATGGAGCTAGAAAGGGAAGGATTCTTTTCCGAGCCACGTTTGCCGGACCAAGTTCGACACACGCTGCGCGTGAAAGGCTATCACCACAACAGAGCCGACATTCGCATGAGTCTCCTTCGCCTAGCCCGGAAAAAGAAGCTGCGCAGAGTAGAACATGGTCAAGGCAAGAAGGGGGCGTTAGCGTACGTGCAGACCTAGGAGGCCAGGAGTTCTCATGAAAGCAAGAATCAGCGTTAGCGACGAAAATGGCAACCAGTTTGAGGGTGAAGTCATGCTTTCGCCCGTTCCGCAGAGAGTTAGGAGGCATGTCAAAACCCCTCCGCCTGCAGCTCGGAGCGTGCAACGCCTCGATTTCGATATGAATGAACGGGCTTTCGCGAAGAAGTATGCTGGCGGACTGAGTGGTCCAAAGAAATTTTCCTTGCTGTTAGCGTATTTCGCAAAGGGAAACTGTGACAAGGAGATCGAAGTCAAGATCATCGAAAAATCCTGGAACAAAATGACGGCGCTGCTCGGCGGCAAGTTCAATGGCAAGTATCCCAATAAGGCGAAGGAGTATGGTTGGGCTGACAGCAGGAAGCAAGGTGTTTACGTACTTCGGCCAAAGTGGGTAGAGTTATTGGAGGCGCAGTGAGAGAACTCGTGAGTTCAGAGATCAGTATTGAGAAATGCCTGGCGCGCTCGTTTGACACAAAGCATGTGCGGGCCGCGCTGGAGCATTTTAGGAAGATGGTCGAGAGATTTCAGGTCAGTTCGTGGGAAGACAGTATGGGCAAGGCTGGCAAGTTTGTGGAGGCCGTGCTGAAAGCTTTGTTTGTGCACTGTGGCAAGACGGTCCCGCGATCTAGGGAGTTCTCAGTTAACAAGCTCATCCAAGAGCTAGGACAGCTCAACAAGAGTTGCTGTGACGACACCGTCAAGTTGCTTATCCCTCGTGCGTGCAGGTTCGTTTATGACATTGCCAGCAACCGGGGAGGTAGACACGACTCTGGAGAGATCGACCCAAACGAGATGGATGCCTCTGTTTCTGTTTCGGTCTGCTCTTGGATACTTGCAGAGATGGTGCGCTTCTCGCAGCGAGGGTTAGCCCCGGAAGCAGCGAAAGCTCTGGTGGAAGGTCTAACGGAAAGAAAGTACCCATTGTTTAAAGAGGTTGATGGGAGAGTCTATTTCCATGGAAAAGATGCCAGCGCCCGCGAAATAGCACTTGCTGTCCTTTGGCGTAATTATCCCAGGAGAATTAATAAGCGCGAAGTCAAACAAGCTATGCTGAGACACATCGTTAAGGAGCACAACGCCGATGTAGCTCTAGGGAGGATTGGACGTTTCGTAGATGACGATGGTACTGGGAATATAAAACTCCTTTCCTCAGGGCTTCGGGAAGCGGAAAGGATCATTGCCTCACGCAGCGCAATGAACAACTGAAAGCCGTTTCTATCCAATCAATATTTTTTGAAATACTTCTCCGGAGATGAGCTGGCGGGCGGCTTCGATGTCGGGGGCGAGTTCGCGGTCGGCTTCGAGCATCGGGACGCGGCTGCGCAGAGCGGCCAGCGCGCGCTGCAAGGCGGGGCTGGTCTTGAGCGGGGCCAGCAGGTCAATGCCCTGGCAGGCGCACAGCAGCTCCACCGCCAGGATGGTCCTGACGTTGTCGGCCACCTGGCGGGCCTTGAGCGCCGCGCCCATGCTCATGGAGACAAAATCTTCGTTGCCGCTGGTGGGAATGGAGTCAACCGAGGCCGGGTGCGCCAGGCCTTTATTCTCCGAGACCAGCGCGGCGGCGGTGACCTGCGCCATCATGAAGCCGGTGTTCACGCCCGGGTTGCGGGTGAGGAAGGCGGGCAGCTCGCTGTAAGCGGGGTTGATGAGCCGCTCGGTGCGCCGCTCGCTGATGTTGCCCAGTTGCGCCAGCGCAATGGCGAGCACGTCCAACGCCAGCGCCAGCGGCGCGCCGTGGAAGTTTCCGCCGGAGAGGACCTCGCCCTGCTCGGCGAACACCAGCGGGTTGTCGGTGCCGCTGTTGAGCTCGATTTCAAAGAGTCGCCGCACATACGCGATCGCTTCCCGCACGCCGCCGTGCACCTGCGGGGTGCAGCGGATGGAGTAGGCATCCTGCACGCGGTCGCACTGTTTGTGCGACTCGCGGATTTCGCTGCCTTCCAGCAGGCGGGCGAGGTTGCGCGCCGTTTGCTGCTGGCCGGGGATGGGGCGGGCGGCGTGGATGCGCTCATCGTAGGCGACGGGCGTGCCGCGCAGCGCGTCGAGTGAAAGCGCCGCGGTGACGTCGGCGGTGTCAGCCAGGTTCTCGGCTTCCAGCAGCGCCAGCACGCCCAGGGCCAGGGTGGGCTGGGTGCCGTTGATGAGCGCCAGGCCTTCCTTGGCTTCCAGGGTGATGGGTTGGATGCGCGCCTTCTTGAGCGCATCGCCGCCCTTCATGCGTTGGCCGTCAACAAAAGCTTCGCCCTCGCCCACCAGCACCAGCGCCAAATGAGCCAGCGGAGCCAGGTCGCCGCTGGCGCCCACCGAGCCCCGGCAGGGAATCACCGGATGCACGCCGTGGTTCAGCATCGCCAGCAAGGTTTCCAGCAGCACCGGGCGCACGCCCGAGAGTCCCTTGGCCAGGACGTTGGCGCGCAGCAGGAGCGTAGCGCGGCTTTCGGTTTCGCTCAGCGGGGCGCCCACGCCGCTGGCGTGGCTGCGGATAAGGTTCAGTTGCAGCGCGCGCAGTTGGTCGGGCGGGATGCGCACCCGGGCCAAGTCGCCAAAGCCGGTGGTGATTCCGTAGGCGACTTTGTTTTCGGCCACCAGTTGCTCCACCAAAGCGCGCGAGCGCTCGACGCCCGTGCGGGCGGAAGCAGCCAGTGCCACCGGCTCGCTGTCAAAGACGACGCGGCGGAACTGCTCGGTGGTCAGGTTGTTGCCGGTCAGCTCAATCGGCATAAGACGTCTTCACCGCAGAGAGCGCGGAGGACAGAGAGAGGACGTAAGGCACAACACTTCCTCTCCTGACTTTGTGCTCTCTGTGTCTCTGTGGTTCCATTAGTTCACTCTGTGGTTGTCGGTGCGAGCCCCGCCGTCGGCGGGGCGAGTAGCGCTTGGCGGTAGCGCTCGGGAAGGCTGCGGGGTTTGCCGTCGCGGCCGGTGATGACGTGCAGGGTTTCGCCGCTGGCAATTCGTGTTCCGTCCTCGGCCAGCAACTCGTAGCTGAAGCAGAGCAAGCGGCTGCGCGCCGACTTGACGCGGGTGCGGACGGTCAGCAGTTGGTCGTAGCGCGCCGGGGCGTGGTAGCGGCAGTGCGCCTCGGCCACCATGATGTAGCAGCCTTCTTTCTCTTCCAATTCCTGATAGGTGTAGCCGCGTTGCCGGAACAACTCCGTCCGCCCGAGCTCGAACCAGACCAAGTGGTTGGCGTAGTAGGCCACGCCCATCTGGTCGGTCTCGGCGTAGCGCACCCGCAGGGTGAGGTCCACGTAGGCGTCGGCGCGCTCGTCTGTCCGGGCAATTTGTTCGTCAGCTTGCTGTTCTGTCGGCAAGTGTTTCCACTCCTAGCGGTTGGTGATTTGCAGCCAGCGGCTCTCCCTGTTGCCCGCGCAGCCAGCATAGCCCGAGCGGCGTCCGGAGGGCGAGAGGATATTTTTGGGTTTAGTGAACTGAGGGGGATGAGAGCAATATCTCAAACAAGCACCACTGAGAAAACGCCCGTCTCTTAGATCGGAGTAATACTTGCACCAGCCCATTCGGAATTTATGTCGCTCTTGACAGCATTCACGACATTCGGGCTTTGAACTTGAGAGATCAAAAACGCTTTTGAGCCAGCATCTTTTATGGATGCCCCTAGATGCCAGCACTTCTGGCCATCGACGATAAGAAAGCGATCGTGGTAATTTGAAGTCTGGCGAACTTCAACTGGATTAGTATGTTGAGCTATAAACTTCTTGGCCTCCAACGAAAAATCTCCTTTTAGGTGGTTCGTGAGAATCCTTATCCTGACAGAAGCAGGTAGGTTCTTGAGCAAGGGCCACAGTGTTTCATCTACGTACGGATCGACAATGGTTATTTCAATGGTCGCAGTTTTGATGATGGATCTTATCTCGACAAATGCATCATGCTGTGAACCAGCAGGCAAGAAGACCTGCGTTGGATCAGGTAGCGTCCAACGGAGTTGCTTCACGGAGCTTTTCAGTACAGCGACCATACCGTTGAGTTGGTCTTCGAACTGTTCTTTCCGATATTCTTCAGTGTCGTATGGGGAATATGAGCCAGTCTGGGCTCGCCCGAAGCTTTGTAGATTGGAACTGGGATCTCCAAAGGCACCGATAAGAGCATTTTCGGCGGTTTGCATCCATTCAGTCATATTTGCTGAGTTTTCGCCTTGAGTGTAAAGGTCAGAGGACTCTGCAATCAATTGCTCAAGTATAGGAATTGCCTTTTCAGACGAAAGTGCCGGCTGTGCTCGTGGGGGCGTGCTTTTACGTGGCATGAATCCTCCCGCTGCGGCGGCTAAGCG
>JACZYA010000069.1 GCA_022571295.1 Acidobacteriota bacterium | reverse complement strand
TTCGAGGACCTGCGGCGGCTGGTGCCGACCCCGTAACGACCTACGCTGCCCGCAGCGACCGCCGCAGTGCCTTCCTGAAAAAGCGATCACTACCCCGTGGGGACGCCAATTCGCTCAGCGATTCCTCCTATAATCAGGCCGACTCCGATGGCCCTGAGTTCCGGCACTCGCCTCGGCCCGTATGAGATCACCGCCCAGATTGGCAATGGCGGCATGGGGGAGGTGTATCGGGCGCGGGACACGAAGCTGAAGCGCGACGTGGCGGTGAAGGTGCTGCCAGGGCACGTCGCCGCTGACCCAGAACGCCTCGCGCGCTTCCAACGCGAAGCCGAAGTCCTCGCGACTCTGAACTACCCGAACATCGCACAGATTCACGGCCTCGAAAAGAGCGCGGGCACTATCGCGCTGGTGATGGAACTCGTCGAGGGGCCGACGTTGGAGGACCGCATCGCGAAGGGGCCAGTCCCCGTCGATGATACCTTGCCATCGCCAAACAGATTGTAGGACGGTCTCATGGGCCGCTGCCCGGAGACTTGGATCTGCCTCGTAGTACGAAGGCCGTTCGGAAGCTATAATGTCTCACAAATTCTACGAGAATTGAGGCTGCCAGAGATGAACTCGAAGTTCGCCGTATCTGTGCTCGCGGGCGTTGCCTTGCTGGCCGCGCTTACCCCGTTGGTATCCGCTCATCACGGCGGCGGCGTCGAGTGGGTAGCCGGCGTGGGTGGCGGCTTCGACCGCCTGGAGGCAGAAGCGGTCGAGCATTTCGCAGGCGGCCGGGGTGATGCCGCGGGCGGTGAGGTCGGCGACGGTTTCAGTGGCGTCGTCCACGGTGTCGAAGACGGCCAGCAAAGTTTTGATCGCTTCCGGCAGGCGGGTGAGGCGGACGGTGACTTTGGTGATGATGGCGAGCGTGCCCTCGGAGCCGACCAGCAGGCCGGTGAGGTCGTAGCCGGGCAGGTCGGGCACGCCACCGCCGATTGGCATCAGCTCGCCGGTGGGCAGCACGACTTCCAGGCCGAGGATGTGATTGCTGGTGACGCCGTAGGCGAGGGTGTGGGGGCCGCCGGCGTTTTCGGCCACGTTGCCGCCGATGGTGCAAGCCTTCTGGCTGGAAGGGTCGGGGGCGAACTGGTAGCCGTCGGGCGCGACCGCTTGGGTCAGGTCGAGGTTGACCACGCCGGGCTCGACCACAGCGCGCCGGTTGGGCAGGTCGATTTCCAGGATGCGCTTCATGCGGCTGAAGACCACCAGCAGGCCGCCTTCGGGGGTGAGCGCGCCGCCGGAGAGTCCGGTGCCGGCGCCGCGGCCGATCAGCGGGATTTCAAATTGGTTGGCCAAGCGGACGATGCGCACCACGTCTTCCGCGCTGCGCGGAAAGACCACTGCGTCGGGCAGGGTGCGGTAGGGGCCGGCGTCGTATTCGTAGAGCAGCAGCTCCTCCTGGCGGTGGAGGACGCCATCTTTGCCGAGGATTTTCTGGAGTTCCTTGATGAGCTTCCTGTTTTTCATGCGGGGTTATGGTAACGCAAATGCGCGCTCAGGGCGAACGCCGCATTGTCGTGTGCTAGACTCAAAGCCAGAGGCAAGGAGAGCTCACCATGCCGGCCCGAGTTTTACTCACCCGCGCGCTGCCGGAGGAAGCCACGGCGGTGCTGCGAAAGCACGCCGAGCTGGACGTGCACGAGGGCGAAAGTCCCTTGAGCAAAGCCGAGTTGATAGAGCGGGTGCGGGGCAAGCAAGCGCTGGTGTGCCAACTGACCCAGCGCGTGGACGCCGAGGTTCTGGGTGCGGCGAGCGAGTTACGCGGGGTGGCGAACGTAGCCGTCGGCTTCGACAACATTGATGTCAAAGCCGCAACCGCGCGAAGCATCGCCGTGACCAACACGCCCGGTGTGCTGGACGAAACCACCGCCGACTTCACCTGGGCGCTGCTGCTGGGTGTGGCCCGGCGGGTGGTGGAAGGCCACCGACTGGCGCGCAGCGGGCAGTGGAAAGGTTGGGACCTGATGCAGTTACTCGGCACCGACGTGCACGGTAAAACACTCGGGATCGTGGGGTTGGGGCGCATCGGGCAGCGGGTGGCGCGACGGGCGCGCGGATTCGGGATGCGAGTACTCTACTGCGACGCAGCGCGGGCGGCGGCCGAGGTGGAGCGCGAACTGGGCGTGGAGTGGGCGGAGAAGGAACGGCTGCTGCGCGAGTCGGATTTTGTGAGCTTGCACGTTCCGCTGCTGCCGGAGACGCGGCACTGGATGGGGCCGGCGGAGTTTGAGTTGATGAAGCCGACGGCATATCTGGTCAACGCCAGCCGCGGGCCGGTGGTGGACGAGGCGGCGCTGGCGGAGGCGCTGGAGCAGAAGAAGTTTGCCGGGGCGGCGCTGGACGTTTTTGAGCAGGAGCCTAAGATTCATCCAAAGTTGCTCGCGTTGCCGAATGTGTTGCTGGCGCCGCACATTGCCAGCGCTTCGGTGGAGACGCGTACGCGCATGGCGATGGTGGCGGCGGAGAACGTAGTGGCGGTGCTGAGCGGGCAACGTCCGCCGAACCTGGTGAATCCGGAAGTGTACGAGGGCAAAACGACCTGCAAGGAGGGATGATGGCGCTCGGGGTGGGACAACGGGTACGCTGCAACCTGGCTGGGATGATGGTGGAGGGCGTGGGATTTTCCGCTGCCGTGACCGACGCGGTGGGCACAATTGTAAAACAGACCACAAGCGACCCGCCGACATATTTGGTGAAACTGCTGTTTTCCTTCAAAGGGGTCAATCAGGTGGAGGTGCCGGAGGACCGCATCAAGCCGATGTAAAGGGGGTAGCGAGCAACACCGGCTGAGTTGGGATTGTGGGAGAAGGCGACGTTGCAGGAGACGGCTGGGTTTATTTCGGAAGCGCGGACACGGTCACTGAAGGAACTGGCGCAGGAGATTTTCCTGGAGACGCTGGCGGAGGTGGACGTGGCGCGGGCGTTTGCCCGCAAAGTGGAACGGCGGGGCAACATGCTGCACTTCGGCGGCGAGCGTGTTGACCTCGCCCGGTTCGAGCGGATTTGGGTGGTCAGCTTCGGCAAGGCGGCGTGGGCAACCTATGAGGCGCTGTGCGCGGCGCTGGGTGAGAGGCATCAGCCGCAGCGGGGCGTGGTGGCGTCGAACGTGCCGCCGTGCGCAGTGCCGGAAGGCTTCGCAGCTTTCCACGCCGGGCATCCGGTTCCCACCGAACAAAGCCTGGCAGCGGCGGAGGCGATTCTCGGACTGTTGCAGGAGGGGGACGAGAAGACGCTGGTGTTCTTCCTGATTTCCGGCGGCGGGTCGGCGCTGGTAGAGAAACCATTGGGGAAAAACCTGACGCTCGATGACATGCAGGCGTTGAACCGGGTTCTGGTGGAGTGCGGCGCGAGCATTGACGAGATCAACGCGATTCGGAAGCACCTCTCGGCGATCAAGGGCGGGCGGCTGCGGGCGGCTGCCGGCAAGGCGCATACGGTGACGTTTCTACTCTCGGACGTGCCGGAAGGGAAGCTGGCGACGATTGCTTCCGGGCCAACGCTGCCCGACCCGACCACGGCGGAAACCTGTTACGAAGTGGCAGCACGCTACCAATTGGCGGAGAAGTTCCCGCCGGCGATTCGAGAGCTGTTCGAGAAGAAGGCGCTGCGAGAGACGCCCAAAGAGGGGGTAGAAGTTTTCAAGCGGTCGCAGGTGTTTCTGCTGCTGAGCAGCCATGACGTGCTGCACGCGGCGCATCGGGCGGCGGGCGCGCACGGCTTCCTGGCCGAGTGCGAGCTGTGCTGCGACGATTGGGAGTTGGCGAAAGCGGCGGACTGTTTGTTCAGTCACCTCGAAGCGATGCAGCGCGAGAATCCGGGGCAGCCGGTGTGCTTGATTTCCGGCGGGGAGATTCTCAGCCGGGTGACGGGTGAGGGGCAGGGCGGGCGCAATCAGGCTTTTGTGCTGCACTGCACGGAGAAGATTGCCGGACGGGAGGCGGCGGTGCTGAGCGCCGGGACCGACGGGATTGACGGCAACAGTCCGGCAGCGGGGGCGGTGGCTGACGGTCAATCGCTCTTCCGCGCGCAAGAAAAGGGGCTCGATGCCGGCGATTGTTTCCGGCGCAGCGACTCGTTCCATTTTTTCAAGGTTTTGGGTGACGCCATTCTGACCGGGCCGCAGCAGAACAACCTGCGCGACCTCCGCCTGCTGCTGGCGCGCTGAGAGGAGTAGGGCCGCTTGTGCGAGCGAAGCGCGCGCGGTTATTTGGGTTTTGACACTTGACGGTTGGGGAAGACTTGGTTATGCTGCATCTTTGTTGTTGAATCTCAGGAGCAACGGAGCGTGGTGTGTTGATGGATTTTCTTTACGCGTTGGGATTGGTTGTGGTGTCGGCGCAACTTTCGACTTTTGCCACCAGCATTTACTTGCATCGGCGTCTGACCCATCGGGCTCTTTACCTGCATCCCCTGGTGGAATTTCCGATGCGACTCCAGTTGTGGTTGGCCACCGGCATCGTGACCAAGGAATGGGTGGCCGTGCACCGCAAGCACCACCGCTATCCCGACGTTGAAGGCGACCCGCACAGCCCGGTGCTGAAAGGTTTGTGGCGCATTCTGCTGGGGAATATTTACTACTACGTGCGCGAAACACGCAACCCGGAGACGCTGACCAACTTCGCGCCCGACGTGGGCAATGGCTGGCTCGACCGGCACATTTTTGGCCGCGGTTTGATCGGGCTGGCGCTGGGGGCGCTCCTGTTTGTTTTCCTGCTGGGGCCGATCTGGGGCGGGCTGGCTTTTGGTACGCAGATGGTGGGTTACATCTTTCTCAACGCAATCATCAACGGTGCTGGCCACGCCATCGGGTACCGGACTTTCGACAACACCGCCACCAACCTGCGCTCGGTGGCACTGATTACCGCCGGGGAAGGCCTGCACAACAACCATCACGCCTTTCCCACTTCAGCGCGCTTCAGCGTCGGCCGCACCGAGTTTGACCCGTCCTGGCCGGTCATCTGCCTGCTGAGTTGGGTGCGCCTCGCCCGCCCGCTCCACGTCGCTCCCCGACCGTAGCCGCGCGCTAACAGAGCGGGCTTGTTCTCGCCTTCGCATCTGTAGCCGTTTTTTCTTTGGTGTAATCCCCCCCCAGGCTCGTGCAGGATTGGTGCGGGCAAAGGCGGAATCTGGCACAATGACTGCGCTTCACGGGAGTCGGGAAGCGTGCGCTCAACTGCTTTGAAGAAGTTGTCGTCGTTGGTATCCCCAGGCGGCCTGTTGCTGCTGGCAGTGGTGGTGTTGGTGCAGTGGCCGGCCATACAGGAATCGGTCAGGGGTCTGGTGCGCTTCTACCCCTACGCCGTATTCGCCGTGGGCCTGGTGCTGGGTTGGTGGTTTCATCGCAGCCGGCTGCTGTTCGCCTTGTTGGTTCTGGCGCTGGCCGACCGCGCCCTGCTGCACTTTGCCGCCGGAGAAGCAGGAGCGGCGGGCACGGGGCTGATTGTGTTCCAAGCGGTCGCCTTTCTGCTGCCGTTGAATCTGGCTGCGCTCACGCTGCTGACCGAGCGCGGCACTCTGACCCTGACCGGCCTGCTGCGGCTGGCGGCGATTTTCTTGCAGGTGGGGGCCGTGTTTCTGCTCTGCCGCCCGGTCGGAGCGGAGACAGCGGCGTTGCTGGAGCTGAAGATTTTCCCCGAGAGGTTCTTCACCTGGACGCCGGTGGGACAGCCGGCGTTGCTTCTTTTCTTGGCCGCCTTCGCGCTGTTTTCGGTTCGTCTGTTCCTGCATCCGAACGCGACCGGACGCGGCTTCCTGTGGGCGTTGGTGGCGGTGTTTCTGGGTTTGAACGCGGACGGCGCCGGCGCTGGCCCTGCCATCTACTTTGCCACCGCCGGCCTTATCCTGGTCGCGGGGCTCATCCAAGCTTCCTATTACATGGCTTACCGGGACCAGCTTACCGGCCTCTCGGCGCGGCGGGCGCTGAACGAAGCCTTGCAACGGGTGGGCGGGCAGTACACGGTGGCAATGGTTGACATCGATCACTTCAAAAAATTCAATGACCGCTACGGGCACGACGTCGGCGACCAGGTATTGCGTATGGTGGCCGCCAAGCTGGCCGAGGTCGGCGGCGGTGGTCGGGCCTTCCGCTACGGCGGCGAAGAGTTCACGATACTTTTTCCCGGCCGGGCGGTGGACGAAAGCCTGCCTTACCTGGAACGAATTCGCAAAGCGGTCGAGGAGACGCGCTTTGCGGTTCGCAGCCCCGGCCGTCCGCGCAGGAAGCCCAAGAAGGCCCGGCCCAGCCCCGCCGGCGGCGGGACCAGCCGACAGAGCCGAAGAGAAGCTTCCATCACGGTCAGCATCGGCGTGGCCGAGCGCGACCCGCACAACGTCAGGCCCGAGCAGGTGCTCAAGGCCGCCGACCGGGCCCTCTACACCGCCAAGCGGGCCGGCCGGAACCGCATCGAGCCCTGGTCTCACTAGAAGCTATTTCATCAAAGCCAAGGCCAGCCATTGCGTTGGCAGAGGCATTACCTCAGGGGCCTGCCTACCGCAGGCAGGCTATAGCCCCTGATTTACGGCACTTTCTACGGCATGGCTCCCTCGACTTCGCTCGGGACAAGTTCCGCCGTGCCCTTCAGGGAGAACCCTCAGGGTGAACCCTGACGAAGACTCCGCACACCATTTATTGAGATGACTTCTAGTAGAACGTCGGCTTACGCTTTTCCACGAACGCCTTGATGCCTTCCTGCCCGTCGGGGTGCGCGGCGCAGGCGGAAATGCCGGCGCGCTCGCGCTCGATGTGCGCTTCAAAGGGCGTGTTGAAGGAGTCGGTCAGGAGCTGCTTCGACCAGCCGAAGGAGTTCATTGAGATGCGCGCCAGTTCCTGCGCCATGTTGACCGCTTCGTCCACCGCGTGCCCGTCGTCCACCACTTTGGTCACCAGGCCCAGGCTTGGTCGGCAGGGATGGGCCGGTCGAAGGCGGCGACTTCCAGCGCGCGCGCCCCTGCGCCGGCTCCCGATAGCCAAGTCCGGAAGAGGTGCCTGTCTGCCTGCCTAGCGCTTGCCCGCCGTGGCGGGCAGGCAGGCTCGGCACCCGCTCTGCGGGGCACGGGCGTCCTGTTATTCATACTGTCGCCCTAAGCAAAACACTGTCATTCTGAGCACCTTACCTGTCATTCTGAGCAAAGCGAAGAATCCCGTGCCTGGGAAGGAGACCATGCGAGCGATTAGATCCTTCGCTCCGCTCAGGATGACAATTCGGGGAACGCTCCACCCTTGCCAACCGGGGCTCAGCGCCTCGGTTTGGTAAACCAGCCCGCGCTGAGGTCGTTCCACTTCGGGTTCGCTGATTCAATCAGGGCAATCTTCTTGGCTCGCAACCAGCCTTTGATCCTTTTCTCCTGCGCGATGGCCGCCTTCACGTCCGGCGTCCTCTCGAAGTACACCAACCGCGTGAGGCCGTACTTCTTGGTAAACCCCGGTACCTTCTTTTCCTTATGTTCCGCTACCCGACGCACAAGATTGTTGGTCACACCCGTGTAGAGCGTCCGCGACCTGTTCGCCATGATGTATACGTAATAGTTTTTCACCGCCGCAACACCATGCGTCTCAGTCGGACGACCGCCATTCTTAGCACACTCCCGTCATTCTCAGCGCCTTTCTGTCATTCTGAGCTCGCCCGCTGTAGGCGGGCAAAGCGAAGAATCCCGTCGTCGCCGCCACCCTGTCATTCTGAGCGAAGCGAAGAATCCCGTGCCTAGAAAGGAGGCCATGCGGGGGTTGAGATGTTTCGCTCCGCCTGCCCGCCGCAGGCGGGCTCAGCATGACAACCGGACACCCGCCACCACAATCAAGTCTGGAAGAGGTGCTTAGCACCCGCAGCGGACAGTCCCCAATTCACGCCGAGCCTCGTGGTTTCTACCACGGGGAATCCCTTAACCGAAATAGGGGTAGGGCAGGGACTTGCCCCTACCGCTTTTTTCCCCTGTGCGGAAGAGCCCTATGTTGTCTCTGGGTCTCGCCTGCGGCGGCTTTCACAAGGTTACTGTGTGCGCACTTATTCCAAGGGTAATGTGGTCTGCTTCCATTGACACGCCAGAGCCGCATTGCTATGGTTCCGGCGGCGTGGGCGGGGCGAGCAACATCCAATCAGTTAACGGGGAATAGGAGCACGCACCGGTGAAGCGACTGCTGAAGGTCCTGCTCTGGGTAGCGATTTCCCTCGGCGGCGCGGCGGGCTTGGGCGCCATCGCCATCGAGCGCGACGAGCCCATCAACGCCGTCTGGTTTATCGTCGCCGCCGTCTGCGTCTATCTGGTCGCTTACCGCTTCTACTCCTCCTTCATCGCCGCCAAAGTCCTGACGCTGGACGAAACCCGCGCCACCCCCGCCGAGCGCCTGGACGACGGCCGCGACTTCGTCCCCACCAACAAATGGATTCTCTTCGGCCACCACTTCGCCGCCATCGCCGGCCCCGGCCCGCTGATCGGCCCGACGCTAGCGGCGCAGTTCGGCTACCTGCCCGGCACGCTCTGGCTGATTGTGGGCGCGGTGCTGGGCGGCTGCGTGCAGGACTTCATCGTGCTGTTCGGTTCCACGCGCCGCAACGGCAAGTCGCTGGGCCAGATGGCGCGCGAAGAAGTCAGCAAGCTCAGCGGTATGGTGGCGATGATCGCGGTGCTGGCGATTATGGTGATCCTGCTGGCCGCCATCGCGCTGGTGGTGGTGAACGCGCTCAAGGCCAGCCCCTGGGCCACCTACACCATGGCGATGTCAATGCCCATCGCGGTGCTGATGGGCTTCTACCTGCGCTTCTGGCGGCCGGGCCGCGTGATTGAAGCCACCATCATCGGCGTCGGCCTGCTGCTCTTTGCCGTCGTGAGCGGCGAGTGGGTGGCGGCCTCGTCCACTTGGGCGCAGGTCTTTACGCTCTCGGGGACGACGCTCGCCATCGCCATCATCCTCTACGGCTTCGCGGCTTCGACTCTGCCGGTCTGGCTGCTGCTGGCCCCGCGCGACTACCTGAACAGCTTCATCAAGCTGGGCGTGGTTTTCCTTCTTGGCCTCGGCATCATCTACACCCGGCCTGAGGTGCAGATGCCAGCGCTGACGCGCTTTGCCGACGGCACCGGCCCCATCTTCGCCGGCGGCATCTTCCCCTTCTGCTTCATTACGATTGCCTGCGGCGCCGTCAGCGGCTTCCACTCGCTGATCTCGTCCGGCACCACGCCCAAGATGATCATGCACGAAACGCAAGCCCGCATGATCGGCTACGGCTCCATGCTGCTGGAGTCCTTCGTCGGCGTGATGGCGATGATCGCCGCCTGCGTGCTCCAGCCCGGCGTCTTCTTCGCCATCAACAGTCCTGCCGGCGTTGTCGGCGACACGGTTGAAAAAGCCACCGCCACCATCACCGCTTGGGGCTTCCCCGTCAGCGCCGCCACTATGGACAACCTCGCGCGCCTGGTGGGCGAAGAGACGTTGCTCAACCGCACCGGCGGCGCGCCCTCGCTGGCGGTCGGCATGGCGACCATTTTCAGCAACACCATCGGCGGCGAGGCGATGATCGCCCTTTGGTACCACTTCGCTATCATGTTCGAGGTGCTCTTCATCCTGACCGTGCTCGACTCTGGCACGCGCGTGGGGCGCTTCATGCTGCAGGATTTGCTGGGGCATTTCTGGAAGCCGCTCGGTCGCACCGGCTGGACGCCAGGCGTTCTCATTACCAGCGTGCTGATCGTCGCCGCCTGGGGGCACTTCCTCTACCAGGGCGTGCTCGACCCGCTGGGCGGCATCAACTCGCTCTGGCCGCTCTTCGGAATTTCCAACCAACTGCTGGCCACCGTCGCGCTCATCATCATGACCACGATTCTTATCAAGATGGGCAAGCTGCGCTACATCTGGGTGACGCTGACGCCCTCGGTGTGGTTGGTGGCCGTCACCATGACCGCCAGCTATCAGAAAATTTTCTCCGCCAACCCGCGCATCGGCTTCCTGGCGCAAGCGCGCCAGATGGCCGAGCGACTCGCCACCGGCTCCATCGCACCCGACAAAGTGATCGAAACCGAGCGGCTGATCTTCAACGCGCAGTTGAACGCTGCCGTCACCGCGCTGCTAGCGGGATTGGTGATCGTAGTGGTACTCTCCGCTGCCTGGGAGTGGTACCGCCTGCTCAGCGGCCGCCGCGCATCTGATTTGCAGGAGACGCCCTACGTCGCCACGCAGTTCGCCCTCGGCGATTAAAACCTTCCGACGTTCCGGCGGCATTGAAGGCTGCGCTTTTGTCGCAGATTTTTCTAGGGAAGTGGTTTTTCTGTTTGCGCCGGCAAATTCAGGAAATCTATCTTGATGATACATTCATCGCCTGCATACGCCCGCGCGCTTGACCAATCCCAGTCGGTCGGGATGGCAACCATTCCTTTCCGCACCGGATTCTGGTGGATATACTCCAGCGTCTCCAGAAACTCCTGCGGTGTCCGCATGAATCGATCGAAGAACCCTTTCTGCCAGAGCGTCTCGCGCGTCCTGCGAAGTGAATTGATTTTCATGGCGGAGATACGCTTCCACTGTTGCACAATTGTGGAAAGGGTATCCTCCGGGCGCGGGAGTGCCAACCAATGAGCGTGGTCCGGCATGATCATGAATCCCGCCAACCGAAAGTCGCGCCGGGCGCGAACGGCATGGAGCACTTTGCACAGGATCGTTCGCTCGCCGGGGGTCCAGTGACGCAGCCCGCGCCGCAGGTTCGTGGTAACGAAGAAAACCTTGCCGGTCGGAATCAGTCTGTGTAGTCGTGGCATGCGCGAAATTCTGCAGCCAGGGAGAAATGCCGACGAAAGAACCTCGGTTCTTTCGCCGCTACCTTGATCTTGCTTTCCCGCGTAGCGGCGATAAGGCCGTTTTGTGGCCTTATCGCCGGCTTTTTATCCGTGATTCCCAAACTGCTGGAGCATCCTAGCGGATTCTGCGATAATCCAATAGAGCGATGACCGAGTTGCTCCAAAAGACGCGCAGGAAGCTGACTACGCTCTGGTCCGGCTTCCGCGAGCTGACCGGCGACAACGCCTACGAGCTCTACGTAGCCCGACAGCGGCGGAAGAACCCCGGCTGCCCGGTTCCATCCCGCGAGGAGTTCTACCACCAGCGCATGGAAAGAAAGTTCAACGACAAAGACAACCCTTCCCGCTGCTGCTAGCCCCCGGTTTTTCTCCGTGTCTCGGTGCCTCCGTGGCTTTTTATAGCAGGCTCTTCACGTGGCCGCCGTCCACAGCAATCGAACTGCCGGTGATGTAGCTCGCCCGCTCCGAGCAAAGGAAGGCCACCAGCGCCGCCAGCTCCTCCGGCTCGCCCACCCGTCCCAGCGGAATCTGCGCGGTCCAACCCTGCACCACTTCTTTTTTCGAGACGCCTTTGCGCGTCGAGAGAGCGTCAATCAACTCCTGCAACCGCTCCGTGCGGGTGTAGCCGGGGCAGACGGTGTTGACCAGCACGTTCGCACGCCCGTACTCATTGGCCAGGCTCTTGGCCAAGCCGGTGACGCCGCTGCGCACGGCGTTCGAGAGCAGCAGGCCGTCAATGGGCTGCTTGACCGCCACCGAGGTCAGGAAGATCAGCCGGCCCCACTTCTGCGCTTGCATGCGCGGCAGCACCGCGCGCGAGAAATGCACCGCGCTCATCAGGTTCAGGTTGACGGCGTTCTGCCAATCCTCCAGCGTGATCTCCGCGAACGGTTTGGCCGGCGGCCCGCCCGCGTTGACCACGCAGACGTGCACCGTCCCCCAGCGCTTTACCACTGCGCCTACAAAGCGTTCCACGTCTCCCTCGCGGGTTACGTCAGCTTCCACGGCCAGCACTTCGGCCCCGGTCTGTTGCCGGATGTCTGCGGCGGCGGCGTCAATGCGCTCCTGCGAACGGGAACAGATGGCCACCCGCGCGCCCTCGGCGGCCAATGCTGTGGCGACAGCGCGTCCTAACCCTTGGCTGGCGGCGGCCACCACCGCGACCTTGTCCTGGAGTCCCAAATCCATCGGCGCTCCTCCTGCGTGACGCGGTCGAAAGAAATCCAGTTGCCTCTCCCGGCGTCGCGGCCTAGTATGGAGCCAACCGGAAGGAGGGACAAGATGAAGATTGCTTGCAACCTGGGACTCAAAGCCCGCGCCGGTTATGTTCTGTTAGGCGCCGTGCTTGTTTCACTTGCCATGATAGTTAAGCCCGTGTACTTCCTGGCGGCGGTGGCTGTGGGTTTGGTTGGTGTCATAGTCGCTATCGAGGGGATGGTAGGATTTTGACCGGGCCGCTGGCTGCTCCGGCGGAGCAGAGAAGCGCAAAGTTGAAGTTGGGCTGACGCGTGCGCGACGCTGTCGCCCTCGTGGCGCTGGTGGTGGAGTTGCCGGTGCCACTCTTCTGGCTGCTGATGCATCCGGCCGCCGAGTTCTGGCGCAGCCGCGCGCGGGCGCGTTACTATTGGATGGCCCCGGCGGTATGGGCCGGCGTCGCGCTGGCGCTGCTGCTGCCGTTGGACTGGTGGCTGGAGGAGCGGTTCTCCCGCCACCCGCTGTTCGCCGTGGCGGGCGCGCTTTTGTTGCTGGGGGACGTTTGGTTGATACGCCGGGTGGAGCATCAGGCCGGCTGGCGCGTCTTGGTCGGGTTGCCGGAGTTGCATTCTCGCAAGAGCGGAGCAGGCCAAGCCAGCCAGCCGCGCGGGCAGGTGGTTTCCGCCGGCATCTACCGCCGCGTGCGCCATCCCCGCTACTTGGGGATGATGCTGGCGTGGGCGGGCGCAGTTCTGCTGACGGGTTCCACCCGCCTGCTGGTATTGGTGGCGGGGTTCATGGGATTGGCGCTGCTGGTGACCGAGTTGGAGGAGCGGGAATTACTGGCACGGTTGGGTGAGGACTATGCAGAATACCGCCGCCGGGTACCGCGTTTCCTGCCCCGCTGAGCGGGGTAGCGGTGGTCGGCGAGCATACGAGAGGGGGCGAGCCATGACAAGGCGGATACTTCGACTCGTGGGGGTGAGCGTTCTTCTGCTCGGGTTGGCGGGGGCGCTCGGGTTGAGCGCCCAAGAGGGCGGCGACCAGTCTCCCCTGAAGGAAAACGAAATCTACCGACTCCTGCAAGACAAGGTCTCTTCGCAGGAGGTGGCTGATAGGGTGCGCGCGCGCGGCATCGCTTTCGAGGTGACGCCGCAGTTCGAAGAGAACCTGCGCACCCTGAAGGCCAAGCCGGTTCTCTTCCAGGCGGTGAAGGCCCCGGCACGACTCGAGATTCGCGCCAATGCGGCCGGCGCCGAGGTGGTGGTGGACGGCGAGAGCCGGGGAGCCCTTCCCGCTGAGGGGCCACTGGTGGTCGAAGACCTGGGCGCGGGCAATCACGTGGTGCGGGTCAGCTCGCCCGACTACGTCACCAAAACCGAGACTATGTTTCTGAAGCCCGGCGAGACTTTTTCGTTGGAGCTCACACTGACCGGCGCCGTCAGCGCTGTGCCCGAGCCTTTGGGTATCCGCGTCAACGTGCAGGCGGGCACACGTCCGGACGCTACTCTCAGGGAGATTGAAGCCGCCGATCCCGCCCAGAAGGCGCAGCTCATCCAGCAAATGATTGACGGCTCTTCTGACTCCCCTCTGGCCTTGCTGGGTTATCACCTGTTGCAGGAAACCCGCTTGGCGGAAAAGCAGTACGACCAAGCGCTGGCGGCAGGAGAAAAGCTGTTGCAGCGCGACCCGCAAAACTTTTCCGCCCACGCTCTTCAAGTGCGCGCTTTCCTGGGCAAGGGCGACCTGGAAGAAGGTCTGAATCAGGCCCAACGCCTGATGCAGTTGCTGGAGCAAGTCCGAACCATGCCGGCGCCCGAGGGCTGGAACCCTTCAGCCTGGGACACCGAAAAGGAGCGGGCTTTCCAGGAAGCCGGGCGGGTGCTGCCAACGCTCGACTACGAAATGTTCGTCGCCACCAACCAGGCGGGTGACCCCGCAGCGCTCGAACGTTTCCTGGAGTTGTTTCCCGAATCGGCTTACCTCAAGCACGCCTTCGTTGCTACAACCTTCGCTTACCAGCAGCAAGGCAACACCGCCAAGATGCTGGAGTGGGGCACACGCGCGCTGGAAGCCGACCCCGATCAGGTTTCTGTGTTGGTGGTGGTGACCGATGCCCTCAGCGAGGGCGGGCAAGACCTCGAGCGGGCTGAACAGCTCGCCAACCAGCTGCTCTCCTTGCTGACCGAACAGCCCGAGAAGGCTCGTCCGGAGGGCTTGGGCGACGAGCAGTGGGCGCAGCAGCAGAAACTCTGGGAAGGCATCGCCCACTCCGCTTTGGGGCAGGTCTTCCTGCACCAGAACAAGGGGCCCGCGGCCATTAAGGAATTCCGCACTGGCATGCCGCTCTTGAAAGATCAGCCGCAGTACTACGCGCGCAACCTCTGGCGGTTGGGTCATACCTACGCCGGGCTGGGCGGCCGCGGCAACATGGAGCAGGCCCGGAGAGTGCTGAGCGAACTGATCCAATTCGGCACCGCTTTTGCACCGCCTGCCCGCGAGCTGCTGAGCAAGGTGGAGGCAGCCCTAGCACCCAAGAAGAAGAAGTGAGCCGACCAGCGGTTTCCCATGTCCGCTGACGCTGACCTCGCCTTCATGGAGCAGGCGCTGGCTGAAGCTCAGGCAGCCGCCGAGGAAGGGGAAGTCCCCGTGGGAGCGGTGGTGGTGGCGGAGGGTGAAGTGATCGCCCGCGCGCACAACCGCCCCGTTGCCACCAATGACCCTACCGCGCACGCCGAAATCCTGGCACTACGCGCCGCCGCCGAGCGTCGCGGCAACTACCGTCTGACCGACTGCGACCTCTACGTTACTCTCGAGCCCTGCGCCATGTGCGTCGGGGCGCTGGT
>JACZYA010000005.1 GCA_022571295.1 Acidobacteriota bacterium | reverse complement strand
CGGGGAGCGCCAGAACAAAAGCCACCCCCGCCAAGAATAAGCAGCGCACGCGCAATCCCCCCTCCGGCCTGTGGGCCATAGCCCTTACCATAAGGAATCCTCCGATGTTAGTCAAATAGAGTTCGGCGCAGTTTTTTACTTTCCTTTACGGCGTTTCCCGCTCCCCCGTCAGGGCACGGCTTTAGCCGTGCCGTAGCATGCTATCCAAATATGTGCGGTTTCAGCCGCTGGGGCCCTCAGGGGCTGAAGCCGCTGGGAGGGCAGCACACAACGGCAGGGTTAAAACCCTGCCCTGCCGGTACCTTGGCTAATCGCCGGCACTATCATCACCACCAGAGCAATACGGTCTTAGTTCATCCCCCTGGGCAGTGCTCTCCTTGACGCCCAGGGGTGCCTCTGGGAAGGTAGAAGCTCTGTGATGGCTTTGAGAGCGCTAAGTCGGAGCACGGCAGGAAAACTTCTTGTTCTGGCCGTGGTGCTGGTGGCCGGCCTGGTCGCGCTCTGGAGCACGCGGCGGCCCGAGAAGGCCCGGCGGACTCAGCCGCTGCCGGAAGTCAGCGGCCCCCCTTTTGCCAGCGTGGGCGCGAAGGTGGGCGAGGTGGGGCCGAGCTCGGCTGTGATTCACAGTTACCTGCTCAGCCAGCCGGCGGAGGCGTTGCTCCGCCAGGACTACGCCGACCGAAATTATCGGGGAAAGTCGGGCTGGGTCCGAATTGAGTACAGCACTTCTGAGTTGAAGCAACCGGTTCCTCGCCCGCTCTCGCAAGCCGACTTTGACCAATACAAGCAAACGCAGGTCGGCAGTAAATTCACGGCTTGGGTCCGAGTTCCGCAAGACCTGTCTCCCCTGACGAACCCGCACAACCCGGACCAGCAGGCGCTCATCGATAAAGCGCAGGCGACCGACTATTCGGTTCATCTGCGGCTTACTTCGCTCAGGCCATCGACTCCATACCACTTTCGTTTGTGGATCAAAGGGGAAGAAGCCGACCTCGTGCGCGCGGGGCAAGTCCACCGCTTTGCGACCGCACCCGAGCCGAGTGACCTGCGCGACGTCAGCTTCATTGCCACCACTTGCTTTAATCATGCCGTGTTGAAAGACCTGGAGGAAGGCGTGTGGCCGGCGCAAGGGTTCCGCATGTTTCGCGGCCTGCTGGAGCGGGTGAAGGCGGGGGCGCTCTCCTTCGATTTTGCCATCCTCAATGGCGACACGGTTTATCTGGACAAGCAAGGTTCTGGCTACCGCAGCCGGCCCGAGCACCAACCCCGCGGCATGCGCGCCCGCTACTTTGACAACTATCTTCTTCCTCTAGCGCAGGAGTTTTTCCGGCAATTCCCCGCTTATTTCCTGAAGGACGACCACGACTGGCGCTTCAACGATGCCGATCCGGTCTTCAGCGCCCAGACTTCGCCGCCGCGCTTCTATCGGCAAATCGGCAAGTATTACCGCGGGCCGCCGGGGCCGTTGCTGGGGAAAAAGATTTTCGAGGAGATGCACCCCGTCGAGCGCGGACCGCAAGCCGCGCCCTACCGCACTTTCCGCTGGGGACGCGGGTTGCAAGTCTGGCTATTGGAGTCGCGCGAATGCCGCTATCCCAACGGGCGGGAACTGGAGCGGTACAAACTGGAAGGCCTCAGCGCGCCCCAAGAGGGCCGGTATGATGGGCACCTGTACTACCCGGACTACTGCGGCGCACCCTCAGTGGAGGAAGGCTGGGGCCAGAAGCAGTTTTCCTGGCTGATGGAATCGCTCAAGAGCAGCGACGCCTATTTCAAGATCATCGTTTCCCCCACGCCGGTGCTGGGGCCCGGCCAAGATATTTATCCGGAGCTCTCGCTCCGGCCCGTGCGACGCAAGGCGGATAACCACGTGCGGCGCTTCCGGCAAGAGTTGGCCCGCTTCCTGGAGGCCTTGCAGCGCGAAGAGCTGAAGAACGTTTATTTCGTCTCGGGCGACCGGCACTTCATCTGGCACAGCCGCTACCAGACGCACGACCAGCGGTTCACCCTGCATGAGTTCGGCAGCGGCCCCTTCGCGGACGACATCGTTGCGCTCGGAAACGTTTTCTATCGCGATGAGCAGGGTGAGGCAGAACTGGTGGATTCTCTCCGCCAAGCTGGCTTTGTCCACGTTCAAGTCACGGACGTGGCCACCGACCCCAAGCTGCGGGTCGAATGGTATTTCATGGAGGATTGGGAGACAGCTTCCGTGCGGCGTTGGGCGCATAGCTTCGAGGCCAAGCGCGCGCCCTAAGAGTGCTCAGGGTTTAGCGGTTCGCATGTAATCGGCCAGGGCTTCCTGCCAGGGTCGAAAATCAGCAAAGCTGGCGTTGCGGTAGGCCAGGTTGTCGAGGACGGAGTAGGCCGGGCGACGGGCCTTGGCGCCGAAGGCGGCGCTGGTGGTGGGTTGCAGGTCGGGCGTCAGGCCGGCCAAACGAAAGATTTCAGCGGCGAAGTCGCACCAACTGCATTCTCCCGCGTTGGTCATGTGGTAGAGGCCGTACTTGTTGGTGTGGAGCAACGGCGCCAATTTTTCCGCCAGGTCCTTGGTGTTGGTGGGAGTGAGTACCTGATCGCTGACCACCCGGATGGGTTTCCCTGCGCGTGCCAGCCGCAGCATGGTCTCGACGAAGTTGCCGCCCTTGCCGCCGCTGCCCGCCCGCCCGTAGAGGCCGCAGGTGCGAATGAGAAAATACTTCTGGGCGTAGCGGCGGACGATCAGCTCCCCCGCCAGCTTCGACAGGGCGTAGATGGACTGCGGGTTGGGCGCGTCGGTTTCCACCCGGGGTTTTCGTTGCACGCCTTCAAAGACGTAGTCGGTGCTGAAGTGAACCAGCACAGCCCCGCACTGATTGGCGACACGCACCAAGTTGTGGACACCGGCAGCGTTGACGGCAAAGCTCGGCTCCACTTGGTCTTCGCACTCGTCCACGCGGTGGAAGGCGGCGGTGTTCAACAGGCAGTCCGGCTGATGTTTCTTCGCTGCGGCTTCGACGGCGGGGTAGTCGCGGATATCGATCTCCCCGTGGGTCAGGCCGATGACTTCGTCTTCCGTCAAGGCTACTTTGAGGTCTTGGGCAAGCTGACCGTTGGCCCCGAAAAGGAGAATCCGCATGATGCCTGTGCCCTCCGCCGGCGTTCTTGGTTGGCAGTCTGGTGAAGCAACAAGTTTATACTGGCCGTTCAATCGAAGGTCAATACGCCGTCCGCGCTCAGCAGGCCACCAGCGGGCTTTCTCTTGGGATATTTTTTCTTTTTTGTATAATCGCTGCACCGATTGGTTCTCTTACTTCCGAGAACGGAGCTTGAGAAGAAAAGGCCGCAAAGGGAAAGACAACGGATGACACTCTCAAAGAAAGCCGGGCTGGAGTTGTTGCGGCAACAGGTTGAAGAAAGCTGCGCGGTCAAACGCAGCCTCTCGCCGGAGTTCCTGGAGGCGGTGTGGACACTGGCGGAGCGTACGGTAGCCGCGTACGGGCAGGGCAACAAAGTGCTGCTGATGGGAAATGGGGGCAGCGCCGCCGACGCCCAGCACGTTGCGGCTGAGCTGGTGGGCCGGTTTCGGCTCCAGCGCAAGGCGTTGCCGGCGATGGCTCTCACCACCAACAGTTCGATTCTTACCGCGGTGCCGAACGACACCGGTTTTGAGGAAATCTTTGTGCGTCAGGTGGAGGCTTTTGCTCAGGCGAACGATGTGGTGATTGCCATCAGCACCAGTGGCCGCTCGCCCAACGTCATCCGTGCGGTGGATGCGGCCCGGGCCCGGCGGTGCTACACGGTGGCGTGGACAGGGAAAGGCGGCGGCGAATTGGCCGGCCGGGTAGACTTGCTGCTGGCGGTGCCGTCGGAAGATACGCAGCGGATACAGGAAACGCACAGCCTGCTGGGACACATGTATTGCGAGTTGGTGGAGCGCATCCTGTTCGGAACCGAGTAGGCAGCTCCGGGAATAATTTTGTGCGCGTGCCCGAACGCTGCGCTCCAGTTTCTCAGTTTTCTCAAGCGGGGGAGGTTGCATGGAAGTTGTCCTGTACACACGCGCGGGCTGCCATCTGTGCGACGAAGCCAAGAAGGTGTTGATGCCGCTGCGGGATGAATTCCACTTTACTTTTCGGGAAGTGGACATCGATTCTGACGAGGCTTTGCGGGCGCGGTACGGCCACGACATCCCCGTTATCTTCCTCGACGGTCGCAAAGTGGCCAAGCACCGTCTGGACAGGGAGCAATTCCGCCGCCGGCTAGAGCAGGCCCCGCTGAAGACGGGACAGGGGATGAACCAGCGCTCGCACGGTTGAAGAACCGGGGGGGGGTGGTGTGATCCACTTTTGCCTTGCCAGCGCCGGGCAGGTTGGTATACAACCGACCTGTCTTTGCCGTGTACCCGAAACGCTCCGGAGGCAGAGAGATGACCCGCGAGGGCAAGCCGTTTCTGTGCCCATCACCAAACAGGGGGGAGACTGTCATGACGCAACCAAGGAAGCAGGTTTTGTTTTTCTTGCTTGGACTTGCCGGTGCGTGCCTGCTGCTGGCGGCGCCCGCTGCCGCCCAGACGCAGAGCAATGCAGCCGATTTGCAGGGAGTGGTGTCCGACCCCACCGGGGCGCGTGTGCCGGGCGCAACCGTCACGGTGCGCAACCTGGCCACCAATCTGGAGCGCAGCACCACCAGCGATGCGGCTGGCGTGTATCGCGTACTGGCGCTCCCGCCGGGCCGGTATGAGGTGGTGGTGGACGCCCCCGGCTTTGCCACCGTGCGCAATCCCGCGCTGGAACTCCTGATCGGCAGCGTCGCCAACTACGATGTTCACCTCGAAGTGCGCGCCGGACAGGAAACGGTGGTCGTCACCACCGAGGCCGCTTTGATTGAAACCCAGCGCACCGCCGTGACCGAGACCATTACCTCCCGCGATATCCAGAACCTTCCCATCAACCAGCGCGATTACCTGAACTTTACCCTGCTGGCCTCGAACGCCGCCCGCGACAGCGCCCCCAGCATCGGCGCCGCGCCCACCAGCGGGTTGAACTTCGGCGGCCAGCGTGCACGCTCCAACCAGGTGTCGGTGGACGGTGCCGACGCCACCGACAACTCCACCAACGGCGTGCGCGCGACGGTGTCGCAGGAAGCAGTGCAGGAATTCCAGATCATCACCAACAGCTACATGGCTGAGTTCGGCCGCGCCAGCGGCGCGATTGTGAACATTGTCACCAAAGGCGGCAGCAACGAAGTGCACGGCAACGTCTTCGGTTTCCTCCGCAACAAGCGCTTCCAGGCCCGCAATCCTTTCTCTACCGTGGACGATCCCGCTTTCACTCGCTTGCAGGCGGGCTTCACCATCGGCGGGCCGCTCAAGCAGGATCGCAGCTTCTACTTTTTTTCTTTTGAGACTCGCCGGCGGCAGGAGGAAGGCTTTTCCAGCATCGGCGCGGACAACTTCGGGCTGGTGCCGTTTGCGACGCCCCTGGGCTCACTATTGGTGACGCCGGCGCAACTCTCTTTCCTCAACGACCCTCTGGCCAGCGCTTTTCTCGGACCGATTGATTTCCTGGATGGTTTTCCCAATACCAACTTGGAGAACTATCTTTTCCTGGCTGCGGGTGGTTCCGGGGTGGCCTTGACCGGAATCAATCCTTTTCTGGGTGGTCCCTTTTTCCCGCCCCTTTCACTGACGGGAGTTGTTCCTTTGCCTTCGTCCTTTGTCCAACTGAACGCGCTGCGGGGCAACTATCCGGTGGAGGAGGACACCAACTTCATCTCGGCGCGCATTGACCATCGCTGGAACAACGACAACAGCTTCTTTGTCCGCGGCAGCGTCACGCCCAGTGATGTGACCGGCATTCAGGTGAACGCCCAGAACCAAAGTTTCGGCCAGAACGCCTTTTCGCGCAGCTCGGAGCAGTCCGTCCGTGATTGGGCGGTGGTGGCGCAGAACGTTACCACCTTGGGCAATAGTTGGGTCAACGAAGCCCGGTTTCAGATTGCCCGGCGCGGTCTGAGCTACACGCCGTCGAATTTCGCCGGGGGGCCGGGCGAGCCCTTAGGAGGCAGTGGTCTGGGTGTGGACATCGGCGGGTTCGCTCACTTCGGACGAGAACCATTTTCGCGGGTAGACCGGGTGGAGCGCCGCTACCAGTGGACCGACAACGTCTCCTATCTGCGCGGCAGCCATACTTTCAAGTTCGGGGCCGACATCAACTTCATTGAGATCGGTCCCCGGTTTTCCAATAACCAGGTGTTCGAGTTGAACTTCGGTGGAAGCATGCGGTTCGGCGCGCTCTCGGAAACCTCGCTCCAGTTTCCTGATGTGATTACGGTCCCAGGCGTGGGCACCCTGGACATTCCCGGCTTCAGCAGTGTGCAGGCCTACGGCATTGGGCTTCCGTCCAGCTTCATCCAGGGGATCGGTGATTCGTTCAGTGCTTTTAACAATACTGCCATCGCCTTCTATGCCCAGGATAGTTGGCGCATCCGTTCCAACTTCACTCTTAACTATGGAGTGCGGTGGGAGGGCGAGGCCACGCCGCAGTTGCCCGCCTTCAATGACGTCACTGCCCAGGCGGAGGCATTTCTGGGCGTGACCGAAGGCATCCGGCGCGACTGGGACAATGTGGCGCCTCGCATCGGCTTGGCCTGGGACCCGGGCAACGACGGCAAGACGGTGATCCGCGCAGCCTATGGTCTTTTCTACGACCACCCGCTGCTGGCGATTGCCTTCAACGCTGACACGGCCGACGGGGCGCAGTCCACCCAGCAGATTCTCGGCGGGGGTGCGCCTTGCGTCCCTGCTACCAGCATCCTGGTCAACCCCGGCTGCCTGAACGCGACCAATGTCTTCCAGGGCATTCTGGATACCAGCCTGGGGGCCATTTCTGACCCGTTCAACTTCGGCTACCAGTCCAACCAGCAGCGGTTCGACCCCTTCACACCAAACTCCATCTTCATCAACCAGAACTTCTGTCCGTCGTCCGACGCCACCCGGCAGTGTGCGGGTGGCTTCCCCTTGGCCATCCTGCCCTGGACTCTGCCGATTGAAGAGAACTTCGAGTTTGGCTATGCCCAGCAGTGGAACCTGACCGTTGAGCGCGAGCTGGTGCACGACCTCTCGCTCAGCGTCAGCTACCAGGGTGTGAAAGGCGCGCACCTGAACCGGCCGCGCAACATCAACCCGGCCAACGGCGCTCTGTTGGTAGCCAATGCCAATGCCGCCTTTCTGGCGGGACTGTTTCCTCCCGGCTTTACGCCGCTGGGGATTCAGGTTCCCGGCATTGATCCGTCCACGGGGCTGCCGTTTGCTCCCGGAGCGTGCGTCGATACGTCCCTGGGCGGGAGCATCCTGCTTTCGATCCCGGGAATATTCGGCACCGGGTTCGGCGCACCGGGTTGTGCTGGCGCGCCCGTGGGTGCTATTGGGACCGCGGCGGCGTTCAACTTTTTCCGGGCAACCGGGCCGAACCTTGCCTTGACCGGTGGACTGGGGATACCCGACGCCGCCATCCTCGGTGTGGCTGCGGCAGCGGGCTATCCGCTGGGGCCCGGGTTTTTCGTGCCCTTCAGCGACGTCAACCAGCAGGAATCTTCGGGCGCCTCCATCTACCACGCATTGACCGTCAACCTGCGCAAGCGCTACGGCAACCACTACCAGTTCCTGGCCAGCTACACCTGGTCGCACGCCATCGACGACTCCACTGATTTGCAGACGTTGTTGAACCCGCAGGACAACCGCCGGCCGGACCTGGAGCGCGGCAACTCTACCTTTGACCTGCGGCACCGTTTCGTCTTCAGCGCAGTGTTCGAGAGCCCCTTCAGCCGCAATGACGCCGGTGCCTGGCGGAAAGTCTTCGCCGACTTTGTCATCGCCCCTATTTTTGAGGTCAGTTCCGGGCGGCCCTTCAGCGTCTTGACGGGGCGGGACTCCAACCTGGACTTCTCGCCTTTCTCCGACCGGCCGACCGTGGTACCGGTGGGGACCGCCGGCAGTTTTACTTCGCCCTTCCTGGAGGGTGTGGCATTCGCGCCGCCCACGGTGTGTCCCTCCACCTCAACCGCATTGACGGGCTCCGACGGTTGCACGGGAACCCTGGGACGGAATACCTTCACACGGCCGATGACCTGGAACCTGGACTTGCGGGTTGCCCGCAAAATCCATTTTGACGAGCGCTGGAACCTGGAGTTGATCGCCGATATGTTCAACCTCTTCAACCGTTTCAACGTCGGCGACGTAAACCAACTCTGCGACCCCATCGGCGGCCGTTGCATCGCCGGCCAACCCACGGCGGCGCTGGACGCGCGCCAGTTCCAATTCGGCGTGAAGTTGAGTTGGTAACTTTTTCGCTGGCCTTACCGGGTTTTTGATTCTTCCGGTAGGCTGCGGGGGGCTTGATCTACGGGTTCCAAGGTGGCGATGTCTTCTGCCGCCGTCGCACCTAGTTCCTTAAACTTCCGCACGGATGGTAATAAACGACTTTCCATCGAACCCACGGCCCGGTTGTAGGTTTCAACCGCTTTGGTCAAAGCCGAGCCGACGTCGGAAAGATGATTCGTGAGCACGTTCATGCGGTCGTACACCTGCGCACCCAGTTGGCTGATTGCTTCGGTATTTTTGGCAATCGCTTCCCAGCGCCAGCCGTTTGCGACGGCCCACAGAAGAGCGATCAGCGTGGTGGGGGTGGCTAGGATTACACGTTGAGAGATCCCGTCTTCAATCAGCGTCCGATCGCACTCCAGCGCCCCGCTAAAAAACGACTCTCCTGGCAGGAAGAGAACAACAAAGTCCGGCGTCTGAGAAAACTGGTTCCAATAGGACTTTGAGCTGAGGGCGTTCATATGAGATCGAACCAATTGCGCATGACGACTCATCGCCGCCTTGCGGTTTTCCTCCGAAGTGGCTTGCATCGCATCTTGGAATGCGTCCAACGGGGCCTTGGCATCGATGATTACCTGACGTCCAGCCGGCAGGCGCACAATCATATCCGGTCGGGCCCGGCTTTCGTTTGAGTCGGTTGTTACTTGCTCTTCGAAGTCGCACTGCTCCGACATTCCAGCCAGCTCGACAACCCGGCGGAGTGTCAGCTCTCCCCAGCGACCCTTGACGCTGGGCGTGCGGAGGTTGGCAAAGATGTCCTTCGCCTGCTCAAGGAGTTTTCCTTGTTGCTGCAGTGCTGTCTGTGATTCCTGGAGTCTTGCCTCAGCGGCCGTTTTGACTTCTCGGGCTTGTTGGAGATCGGCTCGGATTGATTCTACTTGCTTCTCCTTTTCTGTGAGCCGACTGCGCAGTTCCTCTGCCGAGCTCTCAAACGATTTGCACCGTGCTCCCAAGTCGAGCAGTCGAGCCGACTGTTTGTTCCGCTCTGTGGTTGTGGCCCACAGCCAAGCCACAAGGCCGGCCAGCACGGCAATGATTAGCAGACTCCACCACGGAAGCATGTTTACCTTCCTGCTGTTGTTGCTGGAATTCTAACACAGGCAGAACAGGATTAGCGTTTGGCGGTGAGTTGGTAGATTTTGGCGTCCAGGAAGAGTTGGAAGAGGAAGGGGTCGAGCTGGCCTTGCTTGACGCTCTCGGCCAGGATTTCCAGCGCGTGCTCAGGCGGAACTGCTTTCTTGTAGGGCCGGTCGGCGGCGGAGAGGGCATCGAAGATGTCGCAGATGGTCATTATCTTGGTTTGGGGCGGGATCTGCGGATCGCGCAGCTTGTAGGGGTAGCCGGAGCCATCGAGCTTTTCGTGGTGCGCGCGCGCAATCAGGGGGATGGACTTGATTTCGCGCGTCCAGGGAATCTGGGCCAGGAAGTTGAAGGTGTGAATGACGTGCGACTCGACTTGCAGGCGTTCCTCCGGGTCGAGGCTGCCCATGGGAATGGAGAGAAAGCGCACTTCTTCCGGGGTGACGTAGGGGCGCTCCACCCCGCGACCGTCCACGTAGGTGCGCTGGGCGATGTGCAGCAGCTTGTCAAAGTTGCCGGCGGGGAGGACGGTGGGTTCGCTCGCCTGCAAGATGAATTGCAGATAGTCTTCAAGTTCCGCCAAGCGGATCTGGTATTCCTCCTCCAGGTTGCGAAAGGCTTCCGGCGGCTGCTTGCGCTCCGTCGCCTCCAGTTTGCGTTGCAGGTGGTCGGCTTCGAGCACCTTGCGGATGTAGTCAAAGCGGTGCCGGACGAGATCGAGCTCGTGCGGGTAAAGTTTTTTCGCTTTGAGCAGGATTTCCTCGCGCACGCCGACCTTGCCGAAATCGTGCAAGAGCGCAGCGTAACGAATCTCCCGCATCTGCTCGTGGTTGAAGTGCAGGTCGGCGTAGGGGCCGGTTTCGACCTTGTCCACCGTTTCGGCCAAGCTGCAGGTCAGTCGGCTGACGCGGAAGGAGTGGCCGGAGGTGGTGGGATCGCGCTGCTCGATGGCGGTGACGGCGGCTTTGACGAAGCCCTCGAACAGAGTCTGGATGTTCTCGTAGAGGATGTTGTTCTCGTAGGCGACCGCGGCCTGGGAAGCGAGGGAAGTGGCCAACTCGATTTGGCGCGGACCATAGGGAACCACCTCGCGCTCGATCTCCTCGGGGGAAGTGATGCGCTGGCGGAAGTCGCGCTTGCAGTTGATGAGCTGCAGCACGCCCAGGATCTCGCCTTGCTGGTTTTGCATCGGGATGGTGAGCATGGATTTGGTGCGGTAGCCAGTTTCCTCGTCAAAGCGGCGGTTGAAACGGTAGGGGGCATCGGAGGGGATATCATAGGTGTCGGCGAGGGGGAGGACTTCGCCGGTGACGGCGACGTAGCCGGCAATGCTGCTCCGGTCCATGGGCACGGTGAACTCGGTGAAGCCCACCGGGGCGCTGTCGTTTTGGGTGAGCTTGAAGCGCAGGCGCTTTTCTTTTTCCGATACGTCTTCCACCAGGTAGAGAGAGCCGGCGTCGGAGGAGGTAATCTCCCGGCTCGCTTGTAGGATCAAGTTGAGCAACCGTTGGGGGTCTCGTTCCGAGGAGAGGGCCACGCCGATGCGGTTGAGCTCGTTGATTTCGTGAGAGCTGCGCGCCAGTTGTTCTTCGGCCCGGGCCGCCCGCGCCGCCAGCTCCATGTTCTCAAAAGCGCTGGCGAGGGTTTGGTCCAGGAAGGCAGGCGAAGGTTGCGGGGGCAGGTAAGCAAAGGCGGCTCGATTGCCGGCGGGCGGGTTGGTGTCCGGCGGAAGAACATAAACCACCCGCGCCTGAGAATTGCGCTGCGCCCAGCCGTCCAGGTCTTTTGCATCGCGGTCCAGGTCGGCCAGCCAGACCAGCCGGATTTGCGGCGGGGTGGAAAAAGGCCGGGTGCGGGAGACCGCCTTGGCGATGTAGCACTGGGGAAGCGAGCCGATCAGGGAAGCGGCCGGAGAATCGCTAAAATACCAAACCTGTTTATCCATGCCCGTCCGACACGGGACCCCTGGCACCCTGAGCAGACCAAGTATACTCCCTTTAACTGATGCCAGCGCGAAAAAGTGCGCCGCCCTCGAAAGTTCACCTGCATGGGTGGCCCTTCTGAGGTCGTTGCAGAGCTCGGTTAGTCGTCGGCGGTGGGGTGCTCGGCGGGGTGGAGCAGGCCGTGGAGGCGGGCGCTGAGCGCGGCGCGGATGTCGAGCGTGAGGCTGAAGAGCGCCGGCACCAGGAACAGCGTGAAGATGGTGGAGACAATCAGGCCGCCGATCACCACGCTGCCCAGCCCGCGGTAGAGTTCCGAGCCCGCGCCGGGGAAGAGCACCAGCGGCATCATGGCGAAGACGCTGGTGGAGACGCTCATGAAGATGGGGCGGATGCGGTTACCGACCGCCTCGCGGATGGCTTCGCGCGGCTCCAAGCCTTCCTCGCGCATGTGGTTGAGCGATTGGTGAACGATCAGGATGGCGTTGTTGACCACCGTACCCACCAGGATGATGAAGCCCAACATGGTGAGCACGTCCAGGGCTTGATAAGTGAAGAGGTTGACCGCCGCCAGCCCTAGAAAGCCTCCCAGGGCCGCCAGCGGCACGCTGAACATGATGACGAAGGGGTAGAGGAAGCTCTCAAACAGGGCGGCCATCAGCAGATAGGTGATCGCCAGAGCGAGCAGGATGTTCCACCGCAGGGAGCGGCCGGTCTGCGTAAGTTTGTCGGCGCTGCCGCTGAGGGTGGCCCGGTAGAGGCCGCCGAGCTGGCCGCTTTCGCGCAGGGGGCCGACGATCTCGTTGCTGATCAAGTCCATGGCCGCTTCCAGCGGCATCTGCTCGGGCGGCGTTACCTGGATGGTGATGGTGCGCTGCCGCTCGCTGTGATTGATCTGGGTGGGGCCGGTAACGACGGAGATGTCGGCCACCGAGCCCAGCGTGACCAAACGGCCGTCGGGGGTGGCGATGGGCATCTGCTCGAGCAAGTGGGTGCGGTGGGCGAAGCTCTTTTCGGCCATCACCTTGAGGTCGATTTCCCTGCCCTCGTATTGGTAGTCGCTGACCTTGACGCCGTCCACCAGGGCGCTGACGGCAAAGCCCAGGTCGCGGTTGGAGATGCCCAGCTCGGCGGCGCGGCGGCGGTGGGTGCGCACTTGGACTTCCGGGTTGCCGAGGTCGAGGCTGGGGATGGGCCGGGCCTGGGCCTCGGGCAACTTCTGCATCACGCTTTGGAAGACTTCGGCGCCCAGTGCAATCAGGCGCTCCAGTTCGGGGCCGGTAATTTCGATGTCGATATTGCGGCCCTCGCCGCGCCCGCGCTGGAAGATGCTGGCTTGGTTAATGATAGCGATAGCTCCGGGGATTTGGGCGTTAGCCCGTTGAAATTCGGGGATGAGCTCTCGGACCCGCATGGGATCGTTCGCACGCGCCCCCATGAAAACAAATCCGCTGCTGGTGCCAAAAAAGAAGGTTCGGATGCCGCCGCCGGGCAGTGCCCGCGCCTCGGGCGAACCCGGCTCGGCTTGCCAAAGGGGAGAAAGTTCCTTGTCGTAGATCTGATACAACCTTCCCACTTCGTCCAGGTTGTAGCCAGGCGGGGGCAGTATGAGGCCGAAGAGGAAGTTCTGGTTGCCGACCGGCAGGTATTCGGTCTTGGGCATGAGCAGGACGCTGAGGCCGATGGAAGCGGTGGTGAGGGTCAGGATGACCGCCAGGCGGCGCGCGGTGGAAGTGTTGATCCAATCGACGGTACTGGTCACTCCGTGGGTGAAGCCGCGGGTCAGGCGCAAAAAGCCCCAGAGGTTGTGGTAGCCGCGCTCGTCCGGCTTATGCTCGGCGGCGCGGAGGATCTTGGCCGAGAGGCTGGGGATGACGGTGATGGCTACCAGCAGGCTGAGGGCAACGGCGCAACTGATGGCGATGGCGATGTCGCCGAAGAGTTGCCCGGCTTCTTCCTGGATGAACACCACCGGAACAAATACTGCAATGGTGGTGAGGGTGCTGGCCAGGACCGCGCCCCAGACTTCGCGGGCGCCGTCGTAAGCGGCGGTGAAACGGGGTTTGCCCATCTGGCTGTGGCGATAGATGTTTTCTAGCACCACGATGGAGTTGTCCACCACCATGCCTACCGCGAAGGCCATGCCCGCCAGGCTGATTACATTGAGGGTGCGGTCAAACCAGGTCATCATCAGGAAGGTGCCGATAATGCTGATGGGGATGGCGACGGCAATCACTAGAGTGCTGGTGCTACTGCGGAGAAAGAGCAGCAGGATGATGATAGCCAGGAAGCCGCCAATGAAGAGGCTTTGGCGCACCAGCCCAATGGCGTCCCGAATGTAGTCGGTTGCATCGGAGGCCTGCATGAGCTGAAGCCCTCGGGGCTGCAAGAGTTCGGCGTTCAAGCGCGCCATTTGTTTTTTGAGGCCGGCCATGACCTCCAAGATATTTGAGCCGGGTTCCTTGAGGGCGTTCAAGAACATAACCTGCCCGCTCTTGTAGAAGGCCTTGAAGGTGGCTTTGCTATAGCCCAACTGAGCGCGCGCGACGTCTTTGAGGTAGATGGGGACGCCATTGCGGACGGCGATGACGATGTCTTCAATGTCTTCCGGCGAGCCGTATTCACCTACAGTGCGGACAATGTAGCGGCGCTTGCCTTCGTCGAAGTCGCCGCCGCTGTAATTGCGGTTCTCGCGTTCCAGTGCCGCGCCCAGTTGGTTTAGGGTAATGCGGCGGGCGGCCAGCCGGGCTGGATCAAAAATGACGTGCATCTCGCGCTCGCGGCCGCCGTAGATATTGGAGGCAGCAACGCCGGGAACACGCTCAAACTCTGGCTTAATAAACTCGTCGATAAAGTCAAAGAGGGTGGTGATGTCGCCCTCGAAGCCGTTCTCTTCCGTGGGAATCAGAGCAAACCACGCAATGGCGCTGGCCTCGATGTTCACGCTGCGAATGACGGGCTTGTTGGCATCGTCGGGGTAGCTGGGCACCTGTTCGAGGCGGTTGGAGACCTTGAGCAGGGCGCTGTCGATGTCGGTGCCGATCTGGAACGTCAGGGTGATGCTGCCGCGGCTGTCGGAGCTGGAGCTCTCCATCTTGGTGAGCCCTGCGAGCGACTTGAGCTGCTCTTCCTGCTCGTCAACGATTTCGCGCTCGATTTCCTGTGGGCTGGCGCCGGGCCAGACGGTGCTGACGGTGATCTCCGGTTTTTCGACGTTGGGGGTGAGCTGCACAGGGATGCGCATGAGGGCGATGCTGCCGAACAGCACCAGCAGGATGACGCCGACGGCGGTGGTAACCGGGAAGCGAATGGCGTCGTGGATGATCTTCACGGCAACTCGTACTCCAGCAGTTGGCCCTGGACGGTCTGGCCGGGTTGCAGGCGCTCATTGCCGCGGGTGATGACTTTCTGGCCGGCGCGCACCGAGCCCCGGATTTCAATCCAAGAGCCAACGCCTGAACCCGTCTGGACGGAAAGTAGGCTGACGGTGTTGTCGCCATTCATCAGATAGACAAATTTCTGCGGGCCGCGGGTGATGACGGCGTCTTTGGGGACGACGGTGGCGCGGTAGGGCTCGCCGGCGGGAAAGGAAACCTGGGCCAGCATGCCGACGCCGATGCGCCTGCCACGGTTGGGGATGCGCACTTTGACGGGGAAGGTGCGGGCCTGCGGATCGGCGCGCGGAATCAGGGCGTTGATGCGGCCGCGGACGGTCAGTCCGGGGAGCGACTCGAAAGTGACGGTGGCACGTCCGCCGCGCTTGAGGCTGCGGAAGTAGCGTTCGGGGACATCGATCAGAATTTCCAGTTGGTTGAGCGCAAGCAACTCCACCACCGGGTCGCCGACCTTGACCCATTCGCCCAGCTCGGTGTGTTCGCGGACGACCACGCCGTCAAAGGGAGCCCGGATGGTGCAGCGGTCGAGCTCGTCCCGGATGCGGTCAAGTTCGGCCGTGAGTTGGTCCACCCGGCCCTGCCAGGCGTTGAACTCGAAGAAAGTGCCGTCGAGTTGCTGCTGGCTGAAGACCTTGGACTCAAAGAGGTCGCGGGCGCGCTCCAGGTTGCGCTCTGCCAACTTCTGGCGGGATTCGGCTTCCTGGAGTTGGGCTCGGGCCGCGCGCAGGCTGATCTCCAGCGTCTGCCGGCGCAACTGAGCCAGGGGCTGGCCTTTTTTTACGGTGTCGCCTTCGCGCGCGGGGAAGTCCACCACCAAGCCCGGGACGGTGCTGGCGACTGTGCTGACCGTGCGGGACTCGACCGAGCCGGGCAGCTGGATGGTGCGGCGGAGTGCGTGTTCACGCGCCTCGGTAAAGCGCACCGGGCTGGGAGGCCGCTGCTGCGCCGGCAGGGGCAAGGACACTACTGCCAGCACTCCTAGGGCAAGAGCGCTGAGAGAAAGAATAGGCCAATTTATTTTCTGCGGGGTCACGGTCAACTCTTTAGACGCATCCTGAAACCATTCAGTGTACACCTGTTTTGATTATGTCGGTACTGCGGCGGATTCGCGCCGCCAGAGGGAAGAAGTTTGTGCTTCAGAGGCTAGAGCCCTGCTTCAGTTCTGGCGCTCCTGTTCTTTTTGTCGCGGCTCCTCGCAACTAGCGCCCTTCGACTCTGCTCAGGACAAGCGGGGTCTCCGTTTCGCTCCGAGAAGCCGCAACCCACAAGACCACAGGGGCCGTTCGGCGGGTGCGAAGCACCTCTTCCGAACTAACTTTCTCTTTTGGCAAGGAGGTAAGCAAGGATTTGCATCTTGCGTTTCTTCCTCTGTGTCCTCCGCGTCTCTGTGGTGATAATGTTTTGGTTTGCAATCTCCGCGGACGCTCCCTACTCGTAGCGCAGGGCGACCATGATATTCATCTGGAGCCTGAATTGACAGCCGGAAGGGGCGGCTGTTAGCATCAGGGTTTCTAAGTCAAACAGAGGCAGAGACAAGCATGGCGCGACTTCACCGGAAGGAACTGAAGCACGACGAGTTCGTGGACATAGTGGATCGGGTGCTGCTCTACGTGGAGGGGCACGGGCGGCGGCTGGCGGTGCTGGCGGTGGCGATTGTGCTGGGGAGTGCGGCGGTGGGCGGCTACTGGTGGTATTCGGGCCAGCAAGCCGAGAAGGCCAGCATTGCTCTGGGGGCCGCCATGGTGACGTTCGAGGCGTCGGTGCAGGCGGGCTTGCCGTCGCTGCCGGGGCAAGGTACGGAAAGGGTTTTTTCCAGCGAAGAAGAAAAGTGGCAGGCGGCGCTGGAGGAGTTTGCGGCCGTACGGGAGGAATACGCCGGCACGCAGGCGGGTTTGTTGGCGCGGCACTACGAGGGTGTGTGCAAATTACGCTTGGGGCAGCAGGAGCCGGGCTTGGCGGCGCTGGAAGAGGTCAGTCGGGCGAGCGACCCCGAGGTGGCGGCGCTGGCGAAATTCCACTTGGCTGGCTTCTACCAGGGAGTGGGTCGGGCGGAGGAAGCAGAAAAGTTCTATCGGGAGCTGAGTGAAAAACCGACCGCTACCGTGCCGAAAGCGGTGGCGCTGTTCGACTTGGCCGCGCTGGTGGCGGAGAAGAACCCGGCGGAGGCCCGCCAGCTCTACCAGCAGGTGAAGGACGAGTTTCCCGACACCACCATTGCCGCGGAAGTGACGCGCCGCTTGGAGCTGCTGCCCGAACCCCCGCAGCCCTAGCGCGTTTCTTCGGCTGCCGACGCACAGCAGAGTTCCATGAGTTTGGCGCCCTATGCGATGGACGTGGCCCGCAGCCAGGGGCGCCGCCACGCCGAACCCGCTCATCCCTACCGGGACGACTATCACCGCGACCGCGACCGCATCATCCACAGCCGCGCCTTCCGGCGGCTGGAAGCCAAGACCCAGGTCTTCACCCGGCGTTTCTCCGACCATTTCCGCAATCGCCTGACGCACACGCTCGAGGTCGCGCAGATTGCCCGCACCATTGCGCGCGCGCTGGGGTTGAACGAGGAGTTGTGTGAGGCGCTGGCGCTGGTGCACGATATCGGCCACCCGCCTTTCGGGCACGCCGGGGAGCGAAAGCTGGACGCGCTCATGGGCGCGCATGGCGACGTCTTCGACCACAACCTGCACGCGCTGCGCATGGTGGAGAGTTTCGAGCAGCGCTACGCGGCTTTCCCCGGCTTGAACCTCACCTTTGAAGTGCGGGAGGGCATCGTAAAGCACTCGCGCGACTACCGCCCCGACGCGCACCCTGAGCTGGCTGAGTATCGTTTGGGAGAGCGGCCGCCGCTGGAAGCGCAGTTGATCGACCTGGCCGATGAGATCGCCTACAACACCGCCGACCTCGACGACGGCTACGAGGCCAAGCTGCTCCGGCCGGAGATGATGCGCGCGGAGGTGCCGGTCTTTCGCGGCTTGCTCGACCAGGCGGTAAGCCGCTACCCGCAGGCGGCGGAGAAGTTGCAGTTCAACGAGGCGCTCAAGAGTCTCATCGACCGCCTGACCTCCGACCTGATTGAGCACACCCGCAGCCAGTTGACGGCCAACCACGTCGCCTCGCTGGAGGCGGTGCGCGCCTGCCCCCGGCGGCTGGTTGCGTTCAGCCCGGCAGTGGCGGAAGAGAAGCGCGTCCTGCAAGAGTTTCTCAATCGCCGGCTCTATCAACATCCGCAGATTACTGAGGAGCGCGAGCGCGCGGTGAAGATGCTGGAAGAGTTGTTTGCGTTCTTCGTCCAGCAGCCGGAGCGGCTCCCGCGCGCCTACGCCGCGCAAGCGAAAACGCAGCCGGCCCATCGCGTGGCCTGCGACTACCTGGCTGGCATGACCGACACCTACGTCTTCCGCGTCCACCGCGACCTGCTCGGGGACCTCGCGTCCCAGCCCGCCTCCCGCCTGCGGTAGAGGCCCAGGATGGTGCTGGCCTCAGCGTCGTTTCCCGAGCGAGCGGGTAGTGTCTTAATTTGAGCGATTCGGAACTCGGCCCAAATCACACCGAGCCCTGCGGCCCCCGCCGCAGGGATTTTCGCTTCCCCCAGGCAGGGGCCTGGGGGCTCGGTGTGAAATTAAGACACTACCAGCGAGCAGCCTGCCTTGCAGTTCCGGGCCTCTGCACGTATAATTTCCTTTCTTCGTTTGGCTTGCGTTTCCGGGCATGTTTATTGGCGTCAAAGAGTTGGAGCAGCATGAGCTGACGTTCCAGGAAGAGTTCGCGCCTGGAACGGTGGATTTCCATTCAGCGGAGTTTCGGCAGACCGGCCCGCTGCAAGTGACGGCGTCGGCGGCGCTGGAAGGCGACGAAATCCACATTGCGGGTCGCTTGCGGACGCGCCTGGCGCTTCTCTGCGCCCGCTGCTTGGGGTCGATTGAGCGCGCGGTCGAGCGCCGGTTCGAGCTTTTCTACCGGCCGGTGGCTAGCATCCGGCGCGACGAAGAGATCGAGTTGCACGACCAGGATTTGGACTACGGCTTCTACTCCGGCGATGGCCTTTTCCTGGCCGACGTGGTCGCCGAGCAGGTTCATTTGGCGCTGCCGATGAAAACCGTGTGCAGCGAAGAGTGCCGGGGCCTGTGCCCGCACTGCGGCGCGAACCTGAACCGGGAGCGCTGCCGCTGCGGCTCGCGCCCCAGGGACCCGCGCTTGGCTCCGCTGGCCGAATGGCTGGACCGGAAGAAAAGCCAGGGCGCAGGCTAGCAAACAGAATTTTGAGGAAGAGAACCTTATGGCAAACCCGAAACGACGTCATTCCAAGTCACGCAAGAACCAGCGGCGTGCGCACGATGCGCTCACCCCGCGGCAATTGGGCGAGTGCTCCAACTGCCACGAGCCCAAACTGCCCCACCGCGTTTGTCCCCGTTGTGGTTACTACCGGGGCCGCGCTGCGGTGGCGGTTGAAAGCGAGTAGTTCGCAGGAGCGCCCGAGCGGCTGATGACCACCATCGCCGTTGACGCCATGGGGGGCGACCACGCCCCGCAGAGTGAAGTTGAAGGCGCGCTGCTCGCCGCCCGCGAACACGGCGTGCGCGTGCTGCTGGTGGGCCAAGAAGATGTCCTGCGCGCCGAGCTGGCCCGCCACAAGACCGACGGGTTGCCGGTCGAGGTGCTCGCGGCCAGTCAGGTAATCGCGATGGGGGAAAACCCCATCCGCGCCCTCCGCAAGAAGCGCGACTCCTCCCTGCACGTGGCGGCGCGGGCGGCACAGGAAGGCCGGGCCGACGGTGTGGTGACGGCGGGCAACACCGGCGCGGCCATGGCGATCGTGAAAACCGCCTTGGGTATGTTGCCAGGCGTAGACCGGCCCGCGCTGGCCTCGGTGTTTCCCACCAAGCGCGGCACGCCGTCCGTGTTGTTGGACGTGGGCGCCAACGTGGATTGCAAGCCGCAACACTTGCAACAATTCGCCATCATGGGCGAGGTGTACTACCGGGTGATGTTCGGCGAGCCGCGCCCGCGTGTGGGCTTGCTCTCCATCGGCGAAGAAGCCAGCAAGGGCAACGAAGTGGTGCGCGAGACCCATCGCCGGTTGAAGGAGTCTTCCCTGAGCTTCGATTTCGTCGGCAATGTTGAGGGCCGCGACGTGTACACCGGCGAAGTGCACGTGGTGGTCTGCGACGGCTTCATCGGCAACGTCGCCTTGAAAATCAGCGAAGGTCTGGTGGACGCCCTAGTATCCATGTTGAAGGAAGCCCTGGGCAGCACCCTGAGCGCGAAGGTCGGCTCCCTGCTTTCCCGGCAGGCCTACGAGAATTTCAAGAAGCGGGTGGATTACACCGAGTCCGGCGGCGTGCCGCTGCTGGGTATCAAGGGGGTCTGCGTCATCTGCCACGGCCGCTCGAACGCGAACGCCATCAAGAATGCCATTCGAGTGGCGGCGGACTTTTCCAGCCGCGGCATCAACGAAAAGATTGAGCGCGACCTGGCATTGGCGGCAGCAAAATAGCACCGACGGAGTACGCGAAAAAAGTATGGGCAAGCTGGCATTCATTTTTCCCGGGCAAGGCTCGCAGCGCGCCGGCATGGGCAAGGAGCTGGCGGAGCAGTTCCCCGCCGCGCGCGCCGTCTTCGACCAGGCCGACCAGGCGCTGGGGTTTCCGCTTTCCACGCTGTGCTTCGAAGGTCCCGAGGAGGAGCTCAAGCTCACCGCCAATACCCAGCCCGCCATCCTGACCACTTCCGTGGCCGCCTACCGCGTGCTGGAAGAGCAGGGAATCGCGCCCGACTACGTCGCCGGGCACAGCTTGGGCGAGTACTCGGCGCTGGTGGCCAGTGATTGCCTCTCGCTTTCGGAAGCCGTCGTCACTGTGCGTAACCGCGGCACCTACATGCAGGAAGCCGTGCCCGCCGGCCAGGGCGCAATGGCAGCTCTGCTGGGCCTGCCGTTGCCGGAAGTGCAACAGGTGTGCGAGCAGGCGGCCCAGGGACAGGTGGTGGTGCCGGCCAATCTTAATTCTCCCGGTCAGATTGTTATCTCAGGTCATAAGGAAGCGGTGGAGCGCGCCGCTGCGGCCGCCAAGGATGCCGGCGCCAAGCGCGCCGTCCTGTTGCCCGTGAGCGCGCCTTTCCATTCGTCTCTCTTGCAGCCGGCAGCGGCGCGTTTGGAAAATGACTTTCAGCGAATCCGCTTCGGCGGCCTGAGCATCCCGCTGGTCACCAACGTGGATGCCGAGGTGATCGAAACCCCGCAGGCGGCTCGCGACGCCCTCCTTCGTCAGGTGCCGGCTCCGGTGCGCTGGGAAGAATCAATGCGCAAGCTGATCGAGTTGGGCTGCGACTGTTTTATCGAAGTGGGTCCCGGAAAAGTGCTGGCCGGTCTGCTGCGGCAGATTGACCGCAGCGTGCGGGCGCTGAGCGTCGAAGACCCCGCCAGCCTGGAAAAGACCCTGGCGGCGCTGGCCCCGCCGACGGCGGGGTTGGCTCCCGCGCCCAAGAGCGAGGCTGCCTCATGACTTTGAATGACCGAGTGGCACTCATCACCGGCGCTTCCCAGGGCATCGGGCGCGCCACCGCGTTGTTGTTTGCCGAGCGCGGCGCGCGAGTGGTGCTGGCGGCGCGCAGTGCCGACAAGCTGGCCGCGGTCGAAGCGGAAATCAGGCAGGCGGGCGGCCAAGCGCTGGCTGTCACCCTGGACGTGTCCGACGAGGAGCAGGTTAAGAGCGGTATCAAGCAGGCGTTGGAGCACTTCGGGCACATTGACATCCTGGTCAACAACGCCGCCATCACCCGCGACCAGCTCCAGATACGCATGAAGCGCGCCGACTGGGAAGCCGTGCTCGCCACCAACTTGACCGGCGCGCATCTTTGCATCCAGCGGGTGCTGCCGGGGATGCTGCGCCAGCGCTACGGGCGCATCATCAACGTCACCTCGGTGGTGGCGCAGACCGGCAACCCCGGCCAGGCCAACTATGTTGCTTCCAAGGCGGGCCTCATTGGTTTGACCAAGGCGCTGGCGGTGGAGGTGGCGTCGCGAAAGATCACCGTCAATGCTATTGCGCCGGGCTTCATCATCTCGCCCATGACCGACGGCCTGCCGGAGAAGAACAAGCAGGCACTGATCGCGCGCATTCCCCTCGGCCGCATGGGCACCGACCGCGAGGTGGCCTACGGCATCGCTTTCCTGGCCTCCGACCAGGCCAGCTACGTTACCGGCCACGTGCTCGGCATCAACGGCGGCCTCTACTTGGCATAGCCCTTCCCCTGGACTGAATGCGGGCGGGGGCGGTCGGCGGTTGTCTTGACCTGCAGGGGGAGGCGCGACTAGAATACAGCCGCTTTCGGTACTTCATACAGTTCCCCACGTTGAGGAGGGAGAGACGATGGCTTCTGTGCAGGAGAAGGTTAAGCAGATTATTGTGGAACAATTGGGCGTTGACGAAGCGGAAGTCACCCCGACGGCGTCTTTCGTGGACGACCTGGGAGCCGACTCGCTCGATACCGTCGAGTTGGTGATGGCGTTCGAGGAGGCTTTCAACATCGAGATCCCCGACGAAGACGCGGAAAAGATCACCAGCGTCAAGGAAGCCATCGAGTACATCGAGAAGAAGAAGAAATAGGAAGCTTGGTCCCCCTGGTGCACGCCCCCTTTTCCAGACCGTGGTCCCATTTGGCGGGGGAGGTGTGCGCATGAGCCGCCGGGTGGTGGTCACCGGCGTCGGCCTGATCTGCGGGTTGGGCATCGGCACCGAAGAAGCGTGGAAGGCGGTCTGCGCCGGGCAGAACGGCATCGGTCCCATTACGCTCTTTGACGCCTCCCAACATGCTTGCCGTATTGCCGGCGAGGTGAAGAACTTCGATCCCCTCCAGTGGATGGAGAAGAAAGAGTTGAAGAAGATGGGCCGCTTCATCCAGTTCGCCGTGGCCGCCGCCGACTTCGCTATGAAAGAGTCGGGGTTGAAACTCACGCCGGAGCTGGCTGAGCGCACCGGGGTCTACATCGGGTCGGGGATCGGAGGCTTCGACGTCATTGAGCGCGAGCACCAGGCTCTGCTCAAGGGCGGCCCGCGGAAGATTTCGCCTTTTTTCATTCCCGCCACCATTATCAACCTGGCGGCGGGCCAGGTGTCCATCCGCACCGGCGCCAAGGGCCCCAACTCCGCCACCGCCACCGCCTGCTCGGCCAGCGCCCATGCCATCGGCGACAGCTACCGCATCATCACCCGCGGCGACGCCGACGCCATGATCTGCGGCGGCACCGAGGCCTCCATCACTCCACTGGGCGTGGGCGGGTTCGCCGCCATGCGCGCGCTCTCCACCCGCAACGACCAGCCCCAGCGCGCCAGCCGCCCCTTCGACGCCGACCGCGACGGCTTTGTGGTGGGTGAAGGCGCCGGCGTTCTGATCTTGGAAGCGTTGGAGTTCGCGCAGCGGCGGAACGCGCCCATCCTGGCGGAACTGATCGGCTACGGTATGAGCGGCGACGCCTTCCACATCACCCAGCCCGCCAAAGGAGGCGAAGGCGCCTACCGGGTGATGAAGGCGACGCTGAAGGATGCCAACCTGCCCCCGCAGGAGGTGGGCTACATCAACGCGCATGGGACTTCGACCCCGGTCGGCGATAAGATCGAGACCATGGCCGTCAAGCGTTTGTTCGGCGAGCGCGCCGCGAAGTTGCCGGTCAGTTCCACCAAGTCCATGACCGGCCACCTGCTCGGCGGCGCCGGCGGCTTGGAGGCCGGCTTCACCGTGCTGGCCCTGCGCGATCAGATTCTTCCGCCCACCGTCAACTACGAGAAGCCTGACCCGGACTGCGACCTCGACTACGTGCCCAATCAGGCGCGCAAAGTGGAAGTCCGCTATGCGCTCTCCAACTCCTTCGGTTTCGGCGGCACCAACGCCGCCCTGCTCTTCAAGCGCTGGGAAGACAGTTGACATGTCTGTGGCTTTCATGCCGCCCTCAGAGACTGCCCGCCGATGAAGATTGGCGTTTGCATGAAGCAGGTCCCGGCCAAGGATGCGCCCCTGCGCATTGACGAAGGCGCCGCCTGGGTACGCGAAGGCGACATCAGCTACGAAACCTGCGAGCCCGACAACTTTGCCCTCGAAGCCGGCCTGCAATTGAAGGAAAAACACGGCGGCGAGGTGGTGGTCATCTCCCTCGGCCCCGAGCGTGTGCGCCAGGTCATCAAAGAAGGCCTGGCCAAGGGCGCCGAGCGCGCCATCCACATCACCGACGACAAGTTTTTCCAGCTCGACCCCTTGCAGATGGCCGGCGCCATCGCCGGCGCGGTGCGGGAGGAGAACTTTGACCTCATCCTCACCGGCCTCCAGTCCGACGACCACGGCTACGGCCAGACCGGAGTGGTGCTGGCCGAGCTGCTGGGGCGCCCGCACGCCACCATCATCATGGATATCGAAGTGCAAAACGGAAAGTTGCGGGTGAAGCGCGAGCTGGAAGCGGGCTGGTTCCAGTGGATTGACTTGCCCCTGCCGGCGGTGCTCAGCATTCAGTCCGGCATCAACAAGCCGCGCTACGCCAGCCTGAAAGGCATCATGGCGGCGAAGAAGAAAGAGATTCGCGCCGTGGCTCGCGCCGACGCGCTGGCCGCCGACCTGGTCGCCACCCAGCGGACCACCAAACTCTACGTGCCGGAGAAAACCAAGCAGACCGAATTCCTCGAAGGCACGCCCAAACAAGCCGCTGCCAAGCTGGTGGAAAAACTCCGGCACGAAGCGCGAGTGCTCTGATGGCTGACGCGATTCTCGTCATCGCCGAGCAACGCCAGGGCCAGCTCAACCGGCAGAGTTGGGAAACACTTGTGGCCGCGCAACAATTGGCCGCCGGCCGCTCAGCGCGGTTGGCGGTGGCGCTGGCGGGCAAGGGCATCGCCGGGTTGGCAGACGAGCTGGCCGCCAAGCAGATGGACGAGTGCTGGCTGGTCGAGCATGACCTGCTGGAACCCTATACCCCCGATGGCTTCTGTGCGGCCCTGCGGCAGCTCATCGAAAAACTCCAGCCTACGCTGGTGCTGTTCCCGCATTCCTATCAGGTGCGCGACTTCGCTCCCAAGCTGGCCACCGGTTTCAAACGCAGCCTGATCAGCGACTGCGTCGGCCTGCAGGCCGACGGCGCCAAAACTATCTTTGTCCGGCAAATGTTCCAGGGCAAGACCAACGCCGACGTGGTGCCGGTGGGCGACCCGCCCCACTTCGTCAGCTTCCAGGCCGGCGCCTTCCGTGCCGATCAGGTCAAGGAGGGCGCGAAGAAGGCCGAGGTCAAAAAGGCGGAGTTCCAACTGGAAGCCGCGCAGATTCGCAGCAGGCCGGAAGAGCCTTTCCGTGAGGCCAAGCAGGCGGTGGACTTGACGCAGGCGGAGATCATTGTTGCCGTCGGCCGCGGCATCAAGAAGCCGGAAAACCTCGATATGGTTCGGAAGCTGGCCGAAAAGCTGGGCGGCGAGTTGGCCGCCTCGCGGCCCGTTTGCGACGAAGGCTGGCTGCCGATGGAGCGGCAGGTCGGCAGCTCCGGGCAGACCGTCGCCCCCAAGCTCTACCTGGCGCTGGGCATCTCCGGCGCCATCCAGCACGTGGTGGGGATGAAGGGCGCGCGCACCATCGTCGCCATCAACAAGGACAAGAACGCTCCCATTTTTGAGGTCGCCGACTACGGCATCGTGGGCGACCTGTTTGAAGTCGTCCCCGCGCTCATCGAAGAACTGGAGAAAACTAAGGGTGGATAGAGTGGTCACCTCTCAAACTTCACGCAAGAGACAGTGTCATCCCGAGCGCAGCGAGGGATCTGCTGTTGAGTTCAGAGAAGCGCTACTTTGTTTACATCCTGGCTAGCCGGTCGCGCAATTTGTACACCGGTTTGACCAATAATCTGTTTCGCAGGGTCTTTGAACACAAACAGAAGTCGGTAAAGGGTTTTACCGCGAAGTACCGCGTTCATCGGCTCGTCTATTTTGAATCCTTCCAAGATGTCCGCGACGCCATCAGGTGCGAAAAGCAAATCAAATCTTGGCGGCGGGAGAAGAAAGTGGCCTTGATCCAAGCCAGCAACCCGACGTGGGAAGACCTGGCAGCGTCGTGGTTCCCAACGCCCGCATTCGAGAAAGCAGATTCCTCGCTTTGCTCGGAATGACAACTTGCGTGTTTGGTTGCTCTTGGTCTTTCCACTTCAAACGTAACTTCTAGTAAACTGGTTTCAGGATGAGTACTGAGAAAATCGAGCGTGAGCAGCTCGAAGCCGATGTGGTGATTGTGGGCGCCGGGCCCGCCGGGTTGGCTTGCGCCCTTCGCTTGGCCGAACTGATTGCCAACCACAACCGCGAGAGCGGCAACTCCTCCCTCAGCGCGGAAAACATCTACGTCATCGAGAAAGCCGACGAGCTGGGGATGCACTCGCTCTCGGGCGCGGTCATGGATCCGCGCGGACTGCGCGAGCTGGTGCCCGACTGTGAAAAGCAAGGGGCGCCGCTCGATACCCCGGTGACGGACGATGCCGCCTACTTCCTGACCGCGAAGCGCGCCCTGCGTTTTCCCATCACGCCCCCGCCGCTGCGCAACCACGGCAACTACGTGGTCTCGCTGGCGCGGCTGGTGCAGTGGCTGGGGCAGCGGGCCGAGCAGGCCGGCATCAATATCTTCACCGGCTTTGCCGGCTCTGCTTTGCTTCTCGAAGACAGGCGCGTAGTCGGCATTCAGACCGACGATAAAGGCATCGACAAGAACGGAAACCGCAAGAGCAACTTCCAGGCCGGCTACGAGCTGCGCGCCCGGGTCACGGTGCTGGCCGAAGGCCCGCGCGGCTCGCTGACCAGGCAACTGATTGACCGCTTCAAGCTCGACGAAGGCCGCAACCCGCAGGTGTACGCCCTGGGAGTGAAAGAAATCTGGGAGGTGCCCGGGGGGCGCATTCAGCCGGGCACGGTCTGGCACACCATGGGTTACCCGTTGGGCTCGGACATGTACGGTGGCGGCTGGGTCTATGGGCTGCAAGACAGCCGCATCTCGGTGGGTTTGGTATCGGGGCTGCAATACGCCAATCCGCTCTTCGACCCGCACACCGCTTTCCAACAGTTCAAGCTGCATCCCTTCGTCCGGCGGCTGCTGGAAGGCGGCAAGCTGCTCCGCTACGGCGCCAAGACCATTCCTGAGGGCGGCTACTGGGCCATCCCACAGACCTTCGTGGACGGCGCCTTGATTGTCGGCGACAGCGGCGGCTTTCTCGACTCGCAACGCTTGAAAGGTATCCACATGGCTTTGAAGACCGGGATGCTGGCGGCGGAAACAATTTTTGAGGCCCTGCGCAGCGGTGATACCTCAACCCGCGTACTGAAAACTTTTGGGGAGCGGGTCGAGACCAGTTGGGTGAAGAAGCAGCTCTGGCGAGTGCGCAACTTCCACCAGGGTTTTGAGCACGGCCTCTGGCGGGGGCTCGCGCATGCGGCCCTGCAACAGATTACCGGCGGGCGCGGCCTGCGCAACCGCTACCGCAACCGCGCCGGCCATGAGCACTACAAACGGCTGTCGGAACTTCCGCCGGCGAAGCCGACGCCAATCCAGCCCGACGGCGTGCTGACCTTCGACAAGGTGACCGACGTCTACCACTCCGGCACCCGCCACGAAGAAGATCAGCCCGTCCACTTGCTGGTCCAGGATACTGACATTTGCTCCAACCGCTGCGTAGCCGAGTACGGCAACCCCTGCCAGTATTTTTGCCCCGCGGCTGTCTATGAGATGGTCGAATCCGAAGGGCGCAAACAACTGCGGCTGAACCCGTCCAACTGTGTGCACTGCAAGGCCTGCGACATCATGGACCCCTATGAGATCATCACCTGGGTGCCGCCGGAAGGCGGCGGCGGCCCGCACTACGAGGGGATGTAACAACCACGCTGTCATTCTGAGCGAAGCGAAGAATCCCTTCTTTGAGATGCTTCACTTCGTTCAGCATGACAGTTCCTCGTCGGGGCACGGCAAAAACCAAGACAGTTTGGAAGAGGTGCAGAGTTTATCCTGCGAACAGCGGGGCACCCGCTAGTCGGGTCGCGGCAAGGAAAGCACGTGTCTTCCTTGCCAGTTTTGTTCTCGAGATATGCGAACGCGGCGGCAGAGTTCGGAAAGGCCGACGAAGAATCCGCAACGCGGATTCTTCGTCGCTACCAATTTGGGGGGTGTCGCCTTTGTGATCAGAGGGGGGAAAGGGCGTCAGGGGCGTTCCTGCAACTTCACCCGCGCTGAGCGCTTGCGCCGCCCGCGGTAGAATTCAATCTCCACTGTCTCGCCCGGGCGCTTCTTGTAAATAAGCCGATTGACATCGAGCACCTTTTCCACTGGTTTCCCGTTCACGGTTACGCTCAAGTCGCCGCCGATGCGGAAGCGGTAACGCCCCCAGCGCGCCCAGCGGTCGCCCCCGCGCAAGCCAGCTTGGTCGGCGGTGGCGCCGCGCACCAGACGCTCCACCAACACCCCGCGGTCCACCGGGAGGTCCAGCGCCTCGGCCAGGTCCGGCCAGATCTCCAGGCCGCTGATGCCCAGCCAGCCCCGCCGTACCTTTCCGAAGCGGATCAGGTCATTGACCACGAACTTCACCGTATTGACCGGAATGGAAAAACCGATGCCCACGCTGCCGCCCGAGGGCGTGAAGATCATGCTGTTGACACCAATCACCTGTCCCTGCGAGTCCAGCAGCGGCCCGCCGGAATTGCCGCTGTTGATGGCGGCGTCGGTCTGGATGGCTTCGTCCAGCAAACCGCCCTGCTTGTTTTCGAGCGAACGCTCCAGCGCGCTGATGACGCCGGTGGTCAAGGTGCCCTGGAAGCCGAAGGGGTTGCCGATGGCCAGCACTTTCTGGCCGACCTGCAAGCGGCTGGAATCCCCCAGTGGGAGCGTGGGCAGGCGTCGCCCGCCCGGATCAATTCGCAGCACCGCCAGGTCGGTCAGCGGGTCGAGCCCCACAACTTTTGCTTCAAAGCTGCTGCGGTCGGCCAGTGTCACCTGGATTTGGCCGGCGTTCGCCACCACATGGTGATTGGTGACGATGTGGCCGCGCTGGTCGATCAGGAAGCCTGACCCCGAACCCTCCCGCGGAACGGCGCGACGGAAAAAGTCCATTTCCACCGTGCGGGTGGTTATGTTGACCACCGCCGCCGCGGCTTGCTGGTACACCGCGACGTTGTTGCGCTCGCCTTGTCCCAACTCTGTTCGTACGGGCGCGGGCGCCGCTGCGGCCTCTGCCACCGGCGAAGATGTAGCTGCTTCTGTCGTGGCACCGTTCGCTTGGGCCACCTCTGATTCGAAGGGTGGGAGGGCCGGCTCCGGTGTTGTGCCGGGCCATTCGAGGTAGTAGCCGACCAGAAATCCTGCCACCACCAGCAGCAGCCAGTACACCGCGCGGATTCGCATGTTGTTTCTCCCTCCAGCAGGGCCTGGGCAGATCAGCGGGCCGCGGGCTTTTCCGCCAGCCCACGCAGTTCCTGGTAAAGGCGCTCCACTTGCGCTTCGGTTTCCTCCAGCGAGTTGGAGCAGTCAATTTCGTAGTCCGCGTGGCGGCGCTTTTCCTCCGTGGACATTTGCGCTTGCACTCGTTGCTGCGCGGCGGCCGGCGTCAGCCCGTCCCGCGCGCGCAGGCGCTCGATCTGTTGCTCGGGGGGGCACCAGGTGACGATGAGTTTGTCCAACTGCTTGTGGTAGCCGCTTTCAATCAGCAAGGCCGCCTCCAGCACCACCACGGCCTGGGAGTCCGCCTGCTTCAGGCGCGCCATTTCCTGTTCGGTCTCGGTGAGTACGCGCGGGTGGAGAATGCGGTTGAGCTGCTCCAACTGCTGGCGGTCGGCGAAGACAATCTTCGCCAAGCGCTGCCGGTCGATGACGCCCGTCGGTCCCAGGATGTCCCGGCCGAACTGCGAAACAATTTCTTCGTAGGCGGGCTTGCCGGGCGCCATCAGTTCGTGCGCGATCAGGTCGGCGTGCAGCACTCGGCAACCGCGCGCCGCCAGCAACTCGGCGACGAGACTCTTGCCGGTGGCGATGCTGCCGGTGAGGCCGACCTTGAGCACCGGGGTCTCCTCGCTTAGGTCGCAGCGGCCACACCGCTGCGCTGGGCGGCTGCCGCTTGTCCGCGACGCATCCGGGCCGCCGCCACCGTGTTGACCATCAGCATGGCAATCGTCAGCGGGCCCACGCCGCCCGGCACCGGCGTCAAGGCCCCTGCCACTTCCACCACGTCGGGATGGACGTCGCCCATCAGCGCCGAGTCTTTCTGGCGAAACTTTTCCAGCCGTTGCGGGTGCCGGGCGAATAGCTTTTCCGCTAACGCCGGGTCGTCAATCCGATTGATTCCGACGTCGATGACGGTGGCGCCCGGTCGGACGAACTCCGGAGTGACGTAAGCGGTTCGGCCCATGGCCGCCACCAGGATGTCGGCTGTGCGCGCCATCGCGGGCAGGTCGCGCGTGCGGCTGTGGCAGAGCGTGACGGTGGCGTGGGCGTGCAGCAGCAGGAAGGCCAGCGGCTTGCCGACAATGTCGCTGCGGCCGATGACCACCGCGTGCTGCCCCTCGGGGTCGATGCCGTGCCGGCGCAGCAACTCCATCACACCAGCGGGTGTGCACGGCCGCAAGGCATCGCGCTTGCTCACCAGCGCTCCGACGTTCATGGGGTGGAAGCCGTCCACGTCTTTGGCCGGGTCAACGGCCAGCAGCACCTGCTGCGTGTCCACCTGCGGCGGCAGTGGCAGTTGTACCAGGATGCCGTCCACGTCGTCGCGGCGGTTGAGCTCCTGTACCAGGCCGACTAATTCTGCGGTGGTGCTGCTGGTGGGCGGGGTGATGTGCTCGCTGTGCAGCCCCAACTTTTCACAGGCTCGCATCTTGTTGCGGACGTAGATTTGCGAGGCGGGGTTGTCTCCCACCAGCACGGCCGCCAGGCAGGGAATGACGCCGGCGCGCTTCAACTCCTCGATCTGCGGCAGCAACTCAGCCTGAATTTGTTTGCTGGTTTCGGTGCCGCTGAGCAAACGCGCAGCCACGTCAGCCTCCTTCGTTTTTGCCCTCGGCTTCATCTTAGCATAGTCAGCCGCAGGCTCTGGCCGGGGCCGAAACGCGGACCTGCTTGTGGCGGGCGCGTTGCCAAAGCTGGGGCCGCGTGCTAGAGTGAGCCGAGTTTCAGGTAATAAGGCAGGGCCCGTGGCGATTGATGCTGAGTTGTTGAAAATTCTTGTGTGCCCGGCCTGCAAGGCGCCGGTAACGTTGACCAGCGATGAGCAGGGGCTGCGCTGCGGCACTTGCAAGCGCGTCTATCCCATCAAGGACGATATTCCCATCATGCTGGTGGACGAAGCCCGCGTCGAGTCGTAGTACACCATGCCCGCTGGGGGCAACTCTCCCAAATTTCTTCTGCCGGATCTTCCTCCGCAGGCGCGCGTGCTGCTGATTCGGCTGCGGTCGCTGGGCGACCTCCTGCTGACCACGCCCGCCCTGCGCGCGCTCAAGCAGTGGCGGCCGGACTTGCGAGTGTCGCTGGTCTTATACAAGGAATTCGCCCCCATTCTGCACGGCAATCCCGATGTAGAAGAGTTGATCGAGTTGGAGCGGGGCCAGTGGACCGCCGTGCTTGCGCTGGTGCGGCGCATCCGCCGGCGGAGATTTCATGTCTGCTTCAACCTGCACGGGAATACCTTCAGCGCTTGGCTGACGCGAGCCAGCGGCGCTCCCCATCGGTTGGCCGCCGGCCGCTTCCGCCATCGTTGGGCCTACACCGCGATGCCGCCGGCGTCGAAGGTAATTTTCGGCCGCGAGCAACTCCACAGCGTGGAGGATCGCCTGGCGGTTTTTTATTGGGCCGGACTGCCCCCAGGTGAAATCCCGCGGCTGCAACTCTTTCCGCAGTCGGAGGCCCGCCAGACGATGAGAGAGAGACTCAGTGCGGCCGGAATCGGGCCGGGTGTGCGCTATGCGGTCCTGCAAGCCAGCGCCAAGTTCTTTACCAAGGAGTGGCCGTTCGAGCGCTACGCCGGCATTGCGAACTATCTGGAGCGGGAACATAAGCTGATCCCGATTTTCGATTGTATGCCGGGCGAAGGGGCGAAGCTGGATGCGGTGGCGGATGCGGCGGGGAAGCCGCTGGTGCGGTTCGACCCCTTGACCATCCCTGAACTGGTGGCGTTGATTGAGGGCGCAACGATTTTCGTGGGGAACGACAGCGGGCCCGCCCACATTGCGGCGGCGCTGGGGCGTCCCTGTGTGGTCTTGTTTGGTCCGACCGACTCGACTGTGTGGCGTCCGTGGGGCGCGCCTTATGCCGTGGTGCAGAACGAGTATGCGTGCAGTCCCTGCCGCTGCGACCGCTGCTATGCTTTTGAGCAGCCGGAATGTATTCTTTCGATTTCGGTCGGGCAGGTTCGCTCGGCAATCGAGCGCGTTCTGAGCGCAGTGCCGACGGCGGTTTGAGGTGGCTGGTATGGCACGCTTGCATCCCGCAACTTTGCTGCGGCGTTTCCGCGGGCGGCGGATTGGAGTGGTGGGCGACTTCATGCTCGACCGCTTCATCCGCGGCAGCGTCGCGCGCATTTCACCGGAGGCCCCGGTGCCGCTGGTGCGCGTGGCCCCCGACGGCGAAGACGCGCGACTGGGCGGCGCCGGCAACGTGGTGGCGAACCTGGCAGCGCTCGGCGCGCGTCCGCTGGCGCTGGGAGTGGTGGGGGCGGACACGAGCGGGCGGCTGCTGCGTCGGAAGTTGCACCAAGTGGCGGGAGCCAAAGATGCGCTGGTGGTGGTGCGGAAGCGCGTCACCACGGTCAAGACGCGCATCATTGCCCTGCACCATCACGTGGTGCGCGTGGATTGGGAAGACACCGAACCGTTGCCGGAGCGGGAGCAGGCCCGGCTTGCCTCCCGGGTCCGGCGGGCGCTGCCTGGGTTGGACGCGCTGGTGCTGTCCGATTACGACAAGGGCGTTCTGACCGACGCGCTGTTGGAAGAGATTATTGGAAGCGCCCGGCGCGCCGGGGTGCCGGTGTTCGTTGACCTCAAGGTGGACCGCAGGCTGGAGCCGGGAGTGCGGCTGGTGCAAGTGAGCAAACAGCGCGCGGAAGAGATGGCCGGAATCCGCATCCGCAGCGCAAAGGCGCTGGAGCTGGTGGGCCGCCACCTGCTGGCGCGCTATCCGTGCGAAGCGCTGGTTCTGACGCTGGGCAGCGAAGGCATGAGAGTGTTCGAGCGGGCGAGCCGCGCCAGCCCCGCTAAAGGTAGGGCCAGCGGTGGGGCCAGCCCGCCGCGGCGGGCCAGTCTGGCGGCGGACCGGACCAAGCCCTGGGAAGTGTTCGACGTCACCGGCGCCGGCGACACGGTGATGGCAACTCTAACGCTGGCGGTGGTGGCGGGCGCCCGCGTCCTGGAAGCGGCCCGGCTGGCCAACGCCGCCGCCGGAGTGGTGGTGGGAAAACTGGGAACCGCAGTCTGTACGGCGGAGGAGTTGCGCGCTGCGCTGGGCAACCGCGGCGGGAAAACCTAGAAGGGCGGGAAGGAGAGGCTCTTGTCTTTCCTCTCCACCCAGATGCGCTCCGGTTGGAGTCGCCGGTTGATGCGCACGCTGATTACCAGGCCCGAACTTTGGCCCGAGAGCTCAATCGTGCGCGCGCCCGTGCCTCCCGGCCCCGGCACGCGAAGCAGCGGGGATTTGCTTTCCTCCACCCGCACGATTTTGTAGCTGTGAATCCTGCCCCAGGTGCTGATCTCGCCCCAGTCTTCGAGGAAAGCTTGGTACCGGTAGCTGGGACTGGGCTTCCAAAGTTGGTAGGCGTGGGGATAGTCGCCGGCGACCAGAGCGTCCATGAACTGCTCGACCTGTTTTTCTTCTCCGTAGTAGCGGAACTGCCAGTAGAGCACGCTGCCGACCGCTAGGACGAGCACCAGCGCGACCAGGATGCGCTTGGGCCAGGGGTTGGGTGGCGGCGGGGGTTGAGGGTCCAGCAGTGTCATAGTCTGCGCGGCTCTTTTCCAGCGTGCGCGCCGGGAAAGAAACGTAATCACTCCACGGAAAGCGTAGCAAATGGAGCCAGCCGGTGCAAACAGTTGTGCCGGGGCTCGGTGCTTGAAGCGTTCAAGAGTACAGTGGCGCAGACATTCTTGTCTGCGCGGCGCGGGAGAGGCAGACAAGAATGTCTGCCCCACCAATTCTTGAGCGAACCTGCAAGGTTCAGCCCGCGGGCTTGCGCCCGTGGGATTTAGGGGCCTGGGGGATCGGTGCGGGGTTAAGACATTGCGCGTTGGCGGCGGGGCTATTCTTTCAGCACGCCGCCGCGCCGGGCCGGAAGTTGGACTGAGTAGCGAGTACGGGCTTTGCGCTGATGCCGTGCGAGCGCGAGTTGAATCAAGCGGTCGAGCAAGGCCGGGTAGGGCAGGCCGCTGGCCTCCCACAACTTGGGATACATGCTGATGGCGGTGAAGCCAGGGATGGTGTTGATCTCGTTGATGAAAATTTTCCCGCTGGCGCGATCCAGCAGGAAATCCACCCGCGCCATTCCTTCGCACTCGCAGGCGCGGAAGGCAGCTACCGCCAGCTCTTGCAGGCGGCGCACCTTGGGCGGCGGAAGTTTGGCCGGCACGCGGAAGCGGGTGGTGTCTTCCAGGTACTTGGCGGTGTAGTCGTAGAAGTCGCGGGCTGGCAGCACCTCGCCCGGCAGCGAGGCGCTGGGCTCCTGGTTGCCGAGGATCGCGACTTCGAACTCGCGGGCGCGGACGGCGCGCTCGATCAGGATTTTTTCGCCGAATTCGGCGGCGTGCTCGATGGCCGGCGGCAGCTCGCCGGCTTTGCGCACTTTGGTGATGCCGATCGAAGAGCCCAGCGCCGCCGGCTTCACAAACAGCGGGAAGCGGAAGCGGCGGCGAATGGCGGCGAGAATTTTCTCCCGCTGAGTTTCCCACGCGTGCCGACGCACGCAGAGGTAGGACACGACGGGTAGCTTGGCCTGCAAGAAAAGCCGCTTCTGGACTTCCTTGTCCATGCCCACGGCTGAGCCCAAGACGTCGGCGCCGACGTAGGGGATACTGGCGAGCTCCAGCAGCCCCTGCACGGTGCCGTCCTCGCCGAAAGTGCCGTGCAGGACAGGGAAGACGACGTCGAGGTGAAGAGAGGAAGAAGAAGTTTCCGGTTGTGCCGCTGGCGACGGAGAAGAATTTAGGGGAATCAGCGAAGTGGAACCGGGCTCGGCCGGCAGGAGCACGGGGGTAGCCTCTCCCAGGGCTTTCCGCAAGCTCGCGTGGGTCAGAGCGCCACTGACCGGAGGAGGTAGCATCCACCGGCCGTCTTTGGTGATGCCGATGGGGACGACGTCGTACTTTTGCGGGTCGAGGCTGCGGAGCACCGCGGCGGCGGAGACCAGCGAGACTTCGTGCTCACTGGAGCGCCCACCGAACAGAACACCGACGCGCAGTTTCGCCATCGTCCCTCATCTCGTTGCAGCGGCGCACAGGGAGCTCAGTTGCCCGGCCTGAGCTTCGGGGAAGATGAGGGTGACGCGGCGGTTCTCCTCGTTGGCGCCTTGTACGGGGATCAGCGGTTCGCGCATCCCTCGGCCGGTAACGGCGTCGCCCAGGCGGCCGAGCAGTTCCTGGCGACGGTCGGGGGCCCGGCGCGCGGCGTTGAAGTTCATGTTCAGCAACGCCTCGACGCTGCGAGATTTTTCTTGCGCGTCGGCCCGATCACTCGCCTGCGCCGCGTAGGAGAGACGGTCTTGGAGAAAGTAGCGGTACACCGCCAGGGCGCGCTGCTCGGAAAGCCACTGGTTGTAGTCTTCCTCGCCCGCCAGGTCGGTGTGCCCTTCATAGCGGACAGCGGCGCGGGAGAAGAGCATCAGCCGCAGCACCGCCAGCTTGGCCAGGGTTTCGCGGGCGGCGGGGCGGAGGTCGTAGCGGTTGAAGTCGAAGAGGATGTCGGAGGCGAGGTTCAGCATGAGGTCTCCGCCGGTTTCGGTGAGCTGTCCGAGCGAGGAGAGCTGCTTGTTGAGCTCAGCGCAGATGGCGTTGCGGTCGCTGCGCAAGCCGGCCGCCTCCTGTCCGGCGGTTCCCAGTCGCCCTTCCAGCAAGGAGATTTGTTCGCGCAGGGCGAGCAGCTGGCTTTCCAACTCTCTGGTGAGGCCGCGTTCGCGGTCGAGCGCCGCTTCGAGTTGGGCGAGCTGGTCGCCCAGGCTGTCAATTTCCGTGAGTTGCTCGCGCAGGCTGGCGAGTTCGCGCTGGCTGCGGGCCAATGCTAGGCGGGCTTCGTCCGCCGCCCGCCGCAAGGGTTCGACGTCAGCCTCCAGTTTGTCGAGTTCGCGCTCGAGCTGCAGGACGGCGAGGCCGCCGACGGCGCCCAGGGCCAGGGCGCGGGCATTCTCGGCAATCTGGGTGGCGGCGCGAGCGAACTGAATGGTCTGGTCGTTGCGGCCGCCGCGCCGGAACTCGAGCTCGGCCTGGGCGAGGTAGGAGCGCGCCACCTCCAGCGTCTCACGGGTGCGCTCCTCTTCGGGCAGCGACTCGGTGTCTCGGGACGTCGGGGTTGCCAGGATGCCCGATTGGGAGGCGAACTCGATGGCCTTGCGGGCTTGCAGCAAGTGGATGGGCGCGCCGGTGGGTTCCTCCGCCAGCTCGCCGATTTTGTACTGCGTGTAGTTGGTGTGATAGATCAGGCGGCCCGGGATGGGGAAGCCTTTGTTGCCGGTGGAGATGTCCGCCTGGCTCTGGCTCACCAGCACCACCACCGGGCTGGGGTCGTGGACGGCAAAGTCGGGCTCGGCCGTGACCATCATCCAGAAGGTCTGGTAGGGGGTAGTGACGTTGATGCTGATGGGTTGGCCGCGCTCGAAGGTAATCTCGCCGATGTTGCTGGCGGCGCCGTCCACTGATACCACCCAGAGGACGTAGGTGAGGAAGTCGGGGCCAAAAGTCCAGGGCGGCTCAAGACCCTTGATGGCGCCGCGGTTGATGTCAATTTCCACGAAGCCGCGGCGGCTTTGCACCTTGAGGGAGATGAAGGCGCGGGGAATGTGCTCGGTTCCCCTGAGCTCCACCGTGGTGGTGCCACGCGGACGGAAGCTGATGATGGCGCCGGGCGGGCCGGAGACGGTGATAGACTCGCTGGCACGGGGCAGGGCCGCGCCTTCGGGCGCCTGCGCCGTCAAAGCGAAAGGCGTCACCACCAGCAGTCCGACCAGAATCAGTGTCTTCATAGTTTCCTCCGCTCCCACGGGTTGATGTTGTAGCGGGTGATCCCGCCTCTTCGTCGGTAGTGCGTTAATTTTGTCCAACCCAGCGGCCCCAGCCGCTGGGAAAGGGATGCCTTCCCGGTGGCAGGGGCCACCGGGTTGGACGTAAGAGGAGAGAGTGCCGGAATCGAGAGGCCGGCGTGAAATTGGCTCACTACCCATTCGTCTCCTCACTTCTACGGCCCACCTACTATGCTACAACTGGTAGAGATACCATCAAAGAATCTTCTTGCCCAGGGCCGAGAGCACCAGCTCCACCCCCAGTTGGGCGGTGCTGTTGCTCAGGTCAATCACCGGGTTGGTTTCCACCACATCTCCGGGACGCGCACCGAGATATTGCCCCGGTCGTCCACCGAGTAGCTCAGAGCACTGAGGCGGCTGTTCAGGCCGGCGACGCGCAGGGCAGACGGGCCCATGTCCACCCCGCGGCGGTCTGCGCCCAGATCCATCGGGACGCCAATGATGGAGACTTTGCCGGGCATAGGGAACCTTATGGGTAGATGCGATAAATCATGCGCGGGAATGGAATGGTTTCACGGATGTGGGAGATGCCGGCAATCCAGGCGACGGTGCGCTCGACGCCCAGCCCGAAGCCGCCGTGGGGAACGCTGCCGTAGCGGCGCAGGTCGAGGTACCACTGGAAGGCGTCTTCGGGCAGGTTGTTTTCGCGCAAACGTTTGAGCAGTAGATCGTAGCTGTCGATGCGCTGGCTGCCGCCGATGATCTCGCCATAGCCGTCCGGCGCCAGCATGTCCATGCAGAGGGCGAGCTCGGGGCGCTCCGGGTCGGGCTCCATGTAGAAAGCTTTGGCCTTGGCGGGGTAGCGGTGGACGATGACCGGCTTATCGAACTGCTGGGAGATGAAGGTCTCGTCGGCTCCGCTCAGGTCTTCGCCCCAGGGAAGCTGGCTGCCTTTCTGGTGCAGCAGCTTCAGCGCATCGTCGTAGCTGAGGCGGTGGAAGGGGGGACGGACGTTTTCCAGCTTACTGGTGTCGCGCTCCAGCGTTTCCAATTCCGGGCGGCGGCGCTCCAGCACGCGGGCCACGATGTGCGTCACCAAGTCTTCGCCCAACTTCATCAAGTCGTCCAGGGTGGCGAAGGACAGCTCGGGCTCGACCATCCAGAACTCGGTCAGGTGGCGCCGGGTCTTGGATTTCTCGGCGCGGAAGGTAGGCCCGAAGCAATAGACCTTGCCGAGAGCGGCGGCGGTGGCCTCAATGTAGAGCTGGCCCGACTGGGTGAGGTAAGCGGGGCCGAGGTCGAAGTAGTCGAGTTCGAACAGGGTAGTAGTGCCCTCGCAGGCTGCGGGGGTGAGGATGGGGGCGTCGGTGAGGATGAAGCCGTTGGAGTCGAAGAAGTCGCGGATGGCGGCGATGACTTCGTGGCGCAGGCGGAGCAGGGCAGACTGCTTGGCAGAGCGCATCCAGAGGTGGCGCTGGCTCATCAGGAAGTCCACGCCGTGCTCTTTGGGGGAGATGGGATAGGGCTGGTCGGTGGGGACGCGCTGGACGACCGTGAGGTCGTTGAGCACCAACTCGTAGCCGCCGGGGGCACGCTTGTCGGCGCGGACGGTGCCGTGGGCGATGACGCTGGACTCTTGGGTCAAGGTAGTCGCGCGCTCCCACACTTCCGAGCTGACGTCGGCTTTGGAGACCACCGCCTGCATGATGCCGGTGCCGTCGCGGAACTGGGGGAAGAGGAGCTTGCCGGACTCGCGCAGGTTGTAGAGCCAGCCGCGCAGGGTGACCTGCTGGCCCTGGAAGCGGGCGGCCTGAGCAATGGTGAACTCGGACATGGGCGTCAGGAGTGCGGGGCGACGGAAAGCTCTTCCAGACGCTCGAAGATTTCCAGCGCTTTTTCCAGCGGCTGGGAGAACTCGCCGTGGTCGCGCAGTTCGAGCTGCAAGGGGAAGTCGTTCTTGGCGGCGGCGAAGGCGCGCAGGGCGGCCTCCCAGTCGATGGTGCCCTGGAAAGGGAAGAGGTGGTCGTCGCGGTCGCCGCGGTTGTCGTGGATGTGAGTGGAGATCACCAGGTCGCGCAGCGCTTCGAAGTCGGGCACCACTCCGCCGGTCAGGTGGGCGTGGCCGATATCGAAGCAGATGCGCAGGTCGGCCATGCGGGTGTAGAGGCGGAACTCGAGCAGTCGCTGGGGAGTGGAAAGTTCATTGGGAATGTTTTCCAACAGAATCTGCACGCCGCGCTGCGTGGCAAATAGTTTCAGGGGCTCCAGACTGGAGTAAGCGGCGTCGAATTTTTTCTGCTGGTATTCTTCGTGGGAGGTGCCCAGGTGTTGCACCAGGTAACGGAAGGGGATGTGCTCGGCCACTTCGAGGGCGCGCTTGATTTCATCCACTGATTGCAGGCGGCGCATGCGCTCGGGCTCGGCGATGTTGACGGTGGCGCTGCTGTGGCTGCGGCCCCATTCTTCGTCTTTGTACAAGGGGGCGTGCAGGGAGCGGAGTTGGAGCTGGTGGTCGCGGAACCAAGCCGCCAACTCCCGCACCTGCTCGGGGTTGGAGTAGTCGAAGTGCTGCTTGGCGCAGAAGATTTCCACCGAGCGGATGCCGGCCTGCTCAATCTGGTGCAGGATGGGCGCCGTCAAGCGCTGGTTGACGAACAAGTGAGTGGAGAGCGCGCGTTCGGTGAACGGCATCAGAAGCCTCGTGCCACGCCCCGGCGGCGGGCGTCGCTCACGCCGGTGAGCCGGCCGGTGGCCGGGTCGCGCTCGATGGCGTTGACGGCTCCGATGGATTCGCGTTCGCGCAGTGCGTGGCCGCGGGCGGCGAGGGCGTCGAGCTGTTCCTGGCTGAAGAGGTTTTTTTCCAGGAAGAGGGTGTCAGGCATCCACTGGTGGTGGTAGCGGGGCAGCGCCACCGCCTCCGCCAGCGGGCGGCCAAAGGCCAGCCGGTTCAGCAGCACCAGGAGAACGGCGTTGATGATGCGGGGGCCGCCGGGACTGCCAAGCGCCAGGATAACTTCGCCGTTGCGGATGACGATGGTGGGCGACATGGAAGAGAGCGGACGCTTGCCGGGTTCGATCTTGTTGGCTTGCGACTGCACCAGGTCGAAGAGTGCGTTGGGGGCGCCGGGCTTGGCGGTGAAGTCGTCCATCTCGTTGTTGAGCAGGAACCCGAGGCCGGGGAGGGTGACGCCGTTGCCGAAAAAAGAGTTGATGGTGATGCTGGTGGCGACGGCGTTGCCTGTGCCGTCCACGACGGAGAAGTGGGTGGTGTTGGCACTTTCGCGGCGCGGGGCCAGGACCGCGCGGTTGCCGGAACGCGCTTCATACCCCGGCGGGTCGGGCAGGGAAAGTTGCTCACTGGCGGAAGCGCGCGCAGGGTCGATGGAGGCGCGCAGCGCTCGGGCATAGCCAAGGTCGAGCAGGCCGCGCACGGGCACGGAGGCGAAGTCGGCATCGCCGAGAAAACGGGCGCGGTCGGCGAAGGCGCGGCGCATGGTTTCTGTCATCAAGTGGATGGTTTGGGGTGCCAGGGGTTCCGCGTCGGGAGGCAGCAGTGGGTCGAGGATGTTCAGCATTTCGAGCACGGCCACGCCGCCGGAGCTGGGCGGCGGGGCGCCCAGGATTTCGTAGCCCCGGAAGTGCCCGAGCAGCGGTTGGCGCACGCGAGCTTGGTAGCGGCGCAGGTCGGCGCGGGTGATGAGCCCGTGGTGGCGCTTCATTTCGCGCGCGAAGCGCTTGGCGATGGAACCCTGGTAGAAGGCACGCGCGCCGCGCTTGGCAATTTTCTTCAGGGTTCGGGCCAAGTCTTTCTGCCGGAAAGTTTCGCCCGGTTCATAGTAGCGGCCGTTGCGGAGGAAAATCCGGCGGCTCTCCGGGAACTGCGAGAGTAAAGGCGCAGCGTCGCGCAGTTCCTGGGCGAGGCGTTCGCTCACCGGGAAGCCTTTTTCGGCCAGGCGGATGGCGGGCGCCATAACTTTCTTTAGGGGCAGGGCGCCGAATTTTTCCTGGGCCAGGGTCAGGCCCGCCACCGCGCCGGGTACGCCGACGGCGCGCCAGCCGACGGTGCTGGCCTGGGGGACGAGGTTGCCTTCGGCGTCCAGGTACATGTCACGGTGGGCCGCGCCGGGAGCAGCTTCGCGGTAGTCCACCAGGGCGGCGCGGCCGTCGGCCATACGGATGAGCATAAAGCCGCCGCCGCCGAGGTTGCCGGCTTGCGGGTAGGTGACCGCCAGGGCGAAGCCCACCGCCACCGCGGCGTCCACGGCATTGCCTCCCTGTTTGAGAATTTCGAGCCCCGCTTCGGCGGCGAAGGGTTCCGCCGCTACCACCATTCCGTCGGAGCCGGTGGCGGTGTCAGGCGCTTGGGCAGCGGTCGGCGAAGGCGGGAACGCCAGCGCAAACAGGAGAAGGGCGGGAAGGAACCGGTTGCAAAAGCGACGCATCGAGAATTGTTGATCCAACGCCTCTAAACGGTTCACTCTATTCCAAAGAAACAGGAGGGTCAAGACAGGCAGGTCCGGGGTAGTGGGGTAGCTTCACGGTATTGATTTGCCGCCGGGCAGAAAAGCGGCACAAGCGCCCCGTGGCAGGTGCCACGGGGCTCGGCGTGAGCTTCCCATTTTCAAAAAGACCCACTACCAAGTCCGGGAGAAAGAAGCCACAGTTTTCGTTTGGTGGGAAATGTAGAAGGGGCCGTTGCCGGCCCCTCCCGGTACTTTGACAGGTTTTCTATGCGCGGGTTAGCGCGGCGGTCGGCCGGCACCTGAAGGTCGGCCACCACCAACACCACTTGGGCGGCCGCCACCAGCACCAGCGCCGCTCGGACGGCCACCAATGCCTGTGGGTGCGCCGGTGGCGCCGCGGCGTCCCGCCATGATGCTAGCGGCACGCGAGCGCTGCAGGGCCTGGGTTGCCATGTCACGGCCGCGCACGGAGTTGTCTAGGGCGCGTTGAATGCCGGCCTGGGCTTCTTCGGGCACTGTGCCCAGCAGGTCTTCCAGTTTCGAGATGTGCCGACTGGTGTTGTTATTCACACGGTCGAATACGCTGATGGCATCGGACTGTTCTACCTGGCCATGTTCGATGGCGTTGTTGATGGTGCCCATGTTGGCGGTGAACTGGTCAACGCTGCGGCGCACGGTGGAGTTGTCGCCACGCTTCTGGGCGCGTTCGGCTTGCCGGACGAGCGCGTCGTTCTTGCGCATGGCGGCTTTGGCGGATTGGTTGTTCAGCATTCCGTTGGGAAGATCAACTTGGCCGCGGTTGAGGACGGCTTCGGTGGCGGTGTCGTGCCCGCGGAGAGATGCCGCCAGAGCGTCTTCCACATGGGATCGGGCCTGCTCCGGGAGCTGGTCGCCTGCGAGCAAGTCCATCAGCACCTGTTCGTGGCGGGAAGTGGCTTCGTCCACCTTTGCGGCCACGTCCAGCATATCGTGGTCGCTCATGTGGCTGGAGGAAAGGCCGCGGTTGAGGCGGTTCATGTTGTTGGCGAAGTTGCTGGCATGTTCGGCGGCTGCATCACCGTCAGCGCGGTTGCTGGCCTTCTTGGCTTTCTTGAGGTCTTTCTGGCTCTGCTTGAGAAGTTTCTTGGCTTCCTTCTTGGTCAGCGATTGGGTGTTTTGCGCCAGAGCGGCGGGAGCGGTCCCGAGCGCCAAAGCCAGCGCCACTGTCGCTGTACTCGCAAAAAGTCGTAGCCTCATAGTTAACCTCGCAGACTTAGAATTGCCCTCTTCGAACATGGACGCTTATTGTCTCTCAAAGGTTGCCCCGGGCGCAACAGGACTTTAGTCCTATGGTTGCTCTTGGCCGGGGGGCGTATGGCTGTGCCGTAGGGGAAAACCCTCACGAGCGCAAGGACTTAGCGGCTTCGACGATGACGCGCAGTTTACCGATGGATTCCTCCACGCTGCGGGTTTTGAGGCCGCAGTCGGGGTCGAGCCAGATCTGCTCTTTGGGCAGGACGGTCAGGGCCTGCTCCACGCGCCGGCGCACGGTGGCCACGTCCTCAATCTTGTGGGAGTGCGAGTCGGTCACGCCGAAGCTGATGTCTTTGGTAAAAGGGTTCTTGCGGAACAGGTCCAGCATGTCGAGATCGCTGTTGGACATCTCCAGGTCGAAGTTGTCCACCGGGGCCTTGAGCATGTCGGGGTAGATGTGCTCGAAGGCGCCGTAGCAGGCGTGGGTGATGAAGTAGGCGGACAGGCCCTGGGTCACAGCTTGCAGGCCTTCGATCAACACCGGCAACTCTTCCGGGCGGACCGACATGGCGGGCTCGTCCACCTGAATGATTTTGCAGCCGGCTTCGATCAGGGCTTCGACCTCGCGGCGAATCACCCACGCCAGCGCCAGGCAGGTGGCGCGGCGGTCGGGGTAATGCTCGTTGAAGGACCAGTCCATGATGGTGTAGGGGCCGGTGAGCATGCCCTTGACCGGTTTTTGGGTGAGGTTCTGGGCGAACTTCCACCAGTCCACCGTCATGGGGCGGGTCCACTCGACCGCGCCGGTGATGATGGGCTTGTGGTAGTAGCGGTTGCCGTAGCTGCGTACCAGCCCGCCTTGCTCGAAGCCGGGCAGGTTTTCGGCGAAGTAAGCAACCATGTCGCCGCGGTACATCTCACCGTCCACCAGCACGTCCAGGCCCAGCTCCTCCTGCTGTTCAATCCAGAAGGTGGTGGCGCGCTCTTCCAGCTTGTGCAGCTGGTCGGCGGTGATCTTGTGCTTGCGGAAGTCGCTGCGCCCTTGCAGCAAGTAGTCGGGCTTAGGGAAGCTGCCCACCGCAGTGACCGGGAAGAGCGGCAGGTCGAGTCCGAGTTGTAGGAGTTTTTCTCTGCTCATTGCGTCACTTACTTCCTTTCAAATGCGCGCGCACCTGCTGGAGGAGTTTTAACTTGGCGGCGGCGCGGTCGCGGGGCAAATACTCCAGGCCGCAGGAAGGTTGCAGGTGGCAGAACTCGCCTTTGACTCGCAGCAGGATGCGATCAATCAGGTGCGCCAGTTTGGCGGCGTCTTCCAGGCGGGTGTTGCGGCCGTCCACCAAGCCCAGTGCAAGAGGTTTCTGCGCGCCCAGGGCCACCACCCGCTCGACCAGCTTGGGGTTGTAGGTGAAGTCGAGGGCGAGCATGTCAATGGGAAGCTCCTGCAAGCGTTCGTAGAGCGGCTGCGGGTCGCCGAAATAAACCGCCAGTGAAAGCATGGCTTTGCCCTTGTGTCTGCTGAGGAACTGAACCGCGCGCTGCAAGACGGGGAAGTCTGCTCGGTGTTTCAGGATGGCCGGCTCGTCCAGTTGGATGATTTGGCAGCCGCGCGCGGCCAGGGCGGAAATTTCTTTGGCCAGAACTTCGGCATAGGCGTGGGTGAGCGGCCCGATCTCTTTGTAGGGCGCGTGCTCGGCGATGGTGTGCCGTGCCAGAGTGTAGGGGCCGGTCAGAACCGCCTTCACCGGTTTTTGGGTGGCGGTGGTGGCGAACTCGAACTCAGACACGGTCAACCCGTTCTTCGCCTGGATTTCTGCCTTGGCGACCGGCTGGCGGAAGTAGGAGTTGGTATCGAAGAAGCGCAGCAGGCCGGAGATTTCAATCCCGTCCATCTTGCCCGCCAAGTGGGAGATGGGGTCGTACCAGCGAATCAGGCCGTCGGTGAGGACGTCGAGCCCGGCTTCTTCCTGCTCTTTGATGGCGGCGTGTACCAGGGCGTTCTGGGCTGCGTGCAGGGTCTCGTCGTTGGCTTCCTTGCGCTCCCAGGCGGCGATGGTGCGGCGGAGTTGTTGCAGCTCGCGCGTTCCGCCGATGCGCGGGTAGCTGCTGTGATTGGCCAGGAGAAGCTTCATCTAACTATTTTACCCTACTATTTCGATTTTGGCTGGTTCGGGGATGAGCTGCGCCTGGTGGGCGCGGTCGAGCAGGAGCTGGATGGAGCGGCGGCCGTCCGGGCCGCAGTCGAGCGTCCAGCGGTTGACGTACATGCCGACGAACTTGTCGCCCAACTCGGTGGAAAGCCCGCGGCCGTATTGCAGGGCGTGGGCCAGGGCTTCGGGGCGATGGTCGAGCGCGTAGCGGATGCTGCGCTCGAGCACGGCGGCGATGCGGCCGACCAGCTCCGGCTCCAGGTCGCGCCGGATGGCGTTGCCGCCCAGCGGCACCGGCAGTCCGGTCTGCTGCTTCCACCACTCGCCCAGGTCCACTACTTTGTGCAGGCCAGCGCCGGCGTAGGTCAACTGGCCTTCGTGGATGAGCAGGCCGGCTTCGGCTTCGCCGGCAGCGACGGCGGCGGGGATGCGGTCGAACTGCATGGTGGTGGTCTCGACTTCTGGCGCGAAGAGTTTGAGCAGCAGGTAGGCGCTGGTCAGGGTTCCGGGCACGGCCACGCATTTCTTGCCGAGGTCGGCGGCGGCGAGCGGCGCGCGCGCGACCAGCAGCGGCCCGTAGCCGTCGCCGAAGCTGGCGCCGCAGCGGAGCAGCCGGTAGCGGTCGCGCAGGTAAGCGTAAGCGTGGAAGCTGATGGCGGTGACGTCGTAGGTGGAGCGCAGGGCTTTCTGGTTCAGGGTTTCGATGTCGGCGAGCACGTGCTGGAAGTGCAAGCCGTCGGCGTCAATGCGCTCGGTGGCGAGCGCGTAGAACATGAAGGCGTCGTCGGGGTCGGGGCTGTGCGCGAGCGTGAGTTCAGTCGGCATGCAAGTCCTTGGTGAAACGGAAAACGCTACCACGGCAATCGCGAGGCCGCAAGCGCGGGACTCACCGGGGATACCAAAGCGTTCTTACCAGCAGAGACCTGCCTGCCCGCCACGGCAGGCTGGCGCAGAGAGCGCCGAGTGCACAATGAAATAACTCTAGTCGGTCGGCACCTCGACCATGAGGTCGTCCCAGTGGCGGAGGGTGATTTCCCAGCGGCGGCGCTCGTCTTCCTTATGCTGCTCCCAGTCGGGGAAGAGGCGGCGCTCGACGGTTTCTTCGTGGGCGCTGTCGCCCAGGGCAGCGAAGTCGCGGAAGCGCAGGATGACTTTGAAGTGCCACTCCGGGCCGCCCTGGTGGAGCGCGGGCCGCAGGATAGTGATTTGCAGGATGCGGCCTTCGCGTTGCAACTCTTTCAGGATGGGCAGGTGCTGGGTGGTGTAGCGATGCAGCCACTCGTCGGTTTTGCCGGGCGCGATCTTGTAGTGGCTTTCGATCAGCGGTTGCAGGAGTTCCTCATCCGGCGTGGCTTCGGCCCCGGCGCTCGAAGCCAGAGCGGCAAGCAACACCGGTGCCGCAAGGGCGAAGCGAATTGTTCTTAGCTTCATGGTTTGTCCTCCGAGGAATGATTTTCAACCAAGCCCCCAACTCGGCGGTCATCGTAGGCCGCGCCCGCCGGCAAGTCAACGCGCCGCCAGTCGTGTTCCAAGGAGTCGGGAGGGGTCGGTACGGTTGAGTAAGGCGCTTGACAAGCCGCGCCCTATCCTCGCAGCATGGTGTCACCCCTCCACCATACGGAGAGTCAGGAGGAAACACAGCCATGCGATTTGTTTTGCTCCCCCTATGCCTTTTCCTGGTTGCATCGGTTGGAGTGCAGTCGCTCGAAGCCCAGCAAGAACACTGGGCCATCGTGCGGGCCAAGACCGAAGCGCAGCTGCAAGAGATCGTTAAAGAAGTCAAAGGCGTGATGGGACTCGTGGCGGTCGATCTCACGACCGGCGAGCGCTTCGGCCTAAACGAGAATCTGGTCTTCCCCCAAGCCAGTGCCATCAAGATTCCCATCCTGATGGAGGTGTACAAGCAGGCCGCCGAGGGCGAGTTCAAGCTCAGCGACTCGCTCCCGGTGACGAAGCAGCAGCAGGTGGGAGGGAGCGGCGTCTTGAAGGAGCTTGGCGACGGCACCTCGCACTTGAGCATCCGCGACCTCGCCGTGCTGATGATTCTAGTCAGCGACAATACCGCTACCAATATTCTGATTGATCTGGTGGGAATGGAGAGCATTACCCGCACGATGGCTTCGCTTGGCCTGGAGAACACTAAGGTCCAGCGCGTGATGATGGACATCGCCGCCAGAGCCCGTGGCGACGAGAACCTCTCCACGCCCGCCGAAGCCGCCCGTATCATGGAAATCCTCTACCGGGGAGAGTTTCTCGACCGTGCAGCCTGCGATGACATTCTCGATATCCTCAAAAAGACCAAGCCCGAGGGCAGATACGCGCTGCCGCGATACCCCGAGGTGGCCTTCAAGACCGGCGGAATCCCGGGAGTGGCGACCGAGTGGGCGATTGTCTATCTGGAAGACCGGCCTTATATCACGGTCGTGATGGAGAACTACGCCGTGGGGGACGAGGCCTCCAAAGCTTTCAAGGAACTTCTGCGCACGGTCTACGACTACTTTTGGCGGTTGAGCCGCGCGACCCGCTACGGCACCTACGTGGAGTAGCGGGGGTTACTGCACGGTTTCGTCCTCGCTGCGGGGGAGGGGAGAGGCGTGGTGGTGCACCATGAGCCACTCGCCCTTGTGCTCCACGAAGAGGTTGGTGGCCTGCACCCAAGCGGTGGAGAAGCCGGTCTCGAAGGTGGAGGTCACCTGTTCCACATCCACCACCCAGGCCATGCTGCCGTCCACCTGCACCTGGACGTCGCTGACGATGACCTGCATGCGCTGGGTGTTGGCGAAGATGCGCTTCCAACTCTCGCGGACTTCCTCCCAGCCTTCCAGCAGCTCCCAGCCCGGATGCACGCACTTGACCCAGTCGGCGTGCAGCCAGACCGCTTCCATTCCCTCCAGGTCGAGGCTGTCCATGGCGGTGTAGAACCGCTGGTTGGCGGCCAGGACTTTCTCTTCCGGTTTCACGGGCGGTTGGTCGGGGGCGGCTTCGGCTAGCGTTCGCGCGTGGGGCGCCGTTTTTCCAGCGCCCACCAGGACGCCGGCAGGCATGCGCCCACCAACATCACTTTCAGCAAACCTCCCGGCAGGAACGGCAGCAGCCCTTGCGCGGCGGCTTGCGGCCAGGTCAACTGCGCCCACACCTTGAGCCAACTGACGCCGCTGGCAAAGATGACCGCTTCGGCGGCCAGCACCGCCAGCAACCAGGCGCGGCGCGGCAGGCGTTCAGTCAGCCAGCCCAGTAGGAAAGCTGCCAACGGGTAGGCCAGCAGGTAGCCCGCGGTCGGGCCGGCAAAGCGGGCTAGGCCGGGCAATCCGCCCGGCGCAAAGACCGGCAGGCCGATCGCCCCTTGGGCCAGGTAGAGCAACAAGGCGGCGGCGGCGCGGCGGGCTCCAAAGGTGGCGCCCACCAGCAGTAGGGCAAACGTCTGGCCGGTGACGGGCACCGGGCTGAACGGCAGGTAGAAGCTGATCTGCGCGCAGAGCGCCACCAACAGGCTGCCGGAGAAAATCAGCAGAATGTTTTGGACCAGAGTGGCGCGGGGGAGCAGGACATCCATCAAGCTGAGAGTGGAGGCACGGGCAGTCATGGGAATCAGCTTACTTGCTTAGCTCCTGCGTACGTCTTCTCTCTTTCCGATAAAGAAACCGTATTCTACAACAGGCGCGGCGGCCTGCCAGGGAAAAATTCAGCAGCGGTGGAGCGAGTGCTAGAATAGCGGGTTATGAGAGCGGCGATGAGTTTCGGACAGTACAGGGTGAGCGCCGGGGTGGCGCTGCTGGTTCTGGCGCTGGCGAGTTGCGGCGGGTCGGCCAGCCAGGAGGAGATGGAACTCCTGCGGCAGGAAGTGGAGCGCCTGCGGGCGAAGGTGGAACAGGGGGGCGAAGAGAATGACGCCGCGACCGCGCCGCCGGCCATCCTGGCCTTGTTCGAGCAGGACGCCACCCGGAGCACATTGGCTGGCTTGCAGCCGGGCGATACGCTGGCGCAGGCGCGCGAACGCTTTGGTTTGGAGACCCGCTCCCGCTCTTGGACCAGCGATGGGCGGCCGATTTTCCAGTACGAGTGGGAACTGGAAGCCGGCGTTCTCATTCGCCTCAACGCCGACGGCGACGGTCGACTGGAGAAGGTTGGGGTGGCGCTGGACGGGACGCAGGCGCTGAACATCCCCACCCTGGCCGGGCTGCGCCTGGGGCAGGAAACTTTTGCCAGCGTGCGGGAAAAGTTCGGCGCGACGCTGGAGACCGACCTGCAACTCTGGGGCGCGCAGGGACTCTACACGGTGGCGCAGCGAACGCCGCTGGCAGGCGCCGCCAACCGGCGGCTGGAGTTCGTGTACCAGATGCCGGAGGAGTTGAGCCGGGCGCAATTGGAGCAAATCGGCCTCGAAGTGCAGCGCAATCGCAATCCCGCCGTGCTGGAGCCGCACCTGCGCGACCGCACGCCCTTCTTGGTGGCGCTGGAAGCTGTCCGCTAGCCCGCCCGATTTTCCACCGAGACCCAGAGCCCACAGAGTGTTTCAGGTTAGCAAGGTACTGACGAACTCGCCGCGCTTGTCATTCTGAGGAGCCTGCCTGCGGTAGGCAGGCCTGCCCGCCCTGCCTACTGCAGGCGACGAAGAATCTCTAACTCGCTGCTTTCTCCAGAAGCGAGATTCTTCGCTTCGCTCAGAATGACACCACAAGAATCTTTTTTAGCACTTTGTTAGCTTGCGGGCGTGGGCTGTGCGCCGGGTGCGAACTGGCGCAGGAGTTGCGGCAGGGTGGCGGTGAATTGGGAGCGCGGCAGAATTTGGTCGCAGCCGGCTTCTTGGGCGGCGCGCTGCAACTCCACCTGCACGTGCGAGAAGAAAGCCATCACGGGGATTTCCTTCAACTCAGCGTCGCTTTTGAGTTGGCGAATCAGCTCGGCCGCGTTTCCCGAAGTGGTGTTCAGATCGAAGATAATCAGCGCGGGCTTCTGCTGGCGCAAGTCGTCGAGGTGAAAGGCGGCCGCGCGCACCGTCACGAGTTGCGCGCCCACCAGCCGCGCGGTCTCCTGCAACTTGGAGACAAAGAAGAGATCGTCAACGACAGCAACAACACTGGGCATGCGGCGTTCCTTTGGAAGCGGGTTCGGGCCGGGCCCGAGGCTTAGGCCGACTCGGCAGCGTGATTGTCGGCTGCGGGCGCGGGCTCGGTTTTGGGCTTGGGCTGGTCGGCCATGGCTTCGCGCCAGCCTTGACGGAACGCTTCCGTCAGCGGCTGGGAGAACTCCGCCACGTCTTTGACAATGGTGCCGCAGGCCTTGCCGGCAAAGTGGGCCATTTCTTTCAACGGTTCGCTCATGGTTTCCTCCCTCCCGAGTGCATTGTACCGCTGCTGCGACTGGTTTGAAACTTTATTTCCGCGGGCAGCCATACGACCGCCCCACAACAATTAATACGAGTCCCGCACCAGAAAGTTCCATCGCCGTCCGGCCGGTGAGGTCAACGTGGACGCGCCGCGCCGTCACGACGGGCAATCAGGAGAAGCGCTGTCCGGAGGAGGAGTCGCGCCCGTGGACGCGGTCGTAGGCGCTGATCTCGTTGGTGCTGCCGATGGACTCGTTGTAGAAGCTGGGAATGCCGAGCGCGGCCTTCAACTCGGCGTCGAAGCGGTGCAGGGCTTTCAGTTGCGCGGCCAGCGCCGGGCGGTGCGGCTCGTTGAAGGGCTCGTCGGTGGGCGGGCCCAGCAGCCAGAACTTCTGGTAGCCGGCGTCCCACAGCCGCCCGATCTCGCCTCGGATCAGGTAGCCCGGCGCCTGCGCCAGCCGCAGCGTCTCGTCGGACTGCCGCTCGAACAGCGCCGCGCAGGCGTCCTTGAGCACGCGGATGCGCTCGGGGTTGCTGCCGATTACGGCGACCTCGAAGCCAGCGGCACGCAGAAGGTCGAGCGTGCCGTCCTCGAAGGCTGTCTCCAGCAGTGGTTTGGGTGTTTCGGTTTGTCGAGCCATGGATTGCGCCAGTGTAGCCGAACGTCAACTCACCCGGCAAGCCAGCGCTGCCCTCTTCGCCGGATGACGTGTATTCATTCTCGGCCTTCTGGCCGACTCGTCGGTTAAACTGCAGCGGAACCGCAGGAGTAATAGACTGAAGGAGGAGGGGGTGCAGGCGCTCCGCCCACGACCATGATTCGGATGATCGATCTGGAAAAGTTCTACAAGACCGGGGCCGGGAAGACCTTCGTCCTGCGTCGCATCAGCATTGACATCAAGGAAGGGGAGTTCGTCTCCGTCATGGGGCCTTCGGGCGCCGGCAAGTCCACCTTGCTGGGCATCCTGGGCATGCTCGACAGCGCTTCCGGCGGCGAGTTTTATTTTGCGGATCAACTCGTCCACAAGCTCAACCCCCGGCAGCGCACGGAGCTGCACAAGCAGTACGTCGGCTTTGTTTTCCAGCAGTACCACCTGCTCGACAACCTGACCGTCTACGAAAACCTGGACATTCCGCTCTCCTACCGCGACATCAAGAAAGCGCAGCGCGAGACCATCGTCTGCGACATCCTGGACCGCTTCCAAATCGTCGGCAAGAAAGACCTCTACCCCACGCAGCTCTCCGGCGGGCAGCAGCAGTTGGTGGCGGTCGCCCGCGCCATCATCGGGAAACCCAAACTGCTTCTGGCCGACGAGCCCACCGGCAACCTGCACTCCAGCCAGGGCAAGGAAATCATGGACCTGTTCAAGCGGTTGAATGAAGAGGGAACCACCATCATCCAGGTCACGCACTCCGAGTTCAATGCTTCCTATGGGAGTCGAATCATCAAGCTCCACGATGGATGGATTGTTGATTAGTTGATTGGTACCTGCCTACCGCAGGCCCGCCCGTGGCGGGCAGGCAGGCGCAGGCAGGTCTGCGCCACCAGGCGCTTCTACCAGCCGTTGAGCGGCGCTTTCGTGTGGTTGGGCCGTACATCGGTTGACCTCCCCCTGCGCGTATCCGTAGAATCGAATGATTCTCTCTGATGCATCTAACTATATGCAGAGCGTTGGAGGGGCGTTGACTCTGACCGAAAAAACTAAAATCGAGCTGCCGCTGGGCGTCTCGGTGGCCGAGCGCGTGGGTCACACGCCGCTGCTGCGCGTGGCGCGGGTGGGGCGCGAGTTCCCGCAGGTGGAGTTCTACCTCAAGGCGGAGTGGTTCAACCCCGGCGGCTCGGTCAAAGACCGCCCGGCGCTCAACATGATTTTGGAAGGCGAGCGCAGCGGGAAGCTCACCGCCGGCAAGATTATTCTGGACGCCACCTCCGGCAACACCGGCATCGCCTACGCTTTGCTGGGCGCGGCCCGCGGCTACCGGGTACGGCTCTGCCTGCCGGCCAACGCCAGCCTGGAGCGCAAGCGAATTCTCAAGGCTTACGGGGCAGAGTTGATCCTGACCGACCCGGCCGAAGGCTCCGACGGCGCCATCCGCAAAGCCAGGGAACTCTACGCCCAAGACGCCGACACCTATTTTTATCCCGACCAGTACAACAACCCCGCCAACTGGCAGGCGCACTACAATGGCACGGCGGTGGAGATCTGGGAGCAGACCGCCGGGCGCATCACGCACTTCATCGCCGGGCTCGGCACCAGCGGGACTTTCGTCGGCACCACCCGCCGTCTGAAGGAGTTCAACCCGCGTATTCGCTGCATCTCGTTTCAGCCCGACGGGCCCTTCCACGGCCTGGAAGGCATGAAGCACATGGAGACCGCCATCGTGCCCGGCATCTACGACCCCGCGCTGGCCGACGAAGACTTGGCCGTGGCCACTGAGAACGCCTACCGCCTGGTGAAGATGATGGCGCGCGAGGAGGGCCTGCTGGTGGGGGTCTCTTCGGGGGCGGCAATTTGGGTGGCGCTGGAGTTGGCGCGGCGCGTTCCCCGAAGCGAAGGCGCGGTCATGGTCATCATATGTCCTGACGGCGCCGACAAGTATCTGAGCGAGCGCTTCTGGGACGAGGACGTATAGATGGCGTTGGAGATTAGCGAAACACTGCTGGGGGAGATTCGCGGGCACGGGACGCGCGCCTATCCGCACGAGTGTTGCGGGGCGCTGCTGGGTGTATTGACGGACGAGAGCGGCAAGGCGGTGCGGGCGCTGCTGCCGCTCGACAATCGCCGTGAGGACGAAGCCGCCCGCACGCGTTTCCTGGTCACAGCCGACGACTACCGCGCCGCCGAAAAGTTTGCGCGCGCGCAGGGACTGGAGATTGTAGGTTTTTATCATTCTCATCCCGACCATCCCGCGCGTCCGTCGGACTACGACCGCGAGCATGCGCTGCCGTGGTATTCTTATATTATCGTCCGCGTTCAGGGGGGCACGGCGCAGGAAACCACTAACTGGGTGCTGGCGGAAGACCGCAGCCGCTTCCTGGCGGAACCCATGCGGGAACCCGCTGAATCAAATGGGGGAAAGACGGCCTCAGTGGCTAAAGCCAAGGATTGAGGATGTGAGAAGAGTGTCAGGCCTGAAGGCCTGACCCGCCAGAACAACAAGAAGGTGAAGATTCTTTGGCGGGGCGGGGTTTCAACCCCGCCGAACAGGCTGAGAAAAAAAGAGGGGCTTTAGCCCCTGAGGAATTTGGGAGGTTCCCCGTGGCGAGGGCCCTTCGCCTCTCTGCCCCTCGACTTCGCTCGGGACAGGCTCAGGACAAGCCACGGGGCTGGACGGAGGGCTACAAGACATGCTGAAGTCCAACCTAGCGGCCCTTCAGGGCGAGCTTTCAGGACGAGTTCCCGCCTGCCTACCCTGCCTACCGCAGGCAGGTGCAGGCAGGCCGCTGGGTGTGATGTCAAAACCGATGAGAGGTAAAGGCTGATGCCGAAAGTAATTATTCCCACGCCGCTGCGGCAATACGCCGGCAAGCAGGAGGCGATTGACCTGAAAGCGAAGACCATTGGCGAGTTGCTGACCGAGTTGACCACCCAACACAGCGACCTGCGCCGCCATCTCTACACCGACGACGGCAAGCTGCGCAGCTTCGTCAACGTCTATCTCAACGACGAGGACATCCGCTACCTGCAAAAGGAAAACACCCCGGTACAGGAGAACGACGTGGTCAGCATCGTGCCCTCCATCGCCGGCGGAATAGAGTCCTCAGCGGCTAAAGCCGCAGATAAAAGCGGTTGCCAGTAAGTCAGGCCTGAAGGCCTGACCCGCCATGCGGGCGACAGGAAAGTTCGGCGGGGCAGGGCTTCAGCTCTGCCCTAAACAGAGGCCTCCAATCAGGGCTTTAGCCCCGGAGGGATTTACGAAAGCAGCGTTGGAGTAAAGACAATGAGCAATCAAACTGCAATCAAGAATCAGCAAACGGCTGAGGTGCCGGCGCTCTCGCAGCAGGAAATCCTGCGCTACAGCCGCCACTTGATCATGCCCGAGGTCGGCATGGACGGGCAGTTGAAGCTCAAAGCCGCCAAGGTGCTGCTGATCGGCACCGGCGGGCTGGGCGCGCCGCTGGGTCTCTACCTGACCGCCGCCGGCGTGGGCCGACTGGGCCTGGTGGACTTCGACGTGGTGGACTTCACCAACTTGCAACGGCAGGTGACTTTCACCACGCAAGACGTGGGCAAGCGCAAGATCGAAGCCGCCCGCGACCGCTTGCACGGCCTCAACCCAGAAATCCAGATTGACACCCACGAAGTCAAGCTCACCAGCGAGAACGCGCTCGACATCCTGCGCGACTACGACATCATCGTGGACGGCACCGACAACTTCCCCACCCGCTATCTGGTCAACGACGCCTGCGTGCTGCTGGGCAAGCCCAACGTCTATGGCAGCATCTTCCGCTTCGAGGGCCAGGCCACTGTCTTTGCGCTCGACGACGGCCCC
>JACZYA010000212.1 GCA_022571295.1 Acidobacteriota bacterium | reverse complement strand
GCTGGGCGGGAACCTGCGGCTGGGCGGGAACCTGCGGCTGGGCGGGAACCTGCGGCTGGGCGGGAACCTGAGACTCGGCAGGAACCTGGCGCGCGCTTTCTTGTGAGCGTAGAGCTGGCGATCGGCTCCCTCATACAGGGTCGTCGCGCTCTCTCCGTCGTCGGGGAAGGACGTGACTCCGTAGTCGAGGCCCAGCCCCACGTTGGGGGCCAACGCCTGGGCATAGAGCTCGAACTTCTCGGTAATGCGTTGCGCCAGCGCAAACGCGCTGCTTTTCTCTGACTGGGGAAGCAGGAGGGCGAACTCGTCGCCTCCAATGCGGCAGGGATAGTCGGAACCGCGGATGGTCTCAACGAACGCGCGGGCCAGGCTGCGGAGGACTTCGTCGCCCACGGCGTGGCCATAGGTGTCGTTGGCTTGCTTGAAGTTGCGCAGGTCAAACAGCAGCAAGGCCAGCGGATAAGCGTAGCGCCGGGAGCGGTTCAGCTCCTTGGTCAAATACTCGTCGAAGAGGCGGCGGTTGTAGAGCCCGGTGAGCGCGTCGGTGGCGGCGTTGTGGCGGAGCTGCTTGAGCTCCCCGTAATCCAGCAGGATGGATTTTTGGAGCAGTTGGACGCTGCCAAAGTAATCCGTCGCGGCGGTCTTCAAACTGACCGAACGGCCGAGACGCTCGGCCATCTCGCTGCGGCGGCGCAAAACCTCCTGCCAATGGTTCAGACTCTCGGTTTCGGAGACATCCACTCCGGCTAAACGCTGGAGGAGCTTTTGTAGGAAGGTGCCTTGAAGGGCGGGTTCGAGCTGGGCGAGGGTATCCTCAAGCAGTTCGAGAACGTACTCAGAACCCTCCTCCCCTGCGAAGGGACGAGGACCCTTGGAGGTTTGACTCTCTCCCTCCGGCCCGGGCATCCCCTTGGGAAAACCAGGCCGGGGAGTGAAGGGCTGCTCTTTAATACCTTCCCCCCATGCCCTCCGCTAAAGCAAATACTACCCGACCGGGGGACAAAGTGTCAACCACCGAAATGGCAACCCCCGGAACCGCTCGGGAGCGGTGTTCCGGCCTGCCAGCGGGCGAAGTCTCAACCGGGCCAACCGGGCGCATGGTACCGTCGGAGGACCCGAGGTAGCGGGTCCTCTTGAAAATGGGAAGCACACGCCGAGCCCCGTGGCCTGTCCTGAGCAGAGTCGAAGGGCACCTGCCACGGGGCGTTTGTGCCGCTTTTCCACCCGGCGGCCTGCCTGTGGTAGGCAGGCAGGTGCCGCCGGGCTCAGCGACAAATCAACATCGTGAAACTAACCCACTCGCGAACCCGAGGTTTTCTTGTAAAAGCAAGTTGCAGGTGCTAGACTCCGTACAGACGAGGTGAAACATGGCATCAGATGGTGGATCCAAGTTCTCTTATTTCCTGGCAGGCATCGGCATCGGTTCCATCCTGGCGTTGTTGTTCGCGCCGCGCTCCGGCGAGGAGACGCGGGAATTCCTTCGCGAACGGACGCAGGACGGGCGTGACTACGTGAAAAAACAAGGGCGCGTACTTCGGGACCGGGCCGAGGAGTATGCAGAAAAGGGAAAAGAAGTGGCGGGGCGACAGCGCGAGTCGCTGGAAGCCGCCCTGGAAGCCGGCAAACGCGCCTACCAGGACGAAAAACGAAAGATGTAGCCAAACGTAAGCGGAAACGGAGCCAACGGTGGAAACCCAAATGACGTGGTTCGTCGCGCTCACGGCCCTGGCGCTGCTCTTGCAAGCCGGTGTGCTGCTGGCCATCTTCCTCACCTTGCGGCGGATGAGCGAAGCTGCCCGCGGGCTGCAACGCCGGATGGAAGAGCAGGTCAGCCCCATCCTGGACAACGTGGATGAAATTACCACCACGGTGCGGGAGAGCAGCCGGTCGGTGCTGGAAGACATCGCAGGGCTCAGCCGCGACGCCCGCCGCCAAGTGCAAAAGTTCGACGCACTGACCGATGAGTTGGCCGACCGCGTGCGCCTGCAAATCATCCGCCTGGACCAATTGCTCAGCCAGGCGCTCAGCAACCTGGAGAGAGCCGGCACGGCGGTGCGGGAAAACGTCGTCGGCCCGGTGCGCGAGGCCACGGCCGTCATCCAAGGCGTGAAAGCCGCCATCGACTTCCTGGCCGCCCGGCGCGAGCGCCATCGCGGCCGGCAACAGTCTGACGAAGAACTTTTCATCTAAGCTGGGCCAAGCCAGCTCCAAGCAGGCCCCAAGACCGGGGCCTTTTCTTTTCGGATCATGAAGAAAGCAGCGGTGGTAGTGTTTGCGCGCTTGCCCCGGCGCGGGCGGGTGAAAACCCGGCTCATCCCGGCGCTGGGCGCCACCGCCGCCCTGCATCTGCACGAAGCCTGCCTCCAAAGTACAGCACGTCTCGTTGCCGGGCTGCCGGCCGGGATTGAAAAAAGGATTTACTTCACCGGCACGCAACCGGCTGCGACGCGGGCAGCGCGGCGGCTGCGCTTCCCCTCGGCCTTGACTGTGCGCACGCAGCGCGGACGTACTCTGGGCGGGCGGCTGCGGCGCGCCTTGACCGAACTCCTGGCCCGGGGGCACGAGTGTGTGGTGTTTCTTGGCTCCGACAGCCCCACCGTGCCGCGGGCGCGGATTCTGCAAGCCCTCCGGGCGCTGCGGCGGGCCGAGGTGGTGATCGGTCCGGCGCACGACGGCGGCTACTACCTGATCGGAGCGCGCAAGGTGTTGCCGGAGATGTTTGACGGCATCGCCTGGGGCACCTCCCGCACCTTTGCGCAGACCCGCGCCCGGCTGCGGCGCGCCCGCCGCAAGCTGGCGCTGCTGCCCCCGTGGTACGACGTGGACCGCCCCGCTGATGTTGCGCGACTCCGCGCTGCCGTCCGGCGCAGCCGCGCTCCCCACCTCAAACCCCTGCGGGCATGGTTCCACTCCCAGAGTCACTTAGCAACAGAGGAACCGGGCCCGAAGATGTGAGCGAACCGCCGGTCTCTTCGGAAGAACCTACTCAGACAGGTTATTGGGTGAGGCTTTTTGCAGCACGCTGACCAAGCGGCTGGCGGACGCCGGTACGGGCACGCCTCCGCCCAGCACAATCGCCCGGGCTGCGATCTGGCGCCCGTAAATCCTCTTGTTCGCATTCTTGTCCTGGCGCAGGGTGGAACCTTCCAGAGAAACGCCGGCAAAAAGGCCGCGTGAACGAGAGTAGCTGAGAATTTCAGCGCGCATGTAAGCATCGGTGGCCGCGGTCGCAGTGCGGCCTTTGGGTCCGATTGCAGCCGACGCGTCCGCCCCCAGCTTGACCTTGCTCTTGAGGATTGAGTTGGCGCCCTTGGGGTTCACCACCAGTAAAACAAAATCGGTGGCCTGCCCGCCCAGTTGAAAGCCGATGTTGCCACCTTCCAAGCGATACATGGCCGGCGCGCCCCAGGGCCCGGAGAAGTTCTTTCCGCTGCGGCAGACCATCGCTCCCCGGCCGTAGCTGACGCCGATGCCGATGGCGAACTTCTTCACCGAGGGGAACACCACCACACACTCGGCCTTATCCAGCAGTTCCTTCGGGATGCCATCGGGGATGTTCAGAATCTCTTCCAGCACGGTGGCGCAATTCGCCAGCCGCCGCTCCGCTTTGCTGGCGGCGAACAACAGCGACGTCGCCAGCAGCACAACCAGACTTGCATACAAGATAGGTCTCATCCGCGCACCTCCCACCGCTCTTGCTTAGAGTGCCGCCGACCCCCAGAGGTTGTCAACCCGAACCGACCGCCAGATAGTGTCTTAATTTCACACCGAGCCCCCAGGCCCCTGCCTGGGGGGAAGCGAAAATCCCTGCGGC
>JACZYA010000211.1 GCA_022571295.1 Acidobacteriota bacterium | reverse complement strand
CTAGGGAAAACTGCAATCGCCGAATACCCCACAGTTTTACCCATCTATGACGGCATGGGTCGCCACGCTTTCGCCTTTCCTTCCCTGGCCGAATTATTAAAGTCTAGCTAGCCGGCTAGGTTTTTAGTACCTGGACTCCAAGCTAGTAGACAAGCCCACCTAAGCAGGGCCACAATCCGACCTACGTAGGGGTCGGGGAACCCAAAGTTCAAGCAAGATACATGGAGCACGCGTTCCACCAGAGGCAAGGCCAAAAAACTAATTCCGGTTCTAACTATCAAATAAGAGGACAAAACCTATGAAAAAGCTAGGGATTCTGATCGTGGTGGCGCTTGCCGCCATTACATCCACAGGTGTCATGTTCGGTCAACAGTCTACAACGTCACGGGCTGATCGCCTAGGGACAGGCACCACCAGCATTCAAGCTCGGCAGGAGTTTGTTGGTAAATTCCGTGACCAACTCAGGAAAGAGTACCTTGCCGTCAAGGCGAAGTACCCTCTTGTAGCGCGTTACATGGCATTCCAAGAGCTGACCTGCGCCAGACCAATTGAGGAGGACACGAGTAGCTGTAAGCAACTGGTTTTCATTACAGAGGAAGCCATTAGATTCATCTCCGTCGAATGCGAATTGCTTGCCTGTATGAAAAAAACTACAAAGTGCCTTATGAATCCAGATCCGCATATACGGTGCGGCGAATGCGGGATTAGCGAGGATTAAGATTGGCCACGGCAGCAGAAATCAAGCTGAGGGCCCAGACAGGAGGCACCAACATGGCATTCAGCTATAGTTGTCTGGGGTATCCCTGTTGGGAACTGGTCGCTGACGAGCCTCCAGCGGCGGCTGTTCGGAGCGATGGGCAGATGGTCTGCCAAGAGAGTGGAACCAACTAAGTTTAGCCCGGGACCTTACCTTCCGAGAAAACACCATTCTGGAGACCCAAAACACCCCTCCAAAGGCCAGAACCTACCTAGAGGCTGCCAGGAGAAGATCGTCGATTCTAGCGGCTAGAACCCCCTTCTAGCGGCGCGGTCCGAGCAAATATGAGCACCCCCTCCAAGGTCTAGGACAGGACCGAAAACTGATTTTTGATTTTTGATTTTTGTTTTGGGTAAGGGCTGGCAGTAGATAACAACGTCTAGGGCAGGGGCGAGGGGTTGCCCCCCGGCCCCCGTTTTTGGGACTCCCACCTTTTTCCCAGCAGTTCGCCGCCAACTGTCAACTAACCTGACACTTTCCTAGCCTCTGTCTGCCCGCGCCTATCCCTTGCGCCTGGGGTGGAGTATCTGACAACTCCGAGGGGTGGGGGAGCTATCCGCTGCGGCGATTCTAACCGCAGGGGGGATGGTAGTCATGGCAATGCGCAAGCGGGACGGGCTGTTTCAGATTGCCGATGCGGATAGAGCCGCAGAGCAACTGTCGCTAGAAAATGGCACGGCATGGTGCCACCATGGGCAAGCGGGCATTCCGCTAGGAGGATGAACCATGACGAGGAGACAGCTACCAAGAATGAAAGACAGCGAACTTTCAACGCTTGGTATTGCCTATTCATTGGCCAGGAATATCAAGCTACTGGAGGAGCGCTTGCCAGACAGAGTGAAACAGTCTGACTTGTGGATTATGATTAGTGACCAAGCTCAAGCGATAGGGCGGAACTACTTACAAGGGGAACCGAAACCATGACACAACAGACTAATCGAGAACGCTACGAAGAGTATTGCCAAGCGAAGCGAGACATCGATGAGATACCGTTCACCTTTGATAACTGGTTGGATATAGACCGGCAAAGTGAGGTAGAAAAGCTAATCCACGACAGGGGGGTTTAACATGACACAACCAAAGACAGCTAGTAAGTTCACGCCGGGGCCGTGGAACGCTAAGGTAGATGTTGATAGGGAGCGTTTCCTAATAGATTCGCCCTCCATAATCTTAGCCATTACTTGTGGCGGTAATGATGCCGCCAACGCCCGCCTAATCGCCAAAGCGCCGGAGATGTATGAGATGTTGTCTGGATTACTCAAAGCTATTACCAAAGAGGATGAGCATGGCTCTACGCCACTTTGCTACAAATGCGTGCAGGTACTAAGCAGGTCTATATCAGAAGCCCACCGGATCAAGGCAGAGATTGATAGGAAGGTGACACCATGAATCAACCTAAGACACAAAAGAATCTGCCAACCAAACCATCGGCACCTTCACCTGGGGCGTTGAGGGCTGCTAATGCACTCGCTGGGCTGGCCACGAACACCAGTGCTAATATTCATTCGGTGGCCCTCATCATTGACCGCGAAACAGGGGTAGCGGAGCTACTGGAGGCTGCTAAGTTTGCGCTAACTACGCTTGACTACTACGACCAACAAGCAGAGTTCGGTTTTCATGGGCCACTCCGTAAGAAGTTAAAGCAAGCCATCGCCAAGTGCGAGTCTGGTACGGGTAGCGAGTAGGGAGGAAACCATGAACAATACCAAGAATTGCCAACAGTGTGAAGTTGACTACGACCCTGATGATTCCTTGGCTCAATCTGAGGAAAGGTTTTGCTCAATTGAATGCCAAGAGGCATACGAAGAAGCTGAGCTAGAAGAAAAATAACAAGGCGGGCAGGCCATGACTACATACTATTTCATCGTGTACCCAACAGACTATCCCGACAACGCTCAATTCGACCGCGCGCTGATTCGATTGCATAAGCTATCACCTAAGGCCGCTGAGAAGCGCCGAGAAGAAATCGAAAGCGAAATTAACGGTGGCTATTTGTGGACAACTGAGGATGCGGTCAACAAAACTGGCCGTCGCAAAGTAGTGTTAATGCCCTACTCACACGCAAGAGAATACACAGACTTTGCCAAGTGGCCGTGCAACAAATAGCGGGAAAACCTGAATCGCACCGTCAAAGAAGATGAAACCGCGAAACTATACTTACCGGCCTGTGGGTTATGCCCGCTATCAATTCAAGACAACACCGGAATTGGCAAGAGCACTCGGAGTCAGTCCTTCCACACTACGGGAATGGATTCGGAAAGGAAAGATAACAGCTCCCAAGCCAATTAGGGTCGGCCAGCGAAGAATCAGATATTGGACTACTAAAGATATTAAGCGAGTGAAAAAAGAGTTGAAGCGTAAGTAACAGGGCGGTCCCGCAAGCGCAAGTAGTTTTCGCTTTTGTTTTCCTATTGACAGCCCCCTCTAGTTCTGATACAAGTGTATCCGATGAGCGCGAGACTCTACACCACGAAGGAAGCTGCTGAGGCAGTTGGGATCACCCGCGTGACCCTGCAACGGTGGATCGCAAGGCGCAAGGTGAAATCTCCAAGACCCAGGCTTCGCAATGGTGTTGGGCTTCGGCTCTGGACTGAGGCCGAAGTTTCCCGGCTCCGTAGAGAAAAACAGAAGGTCTATGGAGCGGGTCGAGGGAAACGGTTGAGGTCATAGAAAGAGCGGGACGCGCCGGTGCGCAAACACCGAACGCGCCCCTAACCAAAGATGCACTGGAGGTGCACCGATGGCTACCCAAACCGTACCGCAAGCAGTACCGTTTCAGCAACCCACCGGAACAATCACCCAGGAAAAGCTCGCCTACATTCTCACTCTCAAGGGCGAGATCGCCGAACGCAAGAAGGCGCTGGAAGAGACAGAAGCCGAGGTACAGGCTGCGCTAGAAGATAGCGTGCCTGTCCAGCCCGGCTTGCTTCGGGCGTTCCTGAAAATCATCGAGCGCCGTTCGGTGCCGTGGAAGCAGGTGGTGGAGCGGAAGTTGGGTGTGGACTACGCCAAGCGCGTCTTGGCAGGCACCAAGCCCGACAAGTTCACTCACCTGGTCGTCACGGCCTGAGCC
>JACZYA010000068.1 GCA_022571295.1 Acidobacteriota bacterium | reverse complement strand
CGTCGGTCCAGACGCGGCCCATGGCCGGCCGGGTGTAACGCGGAATCACGCGGCGACTCCCTCCACTCGCAGCAACAACGGCGCAAACGCGTAATCATAACCGATTTGCCGAGCGGGAGAGGAAATTCCTCCGGCAATCGAAGTAGAACTCACCGCCGAGAGCGCAGGGGAAATAAAAATAGGCAACGAGTCCGGTTAGAAGCGCAGGGGGGCGAGGGGAGCGCTGCGGGGGGTGACGTGAACTTCGGGCGAGCCGGCCAGAGAGAGCGGAAAGCGGACGCGGCGGCGCTCCAACGCCTGGGTGGCGGCCAGCCGGGCAACTTCCGGGGAGTTATTGTTCTCGCTCAGGTGCGCCAGAACCAAGTGGCGGGCGGCGCCGTCGAATTCAAACTCCAGGAATTCGGCTAGGGCGTGGTTGGAGAGGTGGCCGAGGCGGCTCATCACCCGCTGCTTGATGAACCAGGGGTAGGGGCCGCGGCGCAGCATTTCCAAGTCGTGATTGGCTTCCACCACCAGGCAGTCGCAGCCGCGCAGGTGCTCTTTGACCAGCGTGGTCAGGAAGCCCAGGTCCACCGCGAAGGCGATCTTGACGCCTTCGGCCTGGAAGCGGAAAGCGACCGGGTCGGACGCGTCGTGGGGCACGAGGAAAGGCGCCACCTCGATATCGCCGACGGTGAAGCGCTGCCCGGGCTGGAAGTGCTCGACGCGCGGCAGCCGCTGCCCTTCCCGCAGGGCTTGGCGGGTGCCCTCGGCCAGATAGACGGGCGCGTTGAACTCTTGGGCCAGCGCGGCGGCGTGGCCGGCGTGGTCGGCGTGCTCGTGGGTGAGGACGATGCCGTCGAGACCGTTGGGACGCAGGCCGGCTTCGACCATGCGCTTGCGAATGGTGCGCTTGGAGAGGCCGGCGTCAATCAGCAGGCGCGTGCGGGCGGTGGAGAGAAGGGCGGCGTTGCCCGACGAACCGCTGCCCAGAATGGTGAACTCGACCGCCGTGACCCTGCCCTCCCAGTGGCTGGCAGTGGTGTAACAGGAAAGCCGCCGAGCGTCAACCGCGAAACGTGGCGTTACAATGTCAGCAAATCGAACGACGCTCTCGCCGCCGGGGCAAGGCTCAGTGAGCGACCACGAACTCCTGCCGGGCCCAGCCGAAGTTGGCGTTGGCGGGGTCCATGGCCAGAACCATTAGCTCGACCGGGCCAGCGGTGGAAAGAGGAAGCTCGCCGGCATAGGTGCTGCGCTCGCCGGCGAAAGCGAGCGTGGTTTCCGCTATGACGTCGCCGTCGCGCAGCAGCCGCGCCACTACCTGAATCTTGTCGGCGTCCCAGAGCCCACCGGGCTCGGTGGGACATCCTCAAGTCATGGTGACTTTGACGCGCACCGGCAGCGGTTGACCCGCCCGGACTTCAGCACCGGCGACCGGCGCCAACAGATCCACGATAAAGCCGTGAATCTCCAGCAGCACGCCCTCGCCCAAAACGTGCTGTCCCGGAACCAGCAGCAGGGTCTTAGAAGCGCGCTGGGTGGCCTGCGGGTTGCCCAGCGGACCTTCGGCGGTAATCTCGACCACGGTGGGGCGGTCGAGCATCAGCGTGGCCAGGAAGCCAGCGGTGCCGGGCGTGTCGAAGACCGTGGCGCCGCGTGCGCGGGGCTTGACCATGATCAATTCGGTATTGCCGCTTCTCCCCTGCTGCACACCCTGAGCGAGAACATTTCCCGTCGCGACCTCACGGATGGTGATGCGGGCGCCGCCGACCGGGTCTTGAATGACTTTAGCGTCGCGGGAGACAGCCCGAACCATGACTTTGGTGGGGACTTTGGTGGGGATTGCTTGCGCAGCGGCAGGAAGCCCACCGGCAGCCACGCCGATCGCCAAAGCCGTCGCCAATACGAATCTGCTTTTCTGCATCATTGCACCTCTCCATCTCATGTTGCTCATGTTGGAACTTGCGTACCAAGTTCCAGCGAAGGCGTCAAGAAGGTTTTTCCGTTGGCTCCCCTATGCCCAAGCCGGCGATTGGTTGCGGAGGCCGTCCGAAAGCTGCATCGAGTTTCTCTGTTCTGGCCGGTTGCAGCTTGCGCGGACACGCCGCGAAGAGTTAGACTGGCTCCTCTCGGTTGATCCCGTAAAGCGCACTTAAGAGGAGGGCAATCCTATGGCAGCGGTGAACCCAGTACCGAAAGAGAAAGCGGCAGCGGAAGTACAGGACCTTTATAACGGGCTGACGAAGAAGTTCGGGCGCATGCCCAACATCTTTGCGGTGATGGCGCAGCGCCCGGCCGTGCTGAAGAATTTCGTGCCGTTCTACGGCGCAGCAATGGGCGAGGGAACGATTGAACCCAAGTATAAGGAGCTGGCCTACCTGAAGACTTCATTGCTGAACGGCTGCGAGTATTGAACCCGCGCGCACACTGCTTCGGCGAAGCAGGCAGGGGTTACGGAAGAACAAATCAAGGCAATGCAGTTTTACCAGCGCAGCCCGTTGTTCGACGAGAAAGAGAAAGCCACGCTGCTCTACGCGGAGCGCGTGACCCGAGGCGCCGCCGGCTTGCGCGAGCGCGCGCTGGAGGAGTTGAAAAACTTTTACCCCGAAGATCAGATTGTGGAACTGACATTGGTGATCTGCACGGCCAATTTCACCAACCGGTTCAACGACGCGCTGCAGGTGGAACCCGACCTGGGCTGAAGCGAGAGGCGCGGTTGCCGGTTGGGTGAGAGAGGCGCGTCGCCCGCTTGAGCCGGCGACGGTCAGCAGGCCAACTGGTCCCGACGGAGCTCGAAACCGTCCAGCTTGCCGAGAACGGCAGCGGCCACCAACTGCGGCTGGAAGAAGTCGCGCGCGGCCTGCTGGATTTCTTCCGCGGTCACGGCCTCGACCCGGGCGAGGATCTCTTCCGGGTCGTACACCCGCCCGAAATAAATCTGCTGCCGAGCCAGGCTGCCCATGCGGGCGGAAGTGGACTCCAGCGAGAGCAGCAATCCACCCTTGAGGTTATCTTTGGCCCGCCGCAACTCGTCCGCCGGCACCGGCTCGCGCTTCAACAGACTGAACTCTTCCAGAATCAAACGTAGCACCTGCTGGACGTTTTCGTGCCCGGTGCCGGCCGAAACCGAGAAGCAGCCGGTGTCGCGGTAAGCGCTGGCGTCGGAAAAAATGGAATACACCAGGCCGCGCTGCTCCCGCACTTTCTGGAACAGCCGGGAACTCATTCCACCACCCAGGATGAGGCTCAGCAAACTGACGATATAGCGCCGCTGATCCGGGAGCGGGGAACAGGGCACGCCCAGACAGAGTTGGACTTGCTCCAACTCCGGCTTGGCGCACGTCGCCAGGGCCGCATGGGCGCGCGGCTGGTGGTCACTCGTTTCCGGGCCGGTCTCTTGATGGCGTTGGAGCCGGTTAAAGTGGCCCGCCACCAGCTCGACAAAGCGGTCATGGTGCAAGCGGCCGGCGGCGGTGACCAGCATGCGCTCGGGACGGTACCAGCGCTGGAAAAAGTTGCGCACCGACTGGCTGTTGAACTGGAGCACACTTTCTTTGGTGCCCAGGATGGGCCGTCCGATGGAGTGGTGAGGCCAGAAGTTTTGCGTGAAGGTTTCCTGGACCAGGTACTCCGGGTTGTCTTGCTCCATCTTGATTTCTTCCAAGACGACGCCCTGCTCTTTGCGCAAGTCCTCTTCCCGGAACAACGGCTCCAGCACCAAGTCGGCCAGGACGTCCAGGGCTCGCGGCAGGTGCTCATCCATCACCTTGGCGTTGAAGCAAACGATCTCCTTGGACGTGAAGGCGTCCATGTGCCCACCCACGGAGTCCAACTCTTTGGCGATCTGCTCGGCGCTGCGGCTGGTGGTGCCCTTGAAGACGGTGTGCTCGATGAAGTGGCTGATCCCGTTCACTTCCGCGGGCTCGGCCCGCGAGCCGCTCTTCACCCAAATGCCCACCGCCACCGAGCGCACGTGCGGCATCTGCTCGGTCAGGATCGTCAACCCGTTGGCGAGCGTCTCCTGGCGCACACCTCGAACGTCGGTGGACACAATCACCTTTTTACCTTGTTACTGAGAAAGCCGGCCCGGTGCTCCCCCGGCCGGCCGAAAAACGCTCCCTGTGGGAGCGCAACAACGAAGCTCAGTTGCCGCCGTTGGCGTCCACCTCTTGCGTTTCTTTCCGCTTCCGCAAGCGTTCCTGGCGCGCGAACTGCTCGTCCGCCCGCTGGAGCCACTCCTCGCGCTCCTGGGAGGTAGCGACGATGTCAGCTTTCTGGCGGTACATCAGGTTCAAGTAAGTGATGGCGTCGATGTAGGTGGGATTGATCTCGATTGCCTTTTCCAGCATCTCGCTGCCCTCTTCCACCAGAGCAGAGTTTTCGTCCGCCAACTGCTGGAGCGAGCGACGGGGCAAGGGCACATCGGGGCGCAACCCCAACTCGGTTCTCTTGGCCATGTTCGTTTTGAAAGCAAGGGCCCAGTCAATGACCCCGATGGAGTAGTAGTGCTCAGGGTTCTGCGGGTCAACCTCGATCAAGCGACGCCGGAACTCCTTGGCCTTGTCGAAGAATTCGCGTACGCCCTGGTCGGTCTGCTCCGATCCGCCCAGGCCGTAGTACAGGCTGGCGATGTATGACAAGGCCGTCAGGTTTTCCGGCTCCACCTCCAGCACCTTCTCGAATTCGCCAATGGCGGTCTGGGCAAACAGTATGTTCTGCTCGGAGGGAGAACCGGGGACAAACTGCGAGGCGAAAGCGGTGGCCAAGTACACCCGCGCGGTCAACAATTCAGGGTCGAGTCCGATGGACTGCTTGAAGTGCTCGATCGCGGATTCAAACTCGCCCCCCTTGTAGGCGCGCACGCCCTTGTTCAATTCGTCGCGGGCCTTGAGCTTGTTGCACCCGGTGGCCGCCAGCAGCAGGAAAATCAGTGCAATGGTCAGGCTAGTGGACGAACGCATCCCTCTCCTCGGTAAACAGTTGTACGGGTGATCGAGGGTAGCCAGCGCTACTCCCCCATCTCGATCTTGGCTGTGATTAAGCCGATCTTGTCCACGCCGGCGCCCTTGGCAATGTCAATCGCGCGCGCGACGTGGGAAAATTCCAAGTCGTCCGCCGCCTTCACGAAGACCACTTTCTCCGCCCGGGTCTTGAAGATGTCCTGCAACCGCGGCCCCAGGGTTTCCCAGGTCACGTCCTGCTGATTGATCTTCAGGAGCACTCCCGTGCACCTGGCGTTGGCGCACTCGAGCTGGATGGCCACTGTCCTGAGGTCGACATCCACCTGTTGCTGGTCGGGCGGCGGGGGTTGCGGCACCAGCGCGTCCAGACCCTTGGGTACCAGCGGGGTGACCACCATGAAAATGATGATCAGCACCAGCAGAATGTCAATCAAGGGGACGATGTTGGGCTCGGACATCACACTCTTGCCCTTTCCCATACTGATTCCCATCAGGTGGTCCTCCTTGTCCTCTCGGGCTACGAGCCGCTTGTCGCCCCGGCCACCGCCGGCACCGAGATAAGCGGCCCTTTGCGCTCTCGCTGGTCGGTCAGCAGCCCGATCTGATCCACGCCCGCGGCGCGGATTTCATCCACAATTTTCACTACGTCGCCGTAGCGGGCGCGGGCATCGCTCTTGACGTAGACGGTCTTATCCAGGCGGCCCTCGAGCATCTCGCTAACTTGCTCCACGACCTGCTCCAACGGAATCTGCTGATTGCCGAGGTAGAACCGGCCGTCGCGCGTCACCGCCAGCACCACGGCATCGTCCTTGTCGGCCTCCTTCATGTCGCGGGGGTTATCGGTTTTGGCCATCTCCACGCTGAAGCCTTTTTGCAGCATGGGTGTGATCACCATAAAGATGATCAGCATGACCAGCATGATGTCGGCCATCGGCACTACGTTGATGTCCGGCATCAGTTCCGGCGCTTTGACTTTGTAGCCCATGACAGTCCGCTCCTACTTCTTCCGACGCATGATGAAGTAGTTGATCAGCTCTTTGGAGCTGTTGTCCATCTCCACGTCAAAAGATTCGATCTTGCCGGCAAAGTAGTTGTACGCCCAGACGGCGGGCACCGCCACGAACAGCCCCAGCGCGGTAGCGACCAGAGCTTCGGCAATACCGCCCGCCACGGCCGACAAACCGGTGGCCTTCGCCGCCGCAATGCCCTTGAAGGCGTTGATGATGCCCACCACGGTCCCAAACAATCCCACGAAGGGAGCGGTAGCGCCGATGGTGGCCAAGCCGCCCAGGCCGCGCTTGAGCTCGGCGTGCACGATGGCGACTGAACGCTCCAATCCGCGCTGGCTGGCCTCAATCACCTCTTGTTCCGACAAGCCGGTGGAGGCTTGGAACTCCGATAAGCCGGTGGCCACCACCTTGGCGATGTGGCTCTTCTTGCTGCGCTCGGCCACGCGAATGGCATCGTCCAGCTTGCCTTCGCGCAAAGAGCCGGCCACCGCCTGCACGAAATAGCGGGACTGCTTGCGGGCCGCTGAGTACGTGACCCAGCGGTCAATCATCACTCCCACGGACCAGGCCGACATGATGAACAGGATGACCACCACCGCCTTGGCCAGGAGACCCATCGCCTGCCACATACTCTGCAGGTCCCAGCTGACTTCCTGCAACAGCCACAACCCCATCAGGTACAAATTGGCGTACATATCTGCTTTCCCCTCCCGAAGAATGTGCCCTTCATTCGGCTCAGAGTACCGTACTACCCCTACTGACTTGGCCTAGTTAGCCAAGCTTGAAGATTACATCAATGTAAGTGATCACTTCCACCGGCTGGTCGTTCAGCAAAGTGGGGGCGTAGCGCCACTGCTGCACAGCCTGCAAAGCCGACTGCACCAACAGCGGATGCCCTTGGATGACTTTCAGGTTCCGGATGGTGCCATCCTTGGAAATAATAGCTTCCAGCCGAACCACGCCTTGAATCCGTGCCTGCCGGGCGATGGGCGGATAACTCGGGTTTACTTTGCGAAGTACCTTGGCCGACTGCACGCCGGAACTGACCCGAATCGGCTTTTGCGGTGGCGGCGGAGGCGCGGCGGAAAGAACTCCTCCCAGCACACCGCCCATCACACCGCCGATCTGACCGCCGGGCACGCCGCCCGGGACGCCGAAGGCCACACCGCCCAGGTCTTCCGGAAAGTCCTCTTCTTCGATGACCGCAATCTCCTTCGGAATGGCCTTGGGTGCGCGCAGTTTCCCCGCCTGCATCTGGCTCACCCGCTTGCGAATGATGCGCCGGACCGGCTTAGCCGCCGGTGGTGGCGGAGGAGGCGGAGGCGGGGGCGGAGCGCTCAGAAAGGTAAGCTGCATGGACTCCGGCAGCGCTTCGGTGTGGATCAAACCCACCAGAACCAGTGCCCCCAGCATCAGGGTCTGCAGGGTAATTGAGATCAGGTAGGCCCACGGGTTCTGTCTCTTACGCTTGTCCACGGAGGATTCCAACATGCTCTCAAACATGGTTCAGCGCCCCCTTCGCCCTGCCATATTGGCCTTTTCCTTCCGCTTCACGACCTCAGCCTGTTCTGATTTGGGAAGAGTTATAGGTCGACCCCCACTCCTCCCTCTCCCTCTCCATCCTACCACAATTGGGCTGGCAATAAAAATAGAAGAATAAGTGCCCACCAACACCCCCACCAGCAGGGTAAATCCGAAGCCGTGCAGCACCTCCCCTCCTAGCAAAAATAGCGCCAGCACCGCTAGGAATGTCAACCCCGAAGTGAGCACGGTGCGGCTGAGCGTTTGGTTGATGCTGCGGTTCACCAGGGCCGGAAAGGACTCCCGCCGCAGCAGGCGGACGTTCTCCCGGATGCGGTCGAAGGTCACGATCGTGTCATTGACGGAAAACCCCACCAGCGTGAGCAGCGCGGCCACGATGTTTAGATTGAACTCGTAGTCGAACAACGCAAGAAAACCAACCGTAATCAGCACGTCGTGGAAGACGGCCATCACCGCCGCCACCCCGTACACCCACTCCCGGAAGCGAACCCCGATGTAAAACAGCATCCCGGCCAGCGCCAAGCCCGTGGCCAGCAGAGCCTGCTGGCGGAGCTGCTGCCCCACGCGCGGCCCCACCACCTCCACGCTCCGCACCACAAACGGCGCCAGAATCGCCTCTTCTTCCAGCCCGTTCACCACCGCTGGCGGAACCCCCTCCAGCTCCCGCAACTCCTCCAGGCTGCCCAGCAATCCTCCCCTCTGAGTATCGCGGAAATCTGTGATGTTTCTCGCAATCTCCTGGTAGCGGCTGGCGGCTTCGGTGGGGCGGCCGCTCAGGCCGATGGGGTCCAAACGCACCAGCGCCTCGCGCAGCGATGCGGTTCCGACGGCGTTGAGGTCCAGCCGGTCGGCAGACACCTCGTAGGTAGCGCGCAACGCAGCCAGGATTGCCTGCCGGCTGGTGTCCAGGGCTTCGTCCTCATTCTCCGCCTGCTCGGCCCCGATGATGACTTCATGGTTCTCCACGTGCCCGTAGCGCTGGAGGGTGCTGGAGCCCAGCCCTTGCTCGCGCAGGCCGGCGCGCAGGCGGTTCAGGTCGGGCGCTTCCGCAAACTTAACGTACACCAGCGTGCCGCCCTTGAAATCCACCCCGTAGCGCAGCCCGCCTCCCAACACCAGCGAGCCCATCCCCGCCAGCAACAACACCAGCGAGAAGCCGATGAAGGGCCACTTCACCCGCAGGAAATCAAAGTTGGGTTCGCGAAACAGCTCCATAGTTCAAATACTCAAAGTCGACGGACGTACCTGCCGGCCCAATACAAATTCAAAAATTGCCCGCGAGACGTACACCGCCGTGAACAGATTGGCGAGCAGGCCGATGGTCAGCGTAACCGCAAATCCCTTCACCGGCCCGGTGCCGAACATAAACAGGAAGATGGCGGCGATGATGGTGGTGGCATTAGTGTCAAAGATGGTGGTGAAGGCGCGGTCGAAACCGTTCTCCATCGCCGCCACCACACTCTTGCCCGCCCGCAGCTCTTCCCGGATGCGCTCAAAGACCAGCACGTTGGCGTCCACCGCCATGCCGATGGTCAGCAGCACCCCGGCAATCCCCGGCAGCGTGAGCGTGGCACCGAAGTAAGCCAGCACCGCCAGCAGAATCAGCAGGTTCAGCATCAACGAGATCACCGCGTTTATACCCGACCGGCGGTAATAGATCGGCATGAAAAGCACCACGCCGACGAAGCCCACCAGCACCGCCGTGAAGCCGGCGCGGATGGAGTCCGCCCCCAGCGACGGCCCCACCGTGCGCTCCTCCAGGTACTTAATCGAAGCCGGCAGCGATCCCGAGCGCAGCACCAGCGCCAGGTCGGCCGCCTCTTGGAAGGTAAACGTCCCGGTGATGCGCCCCGAGTCGTCAATCCGGCTCTGGATGTTGGCCACCGAGCGGATGCGGTTGTCCAGCACCACCGCCAGCGCCCGCCCCACGTTGCGCTCGGTGAAGGGCCCAAAGCGGGCAGCGCCGTCGGTGCTGAGCGTGAAGTCAATCTCGTAGCTCCCCGGCGTCTCCGGGTTCGCCGACGCGCGGGCGTTGCGCAGGTCGCGCCCGGTCACCACCGAGCTGCGGCTCACCACGTACCAACTGCTGGTGCCGGCCTCAAGTGAGCGCAGCAGCATGGTGTCCGGCGGCAGAATCCCGCCCCGGGTGCTCAGCGCCTCGCCCTCGCTCCCAAACGGGCCGTCTTCCACCAGCTTGATCTCCAGCATGGCGGTGGATTGCAGAATACTCTTCACCCGCGCCGGGTCGTCCACGCCCGGCAGTTGCACCAGAATTTCCCACTCGCCCCGCCCGTGCTCGGCAATGGTGGGCTCACTCACCCCCAGGGCATCTATACGTTGCCGAAGGGTCTGGATCGAGTTGCGCAGCGCTTCCTGCCGGACCTGAACCTGCAAGCTGGGAGTCATCTCCAGCACGAAGCCGGATTGCTCGGTCGGCAAACTGCCCAGGACGTAGGTGCCCCCGCCCACGGTGCTGGGGCTGGTGTAGTTCACTTGCAGGAAATCTCTCGCTTGCCCCAGTTGCTCGGCCGGGATGCCTGAAATCTGGATGTGGGTGGGGTCCGGCTTGCGGATGCTGCCGAAGCCGATGGCCTCTTCACGCAGCAGAGTGCGCAGGCGCTCGGCCACCTGGTCGGTCTCCGAGTTGACGGCTTCTTCCACCTGCACCTGCAAGATCAGGTGCATGCCGCCGCGCAGGTCGAGGCCCAGGTTGATGCGGTCGCCGAAGTTGCGACGCAACTCGTCGGTGCTGGTGGGGAAGGCAAACTGCGTCCCCCCGCCCGTCCCCTTGCGGAAGCACAGCAACCCGAACAGGCAGACGAAAATGACGCCGAAAATCAGCGTCGCCTTCCAGCGGAGGTTCCGAGTCATAAGTGCGGGCGTGGACTAACCCTTGGGCTCCTCCCCCGGGGCCTGCTGGGGGCCGGCAATGTGACTCCGCAGAATCTCCACCTTCACCTGCTCGGCGATGCGCAACTGCACTATCGTGCCCCGCAACGCCACGATGGTGCCGTAGAGGCCCCCGTTGGTCACCACCTTGTCGCCGGTCTTGAGCGCCCCCAGCATCGCTTGCTGGCGCTTGCGCTGCCGCTGCGCCGGACGAATCAGCAAGAAGTAGAAAATAACCAGGACAATCAGGAAGGGAAACAACGCCCCTATGATGCCGGGCTTTCCCTGTGCCTGCGCCAACCCGGCCACGGGCAAGGCAAGCAAAATACCGGTACCTTCGAGCAAGCGGAACCCCCTTCAGAGGAAAGTGAGCCCGCCCCCGCTTCGCGCGAACAGGGCGACCCAAACCAAAGAGAATGCCCGACGCCAACTCCCCTTGTCAAGCCGCCATTCTGCTTGGCGGTGGGTCTTTTTGAAAATGGGAAACTCACGCCGAGCCCCGTGGCACCTGCCACGGGGCGCTTGTGCCGCTTTTCCGCCCGGCGGCTTGCCTGCCTCAGGTAGGCTCGCCGAAGGGCCCCTGCGTTCTGCTCTTGGAAGAACACCCTCACGGCGACCGTGGCACCGAGTACGTGAGGTCGGCGACACCGAAGCGTCAACTTCCGGCTTCGTCCGAGCCGGAGTCGGCGGCGCGGAGTTCGGCGGCGAGGGCGTCGAGCGTGCCCGCCGGGATGGCTGCGCGGATGCGGCGCATCAGGTCGAGGTAGAAATAAAGGTTGTGGTAGGTGGCCAGGGTGGCCGCCGTCAACTCGTTGGCGTTGAAGAGGTGGCGCAGGTAGGCGCGCGAGTAGCGCCGGCAAACGGCGCAGCCGCAGCGCGCGTCCAGCGGGCGCGGGTCGCGCGCGTAGCCGGCGTTGCGGATTTGCACCCGGCCCTCAGAGGTAAACAGGCAGCCGTTGCGCGCGTTGCGCGTGGGCAGCACGCAATCCATCATGTCCACCCCTCGCCGGACAAACTCCACCAGGTCGGCCGGATAGCCCACCCCCATCACATAGCGCGGCTTCGCTTGCGGCAACTCGGCCGCGCACACCTCGGTCATCTCGTAGCTGAGCGCGGACGGCTCGCCCACCGCCAGCCCGCCGATGGCGTAGCCGGGAAAGTCCATCTCGGTGAGACGGCGGGCGCACTCCCGCCGCAGCTCGGAAAACGTCCCGCCCTGCACAATTCCGAACAACACCTGTGCACCAGCCGCTGTCCCCTGCTTCGTGAATGCCTCCCGGCAGCGCCCGGCCCAGCGCAGGCTCAACTCCATCGAGCTGCGTGCGCGCTCGTGGCTGGCGGGATACTCCAGGCACTCGTCCAGCACCATGATGATGTCGGCCCCCAGCGCCACCTGGATTTCCACCGCCCGCTCGGGCGAGAGGAACTGCGGGCTGCCGTCAAGATGCGAGCGGAAGGTCACGCCCTCCTCGCTCACCTGCCGGATCTCGTTCATGGAGAAAACCTGGAAGCCGCCGCTGTCGGTCAGCAGCGCGCGCTCCCAACCCATGAAGCGGTGCAGACCGCCCAGCTCGCGAATGGCTTCGTGGCCGGGGCGCAAAAACAGGTGGTAGGTGTTGGCCAGCAGAAGTTGCGTTCCCAACTCCTCCAGCATCGGCTGCGGCAACGCCTTCACCGCGCCCGCCGTCCCCACCGGCATGAACACGGGCGTCTCCACCACGCCGTGGGCGGTGTGCAGCCGGCCCACCCGTGCCTGTGAGCGCGGGTCGCGCACTACAACTTCAAACCGAAACGCAGATGGCGTATTCATAGCTCTTGAACGCGCCATCATAACGGCGGACAGACCGTCAAACCAGCCCACTCAGAGCTTATCTGCGAGGGCAAGAAAAAGACTTGACAACACATAGACATTTGTCTATATAGATACTTGTCTATGACAACCACCGCCAAAGCCCGCACCGAAAATAAGTGTTTGGAGCAATTGCGCGCCCTGGCTGACCCTACTCGCCTGCGTATTCTGGAGTTGCTCAAGAAAAAGGGCTGCTGCTCTTGCGATGAGGTGGACGACCGCGCCGGCGGCATGTGTGTCTGCGACTTGCAGAGCGCGCTCCGCCTGACTCAGCCCACCATCACCCACCACCTCCAGGTCCTGCGCCAGGTGGGACTGGTGGAATGCCGCCGCATCGGCCCCTGGCTCTACTGCCAGCGTAACCCGGCGGCGCTGAAAGCATTGGGCGCGGCACTGGCTGAGCTGTAAAAAAATTGCTTCTAGGTATAGACGTATATCAATGTGAGGTGACCCATGAAAACAACTGCAACCGAACAGAAAGAAAATGTCCGCGCCGCCTACGGCGAAGTTGCCCGCACCCGCGACGCCCACACAGCCGCCGCCTGCTGCGAGCCGACCTGCTGTGCTCCAGCCGGCCACGCACCCGACTATAGCCCGGAGGAGATCGCCTCCGTCCCCGAGGGAGCCTATCTGGGCGAGGGCAGCGGCAACCCGGTGCGCGCCGCTCAACTCCAACCAGGTGAGCATGTCGTGGACCTGGGCTGCGGCGCGGGTATGGACACGTTCCTAGCCGCCAACCAGGTAGGAAAAGCTGGGCACGTCATCGGCCTCGACATGACGCCGGAGATGCTGGAGCGGGCACGCGCCAACGCCGCCCGCAGCGACTATCCCCAGGTGGAGTTCCGCCAGGCCGACATCGAGCACCCGCCCCTCCACCCCAACTCCGCCGACGTGGTGCTGAGCAACTGCGTCATCAACCTGGCACCGGATAAGGCCGCTGTGTACCGGGAAATCTTCCGCGTGCTCAAGCCGGGCGGGCGTTTTGCCATCGCCGACATCGTCCTGCGCGGCGACGCCGGCTTGGTTCACCAAGCGGCGGAAAAGCTGGCACCGGGTAGTTGCGTCGTCTCAGCGCTGGAGGAGAACGAATACCTGGCTGTCATCAAGGCGGCGGGTTTCGAGGATGTGACGATTGTGGCCGAGCGCCCGGCCCTCTCTCAGCCTCAAGTGGCGGAAGCGGCCCGCGAGCTGGGCTTCGACCCGGGAGATAAACGCGTGAGCGCAGAGGCAGTCACACTGGTGGGTCGCAAACCCGGCCAAACCAACTAACCGACCGGAAAACAAAAAACCCTCGGCGAGCCTATGTTCGCCGAGGGCTGAATTTTCCCGCCGCGCGCTTATTCTACTTCGGGGCCTTCCAGGAAGGCGCGCAGTTTCTTGGAGCGCGAGGGGTGGCGCAGCTTGCGCAGCGCCTTGGCTTCGATCTGCCGGATGCGCTCGCGCGTGACGGCGAACGACTGCCCCACTTCCTCCAGCGTGTGCTCGGAGCCGTCGTCCAGTCCGAAGCGCATCTTGATCACTTTCTCCTCGCGCGGCGTCAGCGTCGACAATACACGGCGCGTCTGCTGGCTGAGGTCCTTGGCAAGCAGGGTCTCCACCGGCGAGATGGCGTCCTCGTCGCTGATGAAGTGGCCCAGCGTCGACTCACCGTCGCCGTCGTCACCGATGGGCGTGTCCAGGGAGCTGGTCTTCTTGCCCGCCTGCAGCGCCAGCTTGACGGTGTCGAGCGGCACCTCCATGGCGTCGGCAATCTCGTGCGGCTCGGGCTTGCGGCCGAACTCCTTGTAGAGCTCGGCGGCGGTCTGCGCCACCTTCCGCATGGTCTCGGTCATGTGCACCGGCACCCGGATGAGCTTGCCCTTGTCGGCCAAGCCTCGGGTGATCGCCTGGCGGATCCACCAGGTGGCGTAGGTGGAGAACTTGAAGCCCTTGGTGTAGTCGAACTTCTCGACCGCGCGCATCAGGCCGATGTTGCCTTCCTGAATCAGGTCCGAGAACGGCAGGCCGAAGTTGGTGTACTTCTTGGCGATCGAGATGACCAGGCGCAGGTTGCGCTCGGTAAGCTCACCCTTGGCCCACTCCATCTTGGTCTCCGACTCCTCGATCGACTCGAGGTAGCGGATCAGCTCCTCGCGCGACACCAAGTGCCGGCGGGTGCGCTCCTTGATGAGCTTCTCGTCGCCGGCGTGCGCGGCGCGCGCAAAATCGCCGGCCAGTCGCCGCATGCGCATGATGATCTCGTCGATGAGATCGTCCTTGAGCTTCAGAGCCTCGAGCTGTTCGCCGATCTTGCCTTGAATCTCGATGAGCTCGAGACGTACCTGTAACTCGGTGTCGTCGCGCAGCTTGCGGTTGAGCTTGGAGCGCACCTTGCCCAGATCGCCGCGCTGCTTGTCGACCTTGAGGAGCGTGGCGAATATTTTCCTGCGTGCGGCAGCCTCGCCGCCCAGGCCCGCGGTGAAGTCGTCGAGCGGCAACTCGCCGCTCTTGAGATCTTCGCGCCGGTCGAGCAGGTACTCGCTGCCGAGCGGGCAGGTAAGCGCCGCCTTGACGATGCCCTGCTGTCCCTGCTCAATGGCGCGCGCCAGGCGCACCTCGCCCTCGCGGTCGAGGAGGCCTTTCTGGCTCATCTCGCGGAAGTAGACCTTGATTGGGTCCGAGCTGTCGGCGCCGTCGGCTTCGTACGATTCCGTGCTGCTGCCGGTGCCGCTGCTGGCCTCGTTGCTCTCGTTGTCCTCCTCGAAGTCGACCGGGGGCTCGTCGTCGAGAACCTCGATGTCCATGTCCTCGATGAGGCCGGCCATCGAGCGACGGTCC
>JACZYA010000210.1 GCA_022571295.1 Acidobacteriota bacterium | reverse complement strand
CACGAAGTCAAGCTCACCAGCGAGAACGCGCTCACCATCCTGCGCGACTACGACATCATCGTGGACGGCACCGACAACTTCCCCACCCGCTACTTGGTTAACGACGCCTGCGTGCTGCTGGGCAAGCCCAACGTCTATGGCAGCATCTTCCGCTTCGAGGGCCAGGCCACCGTCTTCGCGCTCGACGACGGCCCCTGCTACCGCTGCCTCTACCCGGAGCCGCCCCCGCCGGGGCTGGTGCCGAGTTGCGCCGAAGGCGGCGTGCTGGGCGTGTTGCCGGGCATCGTGGGCTCGATTCAGGCCAACGAGACCATCAAGCTCATCATCGGCCGGGGCGAGAGCCTCAAGGGGCGGCTGCTGATCTTCGACGCGCTCAAGATGAAGTTCCGCGAGCTGCGGCTGCGCAAGAACCCCGACTGCCCCATCTGCGGCACGCATCGCACCGTCACCAAGCTGATTGACTACGAGGAGTTCTGCGGCCTGCGCGGGCAAGAAGCGCAGCAGCCCGCCGCGCAGGTGCCGGAGATGGAACCGGTGGAGTTGAAGCGCAAGCTCGACGCGGGCGAGGACGTCTTTATTCTCGATGTGCGTGAGCCGCACGAGTACCAGATTTGCCACTTGAACGGCCACCTGATTCCGCTCGGCGACTTGCCCAAGCGGGTCAGCGAGTTGGACTCGGCCCGCACCATCGTCGCCCACTGCCGCTCCGGGATGCGCTCGGCGCAGGCGGTGGAATTCCTCCGCACCGCAGGCTTCCGCAAGGTGTGGAACCTGAAGGGCGGCATCCTGGCTTGGTCCGATACGGTGGACCCCTCCGTGCCCAAGTACTAGCTGGGTGCTGAAAAGGTCTCTCCTTCTGTCATTCCGAGGAGCCTGCCTCGGCCTGCCTGCCGCAGGCAGGTCTGCACCACCAAGCACTCTGCAAAAAAGAAAAGATAATTTGGAAGAGCACCGCTCGGCGGGGCCACTTCCCGATCAACCAATGCACCAATCAACCGATGGACGGTGCGCAAGGAAGTTTATGCGTTGCAGTGGTATCGTGGTGGGCTTCGCGCTGGTTGTGTGACAGGTTGCTAGGCGCGGCTTGGTCCGCCCAACAGGCGAGCCGGAAGCGTAATGATGGCCCGCAGCAGATCGAGCACGCCGCCCACCGCAATCCCCACCAGGCGGAAGGGAATCAACAGAACCCAGACCACCGGGTAGAGCAGCAGCGCCAGCAGCGCCGCCGGCCAGTAGAGCACCAGCAAGATGCACCAAAGCAGGAACTTGGTCATACCCATCGCCTCCGGCTCTATTCTCTCCTACGCAGGGTTCGCCCGCAAGGTTCCACTGAATCTCCGGCCCTGCCGGCTTTTCTACTCCGCGCAGCGGGCGGTGGGGGGTCACTTTCACGATGTTGATTTTGCCGCTGAGCCCGGCGGCACCTGCCGCCGGGTGGACAAGCGGCACAAACGCCCCGTGGCAGGTGCCACGGGGCTCGGCGTGAGCTTCCCATTTTCAAAATGACCTACTACTCGGTGGCGATTGACTTGTTGCGCGCGCCGCCTTACCATTTAGGTTGGGGAGCGTGCTGCTACGGTCTGCGGTTGCCTCGCCAGGAAGAGTGAAGTGACAAAAATGAGGATACCCCGATGGGAAAGAACACGCTGAGCATCACCGACAACCGCACCGGCAAGACCTACGAGATCGAAGTCACCGACGGCACCATCCGGACGATGGACCTGCGCCAGATCAAAGTTTCCGACGACGACTTCGGCGTGATGGGCTACGACCCGGCTTTCACCAACACTGCCTCCTGCCGCAGCCGCATCACTTTCATTGACGGCGAGAAGGGCATCCTCCAGTATCGCGGTTACCCCATCGAGCAACTGGCAGAGCAGAGCACTTTTCTGGAAACCGCCTACCTGCTCATTCACGGCGAGCTGCCCATGCAGCCGCAACAGGACGACTGGGTGGAGAGCATCACTCACCATACTTTTATCCACGAGAACATCCGCAAGCTGCTGGAAGGCTTCCGCTACGACGCCCACCCGATGGGGATGCTGGTCAGCCTGCTGGGGGCGCTTTCTACTTTTTACCCGGAGGCCAAAGCCATCCGTGACCCGGAGGTGCGCAAGCATCAAATCCATCGCCTGATCGCCAAGACTCCCACCCTGGCGGCTTTCGCTTACCGGCACAGCCGCGGCCTGCCGCTGGCCTATCCCGATAATGAGCTCAGCTATGCCGGCAACTTCCTCAACATGCTCTGGAAAATGAGCGAGGTGAAGTTCAAGCCCCACCCGGTGCTGGAGAAAGCGCTGGATGTGTTGTTTATCCTGCACGCCGACCACGAACAGAATTGCAGCACCAGCGCCATGCGCGGCGTGGGTAGCTCGGAGGCTGACCCCTTCTGCGCGGCCGCTGCTGCCGCCGCCGCTCTCTACGGCCCGCTGCACGGCGGCGCCAACGAGCAGGTGTTGCGCATGCTGGCGGAGGTTGGCACCGTCAAGAATGTTCCCGCTTACGTCGAGCGGGTGAAGAAGGGCGAGTTTCGGCTGATGGGCTTCGGCCACCGCGTCTACAAGAACTACGATCCGCGCGCTCTCATCATCAAGCGCATTGCCGATGAGGTGTTCGAGGTCACCGGACGCAACCCGCTGCTCGACATCGCTCTGGCACTGGAAAAGATCGCCCTGGAGGACGACTACTTCGTCAAGCGCCAACTCTATCCCAACGTTGATTTCTACAGTGGCATCATCTACCAGGCCATGGGCTTCCCGGTGGAGATGTACCCGGTGCTGTTCGCGCTCGGGCGCATGCCGGGCTGGCTGGCGCAGTGGGAGGAGATGCTGGAAGACAAGGAGCAGAAGATCGCCCGCCCCCGCCAGATTTACACCGGATACGCCAAGCGCGACTACGTGCCGCTGGCCAAGCGCGTCCCCGTCCCCGCCCAAGCCGCCAGCTAACCGCGCAGTTCCTTCTGCAAGTTTAGTCAGTTTGGAAGAGATGCGGCGTTTATCCCTGTACGGGGACGCCCGCTTCAGACGCCTTGTTTGTTTCTTCTGACTTGCCTGCCCCGCCGACCTGCTCGCCCGCCGTAGCTTTAGCGGAGGCGGGTCATTCCGAGCGCAGCCCCGCCGTCGGCGGGGCAGGCGAGGAATCTGCTTTCGTCAGAATCAACGGCCAAACAGATTCCTCGTCGCTCGCCCTGCCTGCGGCAGGCAGGCCGAGGTGGGCTCCTCGGAACGACAGAGTGGAGGGAAAGGATTACTGGCGGAGGTGGGAGAGGGCGACTTCCAGGCTGACCAGCATGTTGAAGTTGGCTAGCACCTGCCGCCGGTGACGCAGGATTTTTTCCAACTGGCTCCACGCGTGGGGCTCGTGGCGCCAGAGCCGCTGCCAGCGCAAGATTACATCGCCCGGCACGTCAATATCGCGGCGCAGTTGCTCCAGCGCGTGGCCGCGCAGAAACAGCCCGTAGAAGAAAGCCGCTTCCCGTTGCGGATTTTGCAGCTCCGCTAGTTCCGGGTTCAGCAGCCCTACCGCGCTGGAAGCTGCGTGAGTTGTCGTTCCTACCAAGGTTGCCATTGCTCCGTCCCATGCAAAGCGATACCTATACCGCAAGGCCCTGCGCCAACGCAAGCCCTTATGAATATCGGCACCTGCGCGCCGTTACCTTATCGGCGCGCTCGCGCAGCGCCGAGGCGGGCGGAAAGGCCGCCGGGGGGGCGGCATCAGGGGCTTGACCGAGATAAGATTAACTGGTATTAATATTTGCTGTTAACTCTAGTTAAGTAAAGGATAAAAATGCTTTCCTTTCCTTCTGGGCGGCGGTTGGGCCTGCTGCTGATTTTTCTGTTGGCAACGCTGCCCCTT
>JACZYA010000209.1 GCA_022571295.1 Acidobacteriota bacterium | reverse complement strand
CCAGCGTGTGCCAAGAAATCGCCACGCGTTCGACCATGGAGCTACGCGGGCTGCGTCGCCGATCTGTTTGCGAGGGGATAGTTTGGGGCTCGGGGGTTCCGTTTCGGGCCAAGTTCTTCATGGCTACCTCCTGCCCCCAACCCGGCACCCTTGGTGTTAGTTGCTATCCTAGCCCCCGCTCGCAGGCAAGTCAACGCGAAGGGAATATGGTTGACGCCAGAGCCAAATCGTGGAATAAGCGGTGCAGTGGCAGTTCATGCTGCCGGAGAGACAACCTACTCATGAAAGGCTCGATTATTCCGCGGGAAGCCCCGATGCGGGCCGCAGCCCAACTGGGCGTGCTCAACCGACTGGCCCGCAAGGTTCTCTTGGCCCGGCTTCGTGGGCTTCGCCGAGGTATGTTGACTGTCGTCGAAGGAGCTGAGCGGAAAACGTTCGGTACCCTTACACCCGGCTGCTCGATCCGTGCGACACTGAGCGTCCACGACCCGCGCACCTACAGCTTTGCCACCTTTGGGGGCAGCGTAGGGGCCGCCGAGGCTTACATTCAGGGATGGTGGTCGGCCGACGACCTCACCTCTCTTTGCCGCCTCTTCGCGATCAACCAGGACGAGATGATGAATTTGGAGAAGGGGCTGGCCCGCTTGTCCAGGCCCCTCTTCCGGTTGCTTCACTTCCTAAACCGCAACCATCGGGCCGGGAGCCGCCGCAACATCGCTGCCCACTACGATCTGGGTAACGACTTCTTCCGGCTCTTCCTCGACGAAACGATGATGTACTCGTGCGCGGTTTTTGAAGGCAAGGACATGATGCTGGAGGAAGCCTCCCGCGCTAAAATCAATCGCATTTGCCGCAAGCTCCAGCTTTCGCCGCAGGATCATCTGCTGGAAATCGGCACCGGCTGGGGCGGCTTTGCCGTGCACGCTGCGGCTCAGTCCGGGTGCCGCGTCACCACCACCACCATCTCGCAGCAGCAATATGAACTGGCAACCCACCGGGTAAAGGACGCCGGCCTGGCAGGCCGGGTGACCGTATTAAAAAAGGATTACCGCGACCTAAAAGGCCGGTACGATAAGTTGGTCTCCATCGAGATGATCGAAGCTGTCGGGCACCAGTATCTCGACAGCTTTTTCAAGAAGTGCAGCGATCTGCTGAAGCCTGACGGCATGATGCTGCTCCAGGCCATCACCATTGCGGATCAGCAGTACGAGCGTGCCCGCCGCGGCGTTGATTTCATCAAGAAGTATATCTTCCCGGGCTGCTTCAGCCCGTCCGTCACGGCGATGATCAATTCGGTCACTCGCTCTACAGACCTGCGCCTCTTCCACTTGGAAGACATTGGGCCGCACTATGCCACTACCTTGCGGCGCTGGCGGGAGCGCTTCTTCGAAAACCTGGACCGCGTGCGCACGCTGGGCTACTTGGAGCCGTTCATCCGCATGTGGGAGTACTACTTCTGCTACTGCGAGGCAGGCTTCCTGGAACGGCACGTTAGCGACGTACAAATGCTGCTGACCAAACCCGGCTGCCGCCGGGAACCGTTGCTGCCCCAGTTGCTGTAGGCCACGAGAGACCAGGGACCTGCGCGGCGAAAAAGCTTTTCAACTCCGTGGCAACCTCAGGCCCCACCCGCAGGCAAGTCAACGCGAAGGGCTTACTCCTCAACCCAAAACTGAGGGAAGTAGGAGTCTAGTCACATCACGTAGGAGAAAAGTCCTATTTCCTTATACCCAGCCCTTGGGTAAAAGCTTTTCTGGTGACAGAGTTACAACCAGTGACCAAACCCTCTGGCGCGGAGCGGCGAAGAAGCCCGCGAATCCGTCTGGCCGTCCCGCTAAAGGCGACGTGGACAAACGAGCAGGGTGGACGGATTAGCGAGCATGCTGAAACTGAGGTGTTCAACGCGCAGGGTGGCCTGCTGTGCATGAAAGCTGGGCTGCCCATTGCTATGGAAATCCAACTGACTAATCCACAAACCCAAGAAACTGCGAGGGCGCGTGTAGTGGGTTTCCGTGAGTCTAGACCGAAGGGAGTACTCAGAGTCGCTGTTGAGCTTGCCAGTGCGAGTCAGACTTTCTGGGGTGTTAGCTTCCCAGCGGTGTCTCGGACAGTTACTAGGCCACCAAGGGGGCGAGAAGTCCCCCGCCAACACCCACGAGTCAACTTGGTCACGCAGGTGGAGAGTCGGAGCAGTGGGGCTACTAGCCTGGGGCATACAAAGAACATCAGTGCAGGCGGGCTGCTGGTGGAAAGCCGTGACACCTTCGAGTCGCAGACCAATGTCATAATCCGCTTAAATCTTCCCTCTGGACGCGCCATCCAAGCTGAGGGTGTGGTCGTCCACTCCGAATCAGGCGTTCATATGGGGATTCGGTTCATGCAGTTAAAGGACGATGACAGGGACATCATCGAAGATTTCGTGCAGCAAATATCTTCCCCGCAAATTGACTGATTTACTTAAGAAGTGGCGGCCTGTGCTACCTGGGGAAACTGCATCGCCAAACACGCTAGTTTTTCCCAGCAAGAACGGCATGGGTCGCCACGCTTTTCTTTCCTGGCCCAATCCTGACCCTTTGACCAGTAGCCGCGCCGAATCACTGTCTGCTCAAATGGACTTGTCTGTGAGGCGGTTTACCTGGCCGACACCGCTTTGAGGCAAGGGGTCGGTTAATTCGTACCTAGCGAACCTGGGCTTAAACGCTAGAGCTGGATTACCGACCTCAACTCTCGACAACTCTTCGCGCGCGATAATTGCTAACTGTCTTTACTCCGAGAAGTTCATGCGGCGGAGGAGAGATTGGAAGCGGGGATAGAAACGCAGCCGCCGTTATTCCTTGGCTTCGGCACGACTGGCAAGTGATCCAGCGGGCCAGAGAAGCTAGTTGGCAGGCTCTTCCGGGACGGTGCCCTGCTCAATTTCGCCCGGACGCAGGAAGCGGTAACGGTCGATTCGGGCCGCCACCCCGACGCGCTCCGGTTCTCTACTGTCCAGCCGCAAAACGCGGCCCACACAGTGGAGCAGCGCGCCGCCTTCGGGGGCGCCTTCGACCTTGAGGCGAACGTAGAACTCCACCTTGCTTTCTGGTTTCAGATCGTGGCTGAAGACGAAGTAGACTCCATTGGCACTGATGTCCCGAACCTTGCCGGGTTCCTGCCCTTCCTCGCCTTCCTGCGACCACTTGACCTTCAACGGCAGGTCTAGCGGGAAACGTTGGCTCCTTCGGCGTTCTTCTGTAGTCGGCATCTTCCAGGGCATTCCCAACAGGAATGCGATTCAATACTATTCCTCCACGCCTGCGCTGGCAATACAACTTTAGTCCTAGTGCGGCTATCTCCTTGGGAACTTTGGTGGGACTGGCGGGGGCGCGCTTACTAGGAGAAAAGGGCCAAGGCAACTAGCTTCGCTGGTAGCTGCTTGCCCGCCATCTCAGGCCCCGCCCGCAGGCAAGTCAACGCGAAGGGCCTACTCCAGCAAGTTCATGCGGCGGAGGAGGGATTGGAAGCGGGGGTCGTCAGGGGACAAGAGGTAAATCATGGCTCCATGCCGGGGTAGACTTGCAGCTTCGGACTTCCTCAAATATTCGGTCCTACAACCTTAATGCCAAGTCTTTAGCTAGTACTTGCTCCGGCTTCTTCCTGGGCTTCTTCTTTTTCGGCTTGCTTACAAGAATAAACTTTCTTTTCCCTCCACGCGACTTTGGCCGCTTCTTCTTGGGAGGCATCTTATTCCCCCTCCTGAACAGCACTCGATTTCTCTGGAACGTAGTTTAAGCTGGGTTCTAAGGCAAGCACAACCACAATCCTACGCAAGGACACCCCTCATTCGGTCATTCTAGTCCCCGCCCGCCGGCAAATCAACGCG
>JACZYA010000067.1 GCA_022571295.1 Acidobacteriota bacterium | reverse complement strand
CTCTACGAAGAGTTGCTGGAGGTTGCCCGCGGCGTGGGCAACGCTCACCTGCGCGAGCTGCTGCTTGCGGTGCTCACCGATGCGGAGCTGGCGCCGCGCCTGAAGCGCGCGCCCGGCGCCAAGACGCTGCACCACGCCTGCCTGGGCGGTTTGCTGGAGCACGTGGTGTCGCTCTGCCGCCTGTGCCGGTTGGCGGCGCAGCACTACCCCGACGTGGACGTTGACCTGCTCCTCACCGGCGCTATTCTGCACGACCTCGGCAAAGTGTACGAACTCAGCTACGAGCGCTCGTTCGACTACACCACCGAGGGCAAGCTGGTCGGGCACATTGCCATCGCGGTCGAGCTGGTGGGGCGGAAGATGGACGCCGTCGCCGGCTTCCCGCGCCCGCTGCGCACCCTGGTGCAGCACCTGCTGCTCAGCCACCACGGGCGGCTGGAGTTCGGCTCGCCGGTGACGCCGCGCTTCCGCGAGGCGCTGCTGCTGCACTACCTCGACGACCTGGATTCGAAGATGGAAGCCATCCGTGGCGAGCTGGCCTCAGCCGAGCAGAGCGGGCGCGCCGGCGAGTGGACCGACTGGAACCGGGCGCTGGAACGGCCGCTGCTCGACCGCGAGAAATTCTTGCAGCAAGCGTTGGCAGACGCTCCGCCCGCCGAGACCCTCTTCGACAGTGGGCCGGAAAAGAAATGAGTGCCGCTCGGCGCAAGCCGGCCCGCAAGCGCTCGTCCCGCCAGCCCCGCCAACAACTTTCTGAATCAAGTCGGCAGGGCACGACCTCTCCGCAACCGCGCAAGACCTACTTTGAGCTGCCGCCGCTGGAGCTGGAGTGCATGAAGGCGCTCTGGGCGCTGGAGGGGGCGCGTCCCGCCGGAAGCGGAACCAGCGTGCGCGAGATTCGCGCCCGCGTCGCCGCTGACCATCGCCCGCTGGCCTACACCACCGTCGAGACCATCATGGACCGGCTGACGCGCAAGGGCGCGGTCGCCCGCCGCAAGCAGGGCAAGGCCCATCGCTACACCGTGCTCTACCAGCGGTCGGCTGCGCGGGCGCAGGGAGTGGCGGCGCTGGTGAAACACTTCTTCGACGGCTCGCGCCGCGCCTTGCACGCATACTTGGCGGGTCAGCCCATCGTGGAGCGCGCCCCCCTTCGCCGCACCGCTCCTCCGTCCCAAAAGTCCGGAAGAGCCCCGCAGCGCGGCGCCGCTCCGCCCTCTCGGTCTGTCCCCCGTAGCCTCGGCGTAGGGGAGCCTGCCCGCCGAAGTCCAGCGCACAAAGGCAAGCGCCCCCAGCCCCCGGAACCTCCCCTCGACACTTCGTTGCTCTAACCTGCTCCGCAACAAGTAAAGGTTTGGAAGAGCCTCGCTTTGCGGGGCCGCACCATCGGTTACAATCCCTTCTCCATGAGCAGCCCCTCTCCACGCTGCGTCTTGTTCTTCGCCGCCGCCGCTGCCATGGCAATCGGCCCCACCCTCGGCATCCTCGCCATGCTCCCGCTCTCCCGCGCACAGCACTTGCCACCTGCATCTTAGTCCTGACCTACCACCCTACTATCCGGACTTGACCTTGCACCTACTTTTGTGGATCGATCTACGAGGCAAGCAACTCAGTCGGAGCACTAAAGGCTATAAAGTTGGCAAACACACCAGACGTCGAATCAACCCTAATCTCGAAGGACCCCTTCCAAGAAACCAGTCCTTTGCCTCAGCCGGTTTTCAATGACCCTAAGCACCACATAAAGATTTTTCAAGGCGACTGCCTGGAAATCCTGGCCGCCATTCCGGAGGACTCGGTTGACCTAATTTTCGCCGACCCGCCCTATTTTCTCTCCAATGGCGGCATCACCTGCCACGCCGGGCGGATGGTGAGCGTGAACAAGGGCCAGTGGGACCGTTCGCGCGGAGCCGACGCCAACCACGAATTCAACCGCGCCTGGCTGGCGGCCTGCCAGCGGGTGCTGAAGCCCAACGGAAGCATCTGGGTCAGCGGCACTAGCCACGCCATCCACTCGGTTGGTTTTGCCATGCAGCAGTTGGAGTTCAAGCTGCTCAACGACATCTCCTGGGTCAAGCCCAACCCGCCGCCGAATCTTTCCTGTCGCTACTTCACCCACGCCACCGAAACGCTCATCTGGGCTGCGAAGAACAAGAAAAGCCGCCACACGTTTAACTACAAGTTGATGAAGGAAATCAATCGCGGCAAGCAGATGAAGAGCGTGTGGGAAATTCTGCCTCCGGACCGGGCTGAAAAACGCTTCGGAAAGCATCCCACGCAGAAACCGGTCGCCCTGCTGGAGAGAGTCCTGCTGGCTGCCTCCAACCAAGGCGACCTTGTCCTCGACCCCTTCATGGGCAGCGGCACCACCGCTATCGCTGCCCTCCGCCTGCGACGGCTCTTCTTGGGGGTGGACCGAGACCTTGGTTTCTTGCATTTAGCGGTTGCCAGATTCTTTGGAGAAACCTGCTGTGTGAGCGTGGCTGTAGCTGCTTTTCATTTTGATCTTGATCTCCGAACCACTTTTGTGGATCGATCGGGAAAGCAGGCTGACTGCTCTATGATGACTTTTGCATCAAAACTCGTTCATCGCGAGCGCAAGTATTTTTTTGTGGGCATGCACCAGCGTGAGATCATCTATTCAGTGGTTGCGCCATCCATCGAGGAAGCATGGAAATCCTTCCAAGCAAGCAGGCAATCAAAAGAGCAGGTTCTTTCCATCATCAAAACAGAGACAGAGATTTATTTAGCACAATGATTTGTGATCTAATCTACGCATGCAGGTACACATGCCCACGGCGCTTGCGGCCCGTTACAAGAGCGCCTCACAGCGCGCCCGGGTTATCAGCGAAGCTTGGGGCGAAGAGAACCTATACTGTCCGAACTGCACTTCGCCAAGACTGGAACGGTCCCCCGCTAACACAGAAGCTATCGATTACACCTGTCCCCGGTGTGACGCACCTTACCAACTGAAGAGCCAAGCCCGCCCATTTGCGCGGCGGATTAACGACGCCGCGTACGACGCGATGAAGCGCACCATTGTGAAGGGTAGGACTCCCAACCTCTTGGTCCTCCACTACCAGCCAGAACAATGGGAAGTGAAGAACTTGCTTCTCATTCCCCATTTTGTTTTTTCCCTGTCCGCTATTGAACGACGCAAACCGCTAGCATCGACAGCGCGCCGCAGCGGTTGGGTAGGCTGCAATATCCTGTTGGTCAACATACCTCCGGACGCCAAGTTAAGAGTAGTCACGAACGGCATTCCCGCCAGCGCTGCCTTGGTTCGCCGCCAATACAATCGCCTGCGCCCACTCCAGAAGTTTCCGCAAGAGACCCGCGGCTGGACTATGGATGTCCTGAATGTTGTAAGGGCGCTGGGGAAATTGGAATTTGCGCTAGCAGATGTCTATGCTTTCAGTGTGCACCTTCGGCGTCTCCATCCGCAAAACCGTCGTGTGCAGGAGAAAATCCGTCAGCAACTCCAGCGCTTGAGAGATTTGGGATTTCTGGAATTTGTCGGCAGGGGAAGCTATCGCCTCAAAAGCTAGAGCCGGCGTGCTATACCAATCTTGGTGCGCAGCAGGATCGCTGTCAAGATTGAGCTAACTTCGTCCTAGCGGATGTGTGCCGCGTCGGCGGGGAGGCCCTTCGCTCCGTTTCCTTCGCGTGCGCTTCCTTCGCATGCCTCAGGATAAACAGGATGACAGGACGGCAAGAGATGAACCCTTGCCCCCGCCCGAGGCGGGCAAGCTACCCAAACAAAAAAGGCGTCCGGAGCGGGTGCCCAGCACCTCTTCCGGACAGGGTTGTTGAAGGGAAAAGGCCGACGATGAATCCGCCGTGGCGGATTCATCGCCGCTACCAAGAGAACAAGCAGGTCCCTGCCAGAGGCAGGTCAACCTCGACAAGCCTGCCTGCGGTAGGCAGGGCGGGCAGGCGGCGGAGGGTGCCGGCCTGGCTGCGGCTGCTAGAGACTGAGCTTGCTATACTGGCGGCCCTCGCTGGGGAGTCAGCGGAAAATTTCAATGGAAGTCTTTTGGGAGATTCACCGGGGCTTGCCGCAAGAAAGGCCCGGATGCGAGGAGTCCACCCTGCAGGCTCTTTCGTTGCTCGCTGGCGTGCCCGCCGCGCCGCAGATTCTCGACGTCGGCTGCGGGCCGGGACGCCAAACGCTCACGCTCGCCCGGCACACCGGCGGCCACGTGCTGGCGGTGGATACCCACCAGCCTTATCTTGACCAAGTCGCACAACGAGCAAGCCGGGAAGGTCTGGCGGAGCGCATCACCACCCGAAACTGCTCCATGACGGAAATGGACTTTCCCGACCAGAGCTTTGACCTCATCTGGTCGGAAGGCGCCATCTACATCATGGGGTTCGAGAAGGGCCTGCAAGCGTGGAAGCGCTTCCTGAAGCCCAAGGGCAGCCTGGCCGTCACCGAACTCTCCTGGCTCACCGATGCGCCACCGGGAGAGGCGAAACAGTTCTTTGACGAAGCCTACCCCGTCATGAAAACCGTGGCACAGAACCTGGAAACCATTGGCAGTGCCGGCTACGTTTCCAGCCCGCATTTCGTGCTGCCCCCCTGGGCGTGGTGGGACAACTACTACACCCCCATGGAGGCCAGGATCGCCGAACTCCGCAAGCAACATGCAGGTAAGGCCGCGGCGCTCAAGGAGCTCGACGCAGAACAACGGGAGATTGATGTCTATCGGCGCTACTCCGACGCCTACGGTTACGTCTTTTACTTGATGGAAAAACCGTAGATAACGTTCAGCCCCGTAGTCGGGGCCTGCCCACCTTGCACTTGCATGTCACGGTGCCCGAACACAGACAGAAATGCCTGCCTGCGGTAGGCAGGTCTGCGCCACTATGTTTCTTCGCTGGTAGCGCAGCCCGGGTGTCACTCCTTGGGAAAGTCCGCGTGGGCTTTGACCTCTTGAATCTGGAGCGTGTGGCGCTCGGTATGGCCGGAGAGGAAAAGTAGGAATTGATAGGCGTCCATATCACCCGTGGGAAAAGCCACGATGTGGCTGCGCAGGTCTTCCGGTGTGCTGTGGGCGTAGTCGAGCGTCTTCTTGCGACTGGCCTTGAAGACCTCGATGATTGCTTCGAGCGAATCCCAGCGGCCGGTCGGTCGCAGCGGTTCGGGCGCCTGGAACTTCTGGCTGCGGTCGGTGACAAATTGCAATACTTGGTCCTCTTTGCCCTTCAACTCCTCTTTGCGCTCGGGCGCCGCCGGCGCTTGCATGGCTTGGCCCACTGCGCCGCGAAGAAAGTCTTCGGACAGCGTGATGTGCTCGGCGCATTCGGCAATCGACCAGCGATCCTCGGCAGGTTTGAAGTTAGCCTGTGCTTCCGAAAGGCCCGCCACCTCGTCGAGTAGAAACTGGCGCGTCTTCTGCAAGTGGTTCACCAGCCGCTCGCGCTCTGCCTTGGTGAGCGACTCGGCACGCAGCGGCGCTCCCGCCACCACCAGCAAGGAAACCAGAACCAGCAAGCTGGTCAGCACTGACAAAAAATAACGTTGGTTCATCTTTCCTCCTTTTTTGGGAAAAACTTTTTGCGCGGGAGGACCCCAGACTGTTGTCGCTGCCCCCGCAACAGACTACACCAAGTGGCAGCAGAAGAGCTACAACCGGGCACGCCGCAGTCCAATCGGAACTGCGGCGCCCCGGCCAACGAGAAGTTTTACCTCACGCGCGTCAGAGTAAAGTGGTTATCCGTCGTGCGCCCGTTCTCCAGCCACGTCCACTTCTGGGCGATGTGGTTTCGATCCTTGAAGGTGATTTCGAAGTTGTGCATATGGCCGTCGGTGGGCTGGGCCAGGTTGGTGGCATCAACGAACTCAAAGGAAACCACCCGGGCATCCGGGCTGACGGCAGCCGCCTTCATTCGGGGCTGGTTTTTCGCTGCACAGTAATGAGTTATGCGCAGGTCGTTGCCGTCCATGTGGTAGACGGTGACCATGGTCACCTCCTCGGCGAGCTCGGTGAGAATTTCTACCACCGCGGAATCGCCCGACAAAACCTGATAGGACACCTTTACCGATCCCCCGCCGGACCGCTGGCCCTCCCACTCGCCCGCCAGCGCTTTGAACTTCTCGAAGACCGAGCCCGACTCGGCCATTGCCGCCGGGCTCGCCGCCAGCAACCCCAGCCCCACCACTAACACTAACGCTGTCATGTACTTTTTCATTGCCTTGCCTCCTATGCTGAGATGTGAACCAAAACCCCTAATCCAAACACTTCGGCAAGCTATCGAAGCAGGCGTTCCAACCCCGGTTGTGCTGCTCGCAGATTTCGGCATTGGGGAAGAGCTCGTGCGTCAGCACCACTTCGGTTTCTCCGCCGCGGTCGAGAAACTCCACCGTCACCACGGTTTCGCCCAGCTTCATGTCGGGGCTGTCCATCTGCCAGGTGTAGACCAACCGCTCCGGGGCCCGCACTTCCCGATAGGTACCCCACACCGGCTTGACCACTCCGTCCGACAACCGCTTAAACTCGAACCGGTAGCGGCCGCCCACCCGCAAATCCAACTCTGCGACGTGGGTTTGGTACTCGTCCGAGGCGTGCCACTGCTTCACCGCTTCCGGGTCGGTCCACGCCCGGAAGACCTTCTCCCGCGGCGCCGCGAACCTGCGTTTGACCTGAAGCGAGAACTGCTGCTGGGCGGCTTCTGCGGCCATGATGAGTCCTCCTCTTGCTTGGTTTTCTCCAGATATTCTGCCAGCGCATCGAACCGCTGCTCCCAGAAACGCCGGTAACGCTCGATCCAATCAACCGCTTCTTTCATGGGTCGGGCGACAAGGCGGCACCGGCGCACGCGCCCGTCCTTTTTCTGCCGGAGCAGGCCGGCCCGCTCCAGCACGCGCAGGTGCTTGGAGATGGCAGGCAGCGAGACGTTGAACGGCTCCGCCAACCCCATCACCGACGAGGGGCCTCGCGCCAGCCGTGCCAGGATTCCGCGGCGGGTGGGGTCGGACAGGGCCGAAAAAGTGGCGTCCAGCGCAGCCTCGCTATACTTAACCATGTGGTTAAGTATAGCCGCCCCGCTCCCCTTGTCAAGCAGAATTTCGCCCAGTCTTTCATGCGCTAATCTGCCGCCAGCACGACCCTCGTCCACCTCGCCTGGCACACCCGAACGCCGCTACTCCGCTGCACCACCAGTCCGGAAGAGGCGGTAGTGGGTCAGTTTCACCCTGTGTCACTTTTGGCTGAGCCCGGCGGCCTGCCTGCGGCGGGCAGGCACCTGCCGCCGGGTGGACAAGCAGCATAAACGCCCCGTGGCGGGTGCCACGGGGCTCTGCGCGAGTTTTTTTGTTTCCAAAGTGACCCACTACCGAAGAGGTGCGGAGCTTGTCCTGAGCGGAGCCGAAGGGTTTATCCCGCCAACAGCGGGGCACCCGCCTCTTGAGGTGCAGCGCGAAGACCCAGTCCGGCACGGTGATTGCGAAGAGGTGGGCGAATCAGGCAGAATAGGTGCGGCTTTGGCGGGGCAGAGTTTTGCCATGCTTGAACAGTACAAAGAGTTGCGAATTCGCGCCGGCTATGTGATTCGGCCGGCGGCGGTGCTGGCGCCGATGGCGGGCGTCACCGACACCGTCTTCCGCCGTCTGATCCGCGGCTTCGGTGGCTGCGGCCTGCTGATGACCGAGTTCACCAGCGCCGACGGCCTCGCCAAAGCAAGCCACCGCACCCGCCGCTATCTCCACTTCCAACCGGATGAACGCCCCATCGCCGCGCAACTCTTCGGCGCCAACCCCGACACGCTGGCGCAGGCCGCCGCGTTGTGCGAAGAGTTGGGCTTCGATCAAGTGGACTTGAACCTGGGCTGCCCGGCCAAGAAGGTGGTCAAGTGCGGCGGCTCCGGCCTGCTGCGCGACCTGCCGCAACTGGAGAAAATCCTGCGCCGCCTGCGCGCCGCGGTAAAAATTCCGCTCACGCTCAAGTTCCGCTCCGGCTGGGACGACAACTCGATTGTTGTGCGGGAACTGGGCCGCCTGGCGGAGGACTGCGGCGTGGAGGCCATCGCGCTGCACCCGCGCACGCGCATGCAGGGTTACTCCGGCCAAGCCGACTGGCGCCTGATCGCCGAGCTGAAGCAAACCGTCGGCATCCCCGTCATCGGCAACGGCGACGTCAACTCGCCCGAAGACGCCGAGCGCATGTTCGCTGAGACCGGCTGCGACGCGGTCATGATCGGCCGCGCCGCCGCCAGCAACCCCTGGATCTTCCGGCAACTGGCCGACTACTTCGCCACCGGCGCCTACACCCAGCCCAGCGAGGAAGACCGCCACCAGCTCATCCGCAACTTCTGCCGACGCCTGGCCGCCTCCGACGACCCCGAGGCGCTCGGCAAGATGAAGCAGTTCGCCAGCCGCTTCACCCACACCGTGCGCGGCGGGGCCCAACTGCGCAAAGCCATCTACCAGTCGCGCCGGCCGGAGGAAGTCCTGGAGCAGGTGGAGGCATTCTTTGCCGGCGAAGCTCACGCCGACTCTGTGCGGTCCGGCACAGACCAGCAACCGGCGGCTGTGGCACACTAGGGAGTGGAATGGCCAAGGACAAAAACATTGAGGCGGCCGAGCGGCGCACCAGCCACCGCATCGAGGTCTCGCTGGCGCTGGTGGTGCGCGGAAAGGACAAGCACGGCGAGCCGTTCGAAGACACCACCCAGAGTTACAACCTCAGCCGCGACGGCGCCAGCTTCCTCACCACCCGCGAGCTGGTGCCGGACCAAGAGGTGAAGCTGACCATCCCGCGCCGGCGCGGTGCGCAGGCCAACTTTGAAACCACCGGCGAAGTCCGCCGCATCACTTCCACCAAAGAAGGCGAGTGGGAGATCGGCGTCCACTTCACCGGCCCCCGCCTCCGCACCTACATGTCCGAATCCGCCTAGCAACCAAGTAGCGGCGAAGAAGCTCGCCAGGGATTCTCCGTCGGCCTTTCTTCCCTCACGAAAATTGGTGGGGTAGACCTGCCTGCGATAAGTAGGCATTCTTGTCTGCCCGCCACGCGCAGCCAGAAATTTTCCCACGCAGACACGAATGGCTGCGCCACTGAAGAAGGAAAACTAAAAGCACCCGACGGTGGGGCGGACATTCCTGTCCGCCGTGAAGCAGTCTGCCGCAGACCTGCCTACCCTGCCTACCGCAGGCAGGCACGAATGGCTGCGCTACTGAGCAGAAAGTAAGACTCTACTCTTCCAGCACTTTTTCTTCTTGCAGGCGGCGGTAGGCTTCGCTGCGGGAAAGGCCGAGTTTGCGCGCGACCTGCTTGAGCGCGCCCTTGAGATCAAGCTTCTTCTGCTTCTGCACGCGCTCGACCAGCCGGCGGATTGAGACCTCGCGCTTGCGCGGTTGTTTGCGCGTCAACTCGTCGGGCGGACCCACCAGCACCGTGATCTCGCCCTTGAGCGTGCGCTTCTTCACCGTGGCCGCCAGTTGCGGCAGGCGGCCGCGCAGAAACTCCTCGTGCACCTTGGTCACTTCGCGCGCCAGCACCGCCGGCCGGTCGCCCAGCAGCGCCGCCAGGTCGGCCAGCGAGGCCGTGATGCGGTGCGGCGCTTCGTAGAAGATCAGCGTGCCCGCCGTCTCCACCAGCGGCTTGAGAGCTTTGCGCCGCTGCGTGCGGGTGGCCGGCAGGAAGCCGACAAAGTGGAAGTTGTCGGTGACCAGCCCGGAGGCGCTGAGCGCGGCCGAAAAAGCCGTCGGCCCCGGCACCGGCACCACCGGAATCCCGTGGCGAATCGCCAGCGACACCAAGTGCTGCCCGGGGTCGGACACCCCCGGCAGCCCGGCATCACTCACCAGCGCCACCTGCGCTCCCTGCTCCATCTCCAGCACCAACTCGGCCGCGCGCACCATCTCGTTGTGTTGATGGTAGCTCTTTTCCCGCTTGTGGATGCCGTAATGGTTGAGGAGCTTGGCGGTCCGGCGCGTGTCTTCGCAGGCGATCAGGTCAACTTCTTTCAGCACCCGCAGCGCCCGCAGGGTGATGTCTTCCAGATTGCCGATGGGCGTCGCTACTAGATAGAGGCAGCCGCCCGCGGCGTTGCGCCGAGGTGCTGAGTAAGGTTCCGCTTGGGTCGCCATCGCTCCCCCACAGGCAAGGCTGCCGAAAGTCTAGCACACCGGCGCGCCCACCGCGCAGCCCTTTCCTCCGCAATCGAAAGGCCAGCGTGAGATTGGCCCATTACGCAGTCAGCAGTAGTGGGTTAGTTTCACAATGTTGGTTTTTCCGCTGAGCCCGCCAGCCTGCCTGCGGTAGGCAGGCACCTGCCGCCAGGCGGAAAAACGGTGCAATCACCCCGTGGCAGGTGCCACGGGGCTCGGCGCGAGCTTCCCATTTGCAAAATGACCACTACCCAGTCAGCGGCTTGCTTGACGCTGGGAGCGGGCGACCGCTAGAATCTCTCTTTTGCTTTGGGCGCAGGGTTCTTTTCTATGCCACTCTACGAATACAAGTGCACAAGCTGCGGGAAGCGGTTCGAGCTGATCCAGAAGTTCTCCGACCCGCCCCAGACCGCCTGCCCCAGTTGCGGACAGACGGCTGAGCGCCAACTCTCCGCCCCCGCCATTCAATTCAAGGGCAGCGGTTGGTACATCACCGACTACGCTCGCAAGCCCGCCCCCTCAGAGGGAAAAGGTGAGGGCAAACCCGACAAGGGCACCAAAGACAGCGCCGCCAAGGACAGCGGAACGAAAGACAGCGGCAAGAGCGAAACAAAAACGGGATCCAAGAAATCCTCCCCCGATTCCAAAGCCTCCGACTAGTACCCGCCAAGCATCGCATTTCCAATTTCAGACTGGAAGAGCAAGCCTCGACCCGCTAAGAATCTGCCGGACACCTCAGTTGTAAGTGCAATAGAAGCGGCGCTGGTTGGTGTCGAGGCTCAGCTTGAGCCGCGAGAGCCGTTGCTGCGCGTAGGCCGCTTGCTCGCTCTTGGGCGCCGCCTGCACAACCTGGTTGTAGTACACCACCGCTTTTGCGCGCGCCTCGTCGGCGCCTTGTTGGTAGGCGGGGCCGCCCTCGGAACCGGACGCCTGGCCGAGTGAAAACCAGGTCTCGTACGCCTGCGCCAGCGCAAACATCACTTCCATCCGGTGGGGGCTCTCTGCGCGCGCGGCCAGAAACTCCTCTCCGCGTTGGATGACCTCGCGGAACTGGTCGCGGCCGTTGGCGCAGGTCGAGCTGGTGTCCCAGCCCTGGTTGGTGAGCAGGACGAAAGTAAGCTCGCCCCACTCCGTGTCGGCGTAGTTCTCCCAGACGCGCCGCTGCAAGTCGCGCATGTAGGCCCAGCGTGCCTGGCGCGGGACCCACTCGTAGGTCAACTGGTAGCCGGGCAGCCGCTTGCGCTGCGGCTTCCAGCTTGACGCGGGCTGCCAGCCCACCCACAGCCCCGCTGCCAGGCGGTCGGCCGCCAGCAGCAGCACCGGCTGGCGCTCGGGCGGCGAATCGGGGATGCTATCCAGCAGCCGCATCAGAGTGGCGCGCATCTGCTCCTGGTCGGGCTGATCCTCCGCCAGCAATGCCTTCAGGCGCGGAAAGGTGGCGCGCAACTCCCGCACCAACTGACGGTCGAGCGCGCTTCCTCGGTCCATTGGAGCCGCCGGAACAGACCCCTCGATCAACAGCACCGCCAGAACCAAGGGCAGCAATCGAAGTCTCCTCATCAAGCGCACGCTTACCTCTCTTTAAGGAGACTTCGGCGCTCACGCGTTACAGCTTGAGTGACTTCAGGTAGTCGCGGAAGGGCGGGCCGAGTTCGGGGTGTTTGAGGGCGTAGTGGACGGTGGCGCGCAGGAAGCCGAGCTTGTTGCCGGCGTCGTTGTGGCGGCCCTCGAACGCAAACGCATAGACCGCCTTTTGCCGGGCAAAGGCCAGCAGGGCGTCGGTCAACTGAATCTCGCCCCCGCGCCCGGGCTTGGTGCTGTCGATCAGGTCGAAGATTTCCGGCTCCAGGATGTAGCGCCCGATGACGACGTAGGGCGAGGGCGCCTCGCTGGCCTTGGGTTTCTCCACCATGTCGGTCACGCGATGCAGCCGTCCCGCCCAGCGGGTGTCGCCGACCGGCTCGACCGCCATCACGCCGTAGCGCTCGATGGCCGGGCCGTGGACTTCCTCGGTGGCGATGATGCAGCCGCCGTGCGCGGCGTACACCTCCAACAGTTGTTGGGTGCAGGGCAAAGGCGAGTCAATCACGTCGTCGGGCAGAATAACCGCGAAGGGCTCGTCGCCTACCGCATCGCGCGCGCAACCGACCGCGTGGCCCAGTCCCAGCGGCTCTTCCTGCCGGACGGAAAACACGTTCGCCAACTCTCCCGTCCGCCGCACCAGCGCGGCCTCGTCCTGCTTGCCGCGGCTTTCGAGCAGGCTGACCAGGTCGTGGTCGGCGTTGAAATGCTCTTCAATCGAACCTTTGCCGTGGCTGGTGACCAGGATGATGTCCTCAATGCCGCTCGCCACCGCTTCTTCCACCGCGTACTGAATCAGCGGCTTGTCCACCACCGGCAGCATCTCTTTCGGCTGCGCCTTGGTGGCGGGCAGGAAGCGCGTCCCCAGCCCTGCCACCGGCAACACCGCCTTGCGCACCTTTTTGTTCGTGCTCACCAACTTCCTCCTGCCGAGGGATTCTCCTGCCAGCGCCGGGCGACCGGCATGTGTTCCACCCAGGCGCGCAACCGCCCCATCGGCATCATGCCCCGCTCGCACAGCAGGGTGACGAAGCGCTCCAGCTGAATCACCTCAAAGTAGCGGTTCACCACCGTAACTCCGCGCGGCGCTTCCTTCCAGACCTCGGCCGGGGGCTTGTCCTCCACCCGCATCCACGTCGCCAGCGCGGGCGGCACGAACTTGGCGGTGTCAGCCAGCACGTAGAACGGCTTGCGCACCGCCCGCGCCTGCTCTTGCAGAATGCGTGTGCCCAGCTTGTTGAAGTAGGTCCCCTCGAACACCGCGTCGGCGCCCACCACTACTACATCGGCGGCGCGCACGTGCTCGCCCAGAGCCGCATCCACCACCAGCGTCACCGGCAGGCCGGCTTCCGCCAACTGCTTAGCCACTGTGTGCCCTTCCAGCAGCGGGCGGGCCTCCGAGACAATGATCCGACTGATGCGCCGCCGGCCGGCCAGCAGCGCCGCCAGCACGGTGGAGCTGTAAGTGTAGGTCATCACCGTCGCCCGCCGCGGCAAGCGCGCGGCAAACAGCCGGGCGATCTTTTCGCTGGCCTGCTGCTGGTGGCGGCGGAACTTTTCCAACTCGGCCCGCATCTGGCGCACCGGGAAGCGTTCCCCCTCAGCCGCCAGTTGCAAACGGTTGGCCAGGTTGACCAGCGGCGCCATGGAAGGCTGCACCCGCAGGGTGGCCTCGGCCAGCTCGGCCAGCGCGTAGGAGAGGCGCGGGTCGTCGGACTGCACCCGCTCCAGATAGCGCTCCAGCAGGGCGGCCGCCCGGTCGGCGATCTCCGCCGCGCCCCGGCGGCGGTCTTCCGCCAGCGCCCACAACCCATTCAATGCCTTGTGCAACAGGTCAGTCATAGCCAACCATTGTAACAAACCGCAGAGCCTCGCCAGCCACACAAAGTGGGGCGCGCCGGGGCCTGTGCTAGGATGGTTGCGGGGACCAAGCATGGCGCGCATTCTGGGAATTGAATCGAGCTGCGACGAAACCGCCGCCGCGCTGGTGGAAGACGCTCGGCGCATCCTCTCCAACGTGGTCAGCTCGCAAATCGACGTCCACCGCAAGTACGGCGGGGTAGTGCCGGAGCTGGCCTCGCGCGCCCACCTGGAGCGGATTGTGCCGGTGGTGCGGGAGGCGTGCGAGCGTGCCGGGCTGGGCTACGGCGAGGTGGACGCCATCGCCGTCACTCAGGGGCCGGGGCTGATCGGCGCGCTGCTGGTCGGCCTGACCTACGCCAAGGCCATGGCCTGGGCGCTGGGCAAACCGCTGATCGGGGTCAACCACCTGGAAGGCCACGTCCATGCCGTGCTGCTGGAAGAGAAACAGAAGGGAGCGCAGGCGCACACGATCGAGTTCCCGGTGGTGGCGCTGGTGGTTTCCGGCGGGCACACCGCGCTCTACCACGTCACCCGCACGCTGCTCCCCAACGGCAGCGACGGCTTCCGCTACCACTACCGCCTGGTGGGCAGCACCGTGGACGATGCCGCCGGCGAAGCCTTCGACAAAGTCGCCAAGCACCTCGGCCTGGGCTACCCCGGCGGGCCGGTGATCGACCGGCTGGCCGAGCGCGGCAACCCCAACACCGTCGCTTTCACTCGGCCCCGCATCCGCCACGGCCGTCCCCACGACTTCAGCTTCAGCGGCATCAAGACCGCGGTGGTGCGGTATGTGGAGCGCACCGGACTGGGGGAAGAAGCTGAGCGCCGCGCCGCCTTTCTGCGTGCAGACCCGCAGACGTCACCGGCCGAGCTTACCAGTGCGCACACGCGCAACTTGGTGGCGAGCTTTCAGAAGGCGGTGGTGGAAGACCTGGTGGAACGGACGGTGGCGGCGGCCGATGAGCTGGGAGCGCAAGCGGTGTTCGTCTCAGGCGGAGTGGCGGCCAACTCGTTGCTGCGGCGAACCTTCACCGCCGAATGCGCCAAGCGCGGCCTGCCGGTGTTCTATCCCTCGGTGGCGCTCTCCACCGACAACGCCGCCATGATTGCCGCTGCCGCCTACCCCAAGTTCCTGGCGGGCGAGTTCGACGACCTGGAACTCAACGCCAGCGCCTCCCTCCCCCTCGGCGTTTAGAAAAAACCTGCCACAGAGACACAGAGATGCTGCCCCGCTTCCTCTGTGCCCGCCTGCCCTCCCTACCGCAGACAGGCTCTGCACCCGCTTCCCGCGGGCGCGCGCTAGGAGACTCCGAAGGCGTCCTTCACGTGCGGCTGAAGCAGGTAGTGGAGCATCCTGCCCTGCAGCGCCACGAAAATTGCATCCCCGATGAAGCTGCCGATCTCAAACGAGAGCAACGACCCCAGCAGGCTCAGCGCCGACAAAAGCAGGCCCAGACCCACCAGAACGATGGTGATCACCCGGGCCCAGTTTCGCAGCTTCAACAGGCCAATTCCCAGCGCCAGCGAGAGAACGCCGAAGATGAGCAGAATGAACCCCAGCACCGCCCCCAGCCCAAGCAAGAACGCGGCCGCGCCGTCCAGATCGGGCATTTCGGCGACTGTCATGGCCCCGCCCGCTCCCAGCGCAAACAGGCCGAGCGCGGCGAAGATGTACGCAGCCGCTCCGAGGAAATGCAGCACCGCCAGAATGGTTACACCAGTGGGTCGGTCCATCGTCGCTCCTT
>JACZYA010000004.1 GCA_022571295.1 Acidobacteriota bacterium | reverse complement strand
TCTCCGGGGGGCCAACTTTCACCAAGCCAGTTTGCACCGCTCGGATATGTCAATGGCTAAGTACGACGAATCTACCCGGTTCCCCAAGGGATTCGACCCCAACAACACCGGGCAAAAGGATGTGGACGGTTAGGTTCGAACTACGATAAAAAATCCAAAGTGAGACCTATGTTAAAATGACCGCCGACAGCAGCTTCAGGCGCTCCTTTCCTAAGTGAGCCCATTGTGTGAGGGTTAATTGGCAGTCTTGCAAATCTCCGCAGACCGCCCCGGTTCCGGGAAATCCAGCCTGGCCGGCGCCTTGCTGCTCCATCTAGCTTCCGCAGACAAACGGGTAGCCTACTACAAGCCTCTGTCCAAGCTTGGTGAGAACGACCCCGACGTCCCTTTCTTCGCCGAGTTGCTGCTGGCGCACACGATCGGCTGCGACCGCCTGCGGCTCTACACCGATGTGGACCGCCCGGCGACGCCGCTCGAACCCTCGGCCCGCAACCAGCGGGTTGGGGTCCGGCATCGCCGCCACCACACGCTTCACTCCGGCGGCCAGAATCGCCTCCGTGCAGGGACCGGTGCGCCCCTGATGGCAGCAGGGCTCGAGATTAATATAAAGCGTTGCTCCTCGGGCTGCTGCTTCGGCGTCTTGCAGCGCCCGGATTTCCGCATGTTCCCTGCCGTCGTAGGTATGGAAGCCCTGGCCGATGAGGTGCCCATCCTTCACCAGAAGCGCTCCGACCAGCGGATTCGGGGAGGCCAGCGCCGTCCCTTGCCGAGCCAGCTCCAGTGCTTTGGAGATCCATTCTAGGTCATCCATTCCACTGCCTGCATTTCACGCCTGGGGTTATCTCCCGGGGTTGGACTTCTTGTGAGTGTTCGCCGGAACAAGCACGGCTGGCAAGAAAAGGGCCGCGCCCGGAACTTTACGCGAACAGGGATTCGACAAACAGCTCCGCGTCGAAGGGCAGCAGGTCCTCCTGCTGTTCCCCGACACCCACATAACGAATGGGCAACTGCAACTCGCGGGCGATAGCCAATGCCACGCCTCCTTTGGCGGTCCCGTCCAGCTTGGTGAGCACGATGCCGGTGACGCCGACCGACTCGGTGAAGCGGCGGGCCTGCGCCAGGCCGTTCTGGCCAGTGGTGGCGTCGAGGACCAGGAGAATCTCGTGCGGCGCGCCTTCCACCAGCCGGCCGGCGACGCGCTTCATCTTTTCCAGCTCGGCCATCAGGTTCGACTTGGTGTGGAGGCGGCCGGCGGTGTCCACCAGCACCAGGTCAGCGGCGCGGGAGCGGGCGGCGCTGACGGCGTCGTGAACTACGGCGGCGGGGTCGGCGCCGGGCTTTTGGCGGAGGAGTTCTGCGCCGAGGCGCTCGGCCCAGATTTCCAGTTGCTCGCTGGCGGCGGCGCGAAACGTATCGGCAGCGCAGAGGATGACGCGGCGTCCGTCGCTCTGCCAGCGGCGGGCGAGCTTGGCGACAGTGGTGGTTTTGCCGGTACCGTTGACGCCGACCAGGAAGACTACGTGGGGCCCCGCCGTTGTCGGGGCAAGTTTGCCGTCGGGGAACTGCGGCTGCGGGCTCAGGGAGCGGAGCAGGGAAGCGAGCTCGTCGCGCAGGGCGGCGCGGAGGGCGGCGACGTCGGCCAGGTCTTTGCGCTGGGCGCGGTCGCGCAGGCGGTCGAGGACTTCGGTAGTGGTTTCCAGGCCGAGGTCGCTCGCGAGCAGGACGGCTTCCAGGTCGGAGAAGACCTGCGGGTCAATTTCTTTCTTGCCGAGCAGGACGTCGTCCATGCGCTCGGTGAGCTGCTCGCGGGTGCGGGCCGCGGCCTGTTGCAGGCGTCCCCACCAGCTTGCTTTCTGTTGTGTTACTTCAGGCACGGGCCAACTCCGCGTTTATTGTAGCAGAGTCAGCCAGAGGTGCCTGCGTTAAGGAGTTGCGGTGGCAGCTTGTTGTGCACCGCTGAGACGCGGAATGCGCAGAGGGTACAAGGATGCAGCGCGGGCGGGGTCAGACTTCGACCATCTGCGGGGTAAGTTTGAGGCGGCGGGCTTCGACGGATTTGATGAGCGCCTGCACGACGGCGGGGTCGAACTTGGTTCCTTGGATGGCGGTAATTTTCTCCAGCGCCAGTTCCATGTCCATGGCGGACTGATAGGGGCGGTGAGTGGTCATGGCGTCGAGCGTGTCAGCCACCATGATGACCCGCGCCATCATCGGGATTTCCTCGCCTTTAAGCCCGTAGGGATAGCCGCGCCCGTTCATGCTTTCGTGATGGAGCTCGATGCCGGGAATCATCTCTCGCAGCTTGCCCACCGGACGGATGATATTGGCGCCTTTGACCGGGTGCTGCTTCATGACTTCAAACTCTTCGGCGGTCAGCCCGGTGGGTTTTTTCAAGATGCGGTCGTCGATGCCGATCTTGCCCACATCGTGCAGCAGCGCCGAGATGCGGATCTTGTACACATCATCTTCGGGCAGCCCCATCGCTTCCGCCAGGATGACGGAGTAACGCGCCACGCGGTCGGAGTGGCCGCGGGTGTAGGGGTCCTTTTCGTCGATGGCGGCGGCCAGCGTTCGGATGGAGCCCAGGAAAAGCTCGTGGTTCTCCTGCGCGGCCTGCTTCAGGCGCTCGACGTAGCGTTCCAGGTCGGCGGTCATCAGGTTGAAGGTATCCGCCAACTCGCCGATTTCGGTGCGGCTGGAGAGATGGACCCGACGGGAGAAGTCACCCTTGGCGATGACACGCGTGCTTTCCGCCAGCATCTGGATGGGGGTGGTGAGCCGGCGGGCGGAGTAGTAGCCGATGGCGAGCGAAAGTACGATGGCAATGAAACCCAGCATGAAGGCGTAGCGATCCATTTCGTAAACGGCCGCGTAGGCTTCGTCCAGCGGTTTCTGGGCGATGACGGCCCAATTCAAGGTGGGCACCGGCGCCTGCGTGCCCAGCATTGTGACGACTTCGTTGTTCTGTTCAAGATCGAAGGTGGTGGTGACGATGGCTTGCTCGGTGCCGGTGAGGAAGGACTGCACGATTTCAATTCCGCTCATGTCCTGGCCGACGGTGTAGCTCTTCTCGTCGGGGTAGAGAATCAGCCGCCCCTCGCGGTTCACCACGTAGGTGACCAGCCCCCCGGGCGATTTCTTCAACTGCTCCCGCAAGAATTCCAGGCTGACGACAATCGCCACCATCCCGCGGAAGTCGTTGCGCACCGTCAACGGCCGCGCCATCACCATCACCGGCTCGCTGCGCCCGCCGGAATGGACCAGGAAGCTGCCGCTGTGGAAGGCGTTGCCGAGATGCGCGGCCTGGAAGCCCTTGCTCAATTGTTGTCGGATGAAGTCGTCCTGGCCCACCTCCGGCACGCCTCCTTGCCGGCCACGCTGTTCGGCGTTGACGATGGTGAGGAAGCGGACGTTGTCTCCCCCGCCCACAAAGCTGCGGATGGAGCGGTCGAGGGCGCCGGCGTAGTTGGGGTCGGCCACGTCTCCGATGGCCCCGGTAATCTCCAGCATGCGGATCAGGCTCTCCACCTGCCCGTCGATGCCCTGCACGTAGAGGCGGATTTCTTCGGCGATGGCGCTGGTGACGGTGCTCTGCAGTACCTGCTGGTTGGTCTGCAACTCTTGGCGGTTGCGCGAGCTGACCTTCAGGCCAAAGACCAGCAAGGGCACAACGCTCAAGAGGAGAAGAACGGTCAGGATAAGATACAGCAGAGGGATGCGACGGGGCAGCAAGCGCCCCAACAGGTGGTTGAGTTGTTCCAGCACTCGGTTCATGGGGTCCGGCTAAGCAACAGCCCTCCCCCGCTCTTTCTTAGGGCCCTCCACCTGTTCACTGGGCTTCACGCCCCCCACGAAATTCTACCGAAAGCTCCCTCAGAAAGCAATGCGCAGATTTATTCGTCGCGCAACGCCCGCTCCAGCAGGGCGCGGACGCCGGCGCGCGGCTCCTGGCCCTCAAAGAGGATTTTGTGCATCTGCTCGACGATGGGCATTTCCACCCCCAGCTTGCGGGCTAGCGCGCGGGTGACGCGGGTGGTCTCCACCCCTTCGGCCACCATGCGCATGGATTGGATGATGTGGTCCAGCGTACGGCCTTTGGCCAGCTCCAGGCCGACGGTGCGATTCCGGCTCAGCCCACCGGTGCAGGTCAGGACCAAATCGCCCAGGCCTGCCAGGCCGGCCAGCGTCTCGCGCTGCCCGCCGCAGGCAAGCGCAAGCCGGGAGATTTCCGCCAAGCCGCGCGTAATCAAAGCCGCACGCGCGTTGGTGCCCAGCCCCAGTCCATCGGCGACGCCGGCAGCAATGGCGATGATGTTTTTGACCGCGCCTCCAATCTCGGTTCCGGCCACGTCGTTGTTGGTGTAGAGGCGCAGGCCGGGGCCGGCCAGCTCGGCTTGCAGGTCGCGCGCGAGTGAGGCATCAGCGGAGGCGATGACGATTGCAGTGGGAAGCCCGGCAGCCACCTCGCGGGCGAACGACGGGCCGGAGAGTGCGGCCAGTCGCGGCTCGAACCGGCTGCCGATTACCTCGGCAATGACTTCGGAGGGGCGCGCCAGAGAGTCACGCTCCAGCCCCTTGGCCGCGCTCAGAATCAGCGTCTCCGGCGCCAGATGGGGCAGGATCTGTTCCCAGACGCGGCGCAGGAACTGTGTCGGGACAACGCTCAGCAGGATGTCGGCGCCGCGCGCGGCTTGGGCGAGGTCATGGGTGGGTTGGACTTCTCGCGGCAGGCGGAAGCCCGGCAGGAAGATGTGGTTCTCGCGCGTAGCCACCATCTGCTCGACCAGCTCTTTTTCCAGCGCCCACAGCCGCACGTGGTGCGGAGTCGTGCTGCGGGCCAGCGTGATCGCCAGCGCCGTGCCCCAACTGCCCCCGCCGATTACTGTGATGGTGCGCACGTCAATCGTCCTCGGGTCAGGATTTCCGCCGCAGGGCGAATTTGTTTTCGGTGCCGGCCATCAGCTGTCGGATGTTGGCGTGATGCCGAAGCACGATGATGCACGCGCCCACCGCGCCGGCCAGCAGTACCGGCAGCGTCGGATGGTAGAGCGCATAGGCCAGCACCGGGTAGGCAGCTGCGGCGAGCATCGAACTCAGAGAGACGTAACGCCAGATTGCCAACGCCAACAGCCAGACCCCCAGGCAAGCCGCCACTGCCAGCGGGGTGAGGAAAAGAAACACGCCCAATCCGGTGGCCACGCTCTTGCCTCCGCGAAAGCGGATAAAGACCGGAAAACTGTGCCCCACAATGGCGGCCACGCCTGCGGCTGCCGTCCAACGCAAATCACCCTCCGCCAACCGGGCAGCCAGCCAGACCGCAGCGTAACCCTTGCCGGCGTCCAGCGCCAGCACCAGCAAGCCCGCCCCCGGCCCCAGCGTGCGGGCGACATTGGTGGCGCCGGTCGAGCCGCTCCCCTGCGTGCGCACGTCCCCGGCGCCGCGCAGCTTCACCAGCACGTAGCCAAACGGAAGTGAGCCCAGTAGGTACGCCAGCACCACACCGCTCAGCTCGATCGCGCTTACAGGCAACTACGCCCCCAGCTAGTTCTCGGCTCGGATGAACCCGAAGCGCTCCAGTTTAGAGTATTTCGCGCCGCCGGGGGAGAGTTTGCTCTGGTAGAGAAAAAACTCTTCGCAGCGCACGTGCCCGAAATCGGTCGAGGGCAGCGCGGCGATTTTTTCTTGCAGGCGAGTGAGCTGGCGCGAATCCACTCTCCGGCCCGGCCCGGATTTGAACCGGCCCAGCGTCAGGTGCGGCGCATAGGCGCGGCGTTCGCGCGCGATACCCAGCGGTTCCAGCGCCGCCTCGATTTGTCCGGCTAGGTCGAACAGCGCGTCGTTGCCACGCACCCCTACCCAAAAGACGCGCGGACTGCGCGGGTTGGGAAAAAATCCCACCCCGTGGAACTCCAGTTCCACCGGCTCCGACGTCCCCACTCGCGCCAGCGCTTCCCGAAGCGCAGGAAGTTTTTCTTCCCCCAGATGCCCGATGAATTTCACCGTCAGGTGTAGAACGTCGGGCCGCACCCAGCGCACCGCCCCGGTGGTGGGTTTCAACCTGGCCAGCAGCTCGGCGATGGCCGCGCGAACGGCATCGGTCAAATCGAGCGCGACGAAAAGGCGCATCGGAAGAAGGTACTCAGGGTTTGTGGTTGGGTGTGTTCTTTGCCAATGCCCGGCTCACTTCAGCAGTTTGCGGCGAACCAGATTGAGAGCCGCCTGGGTGGCAAACTGGCGAATGCGCTCGCGGTCGCCCGGGAAACGATGCTTCACCGTCTTCGCCCGGTGGGCCTCGGCCAGCGAGATAAAAACCGTTCCCACCGGCTTGTCCGGGCTCCCGCCTTGGGGTCCGGCAACGCCGGTGATGCCCACCCCTAGCGTGGCGCCGGCACGGCTCCGGATGCCGCGCGCCAGCGCTTCCGCTACTTCCGCCGAGACCGCCCCTTTGCGTTTCAGCATGCTCTCGGGCACTCCCACCAGTTTCGTCTTCAACTTGTCGGAGTAGCACACCACGCCGCCGAGAAAATAGTGGGAGCTGCCGGGCACGCTGGTGATGCGCTGGCCCAGCAGCCCGCCGGTGCAGCTCTCCGCCACCGCCAGCGTAGCGCCGCGCATCATCAGGTAGAGGCCCACCACCTGTTCCAGCGATTCATTGCCGCGCGAAAAGACCGCGTCGCCCAAAGCGTTCTCGATTCGCTCGCCCAACTCTTCCACCCGCCGCAGCGCGTCGCCCGCGTCAGCGCCGGTGCCGCGCAAGTGGATTTGAATCTCGCCCGCCGAGGCCAGCAGCGTGGTTTCCGGATTTTTGTAGGTGCGGTAGATGGGGGCGATCTTTTCTTCCACCTCTGATTCCGCCATCCCCGTCACCTTCAGCACCTTGGTGGAAAACGCCTGCCTGGGGGCGCGCGAGCGCAGCTTGACCAGGCAATACTCTTCAAACAGGGGTTTGAGTTCCGGCGGCGGCCCCGGCAGCAACAGCACAATTTTTTCGCCGTCGGTTTCCATCCACAATCCCGGAGCCGTGCCGTTGTCGTTGGGGAGCCAGGTCGCACCCGCCGGCACCATGGCTTGGCGCAGGTTGACTTCCGGCATCTTGCGCCCGAACGCGCGGAACCGTTCGCGCATCATTCGCACCACTTCCTCGCTGCGCTCCAGTGGCCGGCCCAGCAGCTCTGCCACCGACTCGCGCGTGCGGTCATCTTCGGTCGGGCCCAGGCCGCCGATCCCAATCACTAAGTCGGAGCGCTGGAGGGCTTCGGCAAAGACCGCTTTCAGGTGTTCGCGGTTGTCGCCCACCACCGTCTTCCGAATCACGGGGATGCCCAGGCGTTCGAGCTGATCGGTGAGGTAGAGGGAATTGGTGTCCACCCGGAACGGCGTCAGCATCTCCGATCCGATGGCAATGATCTCAGCTTGCATGGCTGCCAAGTTTTCTCGGTCCGGTCGCCTTCATGGACGCGGCCGGGTACCCCCGGTGCCCGGCCAGTTGAGGTGGTAGAGCGTGTTGCTGGTGGCCAGCACCAGTCGGTTGCCCGCGCCGAACGCCAGCCCCACCAGGCCCTGTCCCGAAATGGCCAGCTTCGGCTCTCCCGTCCGGGGGAAGTGAACCACGCCCCGCCGGCCTGCCAGCGAAGCCACCACGTAGAGCTCGCCCTTCTGGTCGAACGCCAGCCCTTGCGGCCGTCCCAGGCCGCGATAAAAAACTTCCACCTCGCCGCTGGGCGCGATGCGGTAAATGGAATCGTAGCTGGAGGTAGTGGGCCCGGTGACGTAGAGCGCTTGGTCGGGGCCAAAGGCCAGATGGTAGGCAGCCACCGACGGTTCCAGCGTGGCGAAGACAAAAATTTGCCGGTCGTGGCCCACCTTGAAGATGGTGCCGGTGCGGTCTCCTACCAATAGGTTCTCGTCGGCATCGAAAGCGATTCCGGTGGCCACGCCCATTCCTTTCGCGTACACCGTTTTGTGGGAGTCGGAGGTGACCTGATAGACCACCCCATCGTGCCGGCTGGAGACGTAGAGGTTCCCGGCGGCATCCAGCGCTAGCCCGGTGGCGTTCACCAGGTTGCTCAGGAAGGGCTTGGCGATGTAGTTGCGATCAAACTTGTAAATGGAGATGGGAACTTTCTGCCCGCGCGCCCCGCTAACGGTGGCGAAGATGTTTCCTTCCTGATCAATCACCGGGTTGGCGACCGGATGGAGGTTGTCGGCAATCGAGACCCCCAGCTCAATCGCCATCTGGTCGGATTCGCCCTTGGGCGTGCGCACTTCCAGCAAGGAATCCGGCGACCCTTCGGGAACCCGCGCGATCAGAAAATCGTCCGAGGCCACCAGCAAGGTCGCTTCTTTGCCCCCGAATCTCACCTGCGGCCGTCCGTGGTCTCCGCCGCTGAAGCCCCGGCCGTGGATGCTAATCTCTCCCCCGGCAATGCCGGCCGCGGGCTCCACCCGCTCAATCTCGGGTTTTTTTGTGGTTATCCCAGCCATCCGACCCAACTCAGCACTCCCAGCACCAGCGCGGCATAGACCGCGGCCAGAAAATCATCCAGCACCACGCCCGCGGCGCCGGGCACACCTTCGCTTTGCCGAATCGGATAGGGCTTCAGCACGTCGAAGGCGCGAAAAAGTATAAGCCCGGCCAACAAAGTTTTCCACGTGGGCGCCACCGCAGCCACTCCTGCGTAGGCTACTGCCAGCGGGCCGCCGTAAGTCAGGAATTGCCCCAGTACTTCGTCAATCACCACCGCCGACGGGTCTTGGCTGGTCCAATGCGGCAGCGCGCGTTCTGTGCTCCACATGGCCGTCGCAACCAAACACAGCGATACCGCGATGAAGGCCAGGTCGAGCGCGACCCCCTCCAGGGTGAACAGCAACAGCGCAAATATCCCAACGCCCCCCAGCGATCCCGCTGTCCCCGGCGCCACCGGCGCATAGCCCAGTCCGAAGGCGGTCGCCAGCCGAATCGCTGTCTTCGTGGGCGTGGCCGACTCAGGTGCGGCGGTTGCGTTGTTCATGGTTCTCCGGCTCCAAGTCTTCTGGCTGCGTTGTAGCGGCCGCGGGCTCGCTCACTTTATACTTTTCGCTGGCCCAGTTCCCCAGGTCGATTAGCCGACAGCGTTCCGAGCAAAAAGGAAAATCAGTGTGCCTCTCCGTGTCGGTCGCCTTCCGGCAGATGGGGCACCGCCAATGCATACCACTTACCTATAACCGTTCTTCCGCGCCGGTTCAACGAGCCGCGTGAATTTGCACCAGGGCGGGCGGGGCTTCCTGTTGGACCGGCACCGGTGCAGCTTCGACCTGCGTGTCCAGCACGCGCCCCACCAGATCGTAGTCGCGCGCTTCGGTGATTTCCACCGTCACCAGGCTCCCCGCCGCCGGCATCTCCGCCAGCGCGCAGTCGTTGATGTAGAGCTTGCTGTCGATCTCAGGCGCTTGCGCCGCCAGCCGCGCTTCCCACAGCAGCTCGGTTTCTTGCGAGGGTCCTTCCAGCAAGGCAATGAGACGCTGCCCCAGCCGCTGGCGGTTTTTCTCTGCTGCAATCGGCCGCTGCACCGCCATCAGGTGGCGCTGGCGGCGGTGCGCTTCACCCGCGGAAACTTTTCCGTCCAGGGGATAACTCTGTGATGTTTCCTCGTCCGAGTAAGTGAACACGCCCACGTGGTCGAAGCGGGCGGCGCGCACGAAGTCGCACAGGGTTTCAAAATCCTTTTCTGTTTCGCCGGGGAAGCCGACGATGAAGGAAGTCCGCAAGGCCACCTCGGGCATCGCGGCCCGGATGCGCTCCAGCAGCTTCAGGAAGGCATCGCCGTGGCTTCCGCGTCGCATGCGCTTCAGCACCGCCGCGCTGGCGTGCTGCAAGGGAATGTCAAAGTAGGGCACCAGCTTCGGCTGCGCGGCCACCGTGTCGATCAGTTTTTGGCTCACCCGGTTGGGATAGACGTAGAGGAAGCGCACCCAGCCTACATCATCCAGCCCAGCCAGCCGTTCCAACAGCATCGGCAAGCCGTCGCGCAGTCCCAGGTCTTCGCCGTAGCTGGTGGTGTCCTGTCCGATCAGGATCAGTTCGCGCGCACCCGCTGCCGTCAGTTGCTCGGCCTCGCGCACCACCGACTCAAACCGCCGGCTGCGGAAGCCCCCGCGCAACTGCGGAATGATGCAGAACGAGCACGGGTGGTCGCACCCTTCCGCAATCTTGATATAGGCGTAGTGGCGCGGGGTGGCGGTCAGGCGCGGCGTCAGCTCGTGGTAGAGATAGGGCTCCAGCACCGGCGGGCGCTCAGTGAGCGTGCCGCGGCAGGCTTCGAGAATCTGCTCCAGCTCATTGGTTCCCACCACCGCATCCACTTCCGGGATTTCCTTCTGAATCTGCTCGCGGTAGCGTTCTACCAGGCAGCCGGCCACAATCAACTTCTGTGCCGCGCCGAACTTCTTGTGCTCGGCCATCTCCAGGATAGTCTCAATCGATTCTTCGCGCGCTGGCTCGATGAAGCTGCACGTGTTCACCACCAGGATGTCGGCGTCGTCCGCGCGCGGCGTCATCTCGTAGCCCGCCCGGGCCAGCACGCCCATCATCACCTCGCTGTCCACGAGGTTCTTCGGGCAGCCCAGACTGATGAATCCTACTTTAGCCATAAAGGAAAGTTGCGCTCCATCGGATGCGAAACTCTATTCTAGCACAGGCAGCCGAGTGTGCCGTGGCTACCTATCTGCATGCTATACTACCGAGCGAACGGTTTTCGATCTGCACGAGGAGAGGACAGACTGCCATGGTAATGACGCCTTCGACCATGCCCACACTCGGCATGCAGGCTCCTGAGTTTCACCTGCCCGACACGCAGGGCAAGGTGGTGGCGCCCGGCGACTTCCAGGACGCCCCCGCCCTGCTGGTGATGTTCATCTGCAACCACTGCCCCTACGTCCAGCACGTGCGGGCGGAGCTGGCCGAGTTGTGCGAGGAATACCAGCAGATGGGCGTGGCCGTGGTGGGCATCAACTCCAACGACGTCGAGGCCCACCCGGACGACAGCCCGGAGAAGATGGCCGAGCAGGCCAAACAGTTCCTCTACACCTTCCCCTACCTCTACGACGAAAATCAGGAAGTCGCCAAAGCCTACCGCGCCGCCTGCACGCCCGACTTCTACGTCTTCGACCGGGAGCGGAAGCTGGTCTATCGCGGCCAGATGGACGACAGCCGCCCGGGCAACGATCAGCCCGTCACCGGCGTTGACCTGCGCGCCGCTCTCGACGCAGTGCTGGCCGGCAAGCCCGTGCCGGAAGAACAGAAGCCCAGCATCGGCTGCAACATCAAGTGGAAGCCCGGCAACGCGCCCGACTATTTCACCAGCTAGCCCGGCAAGCTCTCCCTTCCGGGAATCCTTTCCTGCCTGCTTAGGATGCTCTCGCCCGTAACCTGCGCGCTTTCAGGCAGAGTGTTGTGGCGGTTGCTTGCGGTTGGGTTTCCAGGTTTGGATGCTGCGCAGCAGGTCGAGCAACTGCACCGATTCAGCCGGAGCCTGCCCGAAGCGCGCGTGGTTGTAGAGTTGCGTGAAGTCCCGGACTTGGAGGGCGAGTTCCGGCGGGGGAAGCGCGGCGGCAAACTCCAGCGGTGTTTGGGCAAGGCTCCTGCGGTAGCCCTTGCGCTTGAGCGCGCGCAGCAGGTGCTGGTAGGTCAACGTCGCTTCGGAGGCGGAGAGCGCGCGCTGCCTGCCCCGGCGGAGCAGCCACCACTCGCGCAGCCGGTCGCGCAATTCGCCTCCCCGCAACAGCAGCACTACTCCCAGCGCCAGGGCCAGCGCCGCCGGGGCGGTGTAGGGACTTTCCACCACATTCTCCCCCACTTGGTTAATCTCAGCAGTGAGCGCCTGCCGCTGCCGCCGGAACCAGCGCCGCGCATTTCGTGACCAGAGGGAGACGCTGCGGTTCAGGCGCCGGCCCAGCCGCATCTGCTGGCTGAGGTCGTAGTTGATCACCCACTCGTCCCACCACAGGTCGAAGGCGTCGTAGTAGTGCTGCACCGTTGTCCACCAGCTTCGCTGTCGGGCGTTGGGGTCGGGCGGCGTGGGGTCGAACTCCACCCAGCCGATGTCGGGGAAGAATACTTCCACCCAGGTGTGGGCATCGGCCGCGCGCACAATGTAGTTTTCCCCCACTTCGTTGTACTCGCCGGTCAGGAACCCGTTCACCAGGCGCGCGGGCACGTTCAGGGTGCGCAGCATGACCGTCATGGAAGCAGCGAAGTATTCGCAGTGGCCTTTGCGCCGCTCGAACAGGAAAGAAGCCACCGGGTCGGCTTCGCGCTTTTCCGGCAGGTCGAGCGTGTAACCGAACTCGGTGCGCAAGCGGCGCTCCAGCTCCGCCGCCTTGTCGTAGGCGGTATTGAACTCGGAGGCCCACTCCGCCGCCAGCTCGGCGATGCGCGGGTCGAGTTCGGGCAACTGGAAATAGTTTTCCCGAAGGTATTGGGAGTAGTCAGTCCCCGCGGCGCGCAACTCATCCGGCAAGGGCTGGCCTACGTCGGAGACCACATCGTAGCCCACCAGCCCGAAGCCGCGCTGAACCCGCCGCAGCGAGCCTGTGTTGTCGATGCCCAGCAGGCGGAAGCGCCCGCGCAACGCCACCGGCACCGAAGCGGCGAACAAAACGTCGGTGGTGATCGGCTCCAGCAGGATCCGGTAGTGAAGCTGGCGGCGGGTCGCGCTCGGCAGGGGGCGCAGCGGCAGGTTGAAGCTCCCGTCGGCCCGGCCGTGCAGGATGCGGGGGCGCTCCGGCAATCTGTACCAGCGCAGGCCATCGAAGTGCGCCAGCGCCAGGCCGCGCCAGCGCAATCCTTCCAGCGCGCGCGAGTCGCCCTCTTCGGTTTTCACCCGCATCACCACGCTTCGGTTGCGCTTGATCCTGCCGATGTCGCCCAGCGACACCTGATCGGAAAAACCGCTGATGAGCTCGGGCTGGACCCCATAGGCGCTGAAGTAGCCCGCGCTCAAGCGCGGCAACAGAAAGAAAATCACTGTTCCCAGCGCCAGCACCGCTACTGCCACGCCCCACGAAGTCAGCAGCAAAGATTGCGGCAAGCGCTGTGCCAGCGCAGCATCGCCGGCGCGCGGCGCGGAGGCGGCGCAGGCCTCGCCGCTGCGCTTGATTTCGAAGCTGACGAAGGTGGAAATCCCCAGCAGCAGAAAGAGGAAGAAGAACGCCAGAAAGGTGGCGTCCACCGTGAGTGTGGCGGCGGCTAGGATTTCCATGAAAGCCACCAGTGCCAGCCACAGGTAGTCGCGGTTGTTGCGCGCGGAATAAATCTTCACCATCGCGATGAACAGCACCAGGTGCGAGGTGGCCAGCAGGAAGTTCTGCGAAAGCAGGTAGAGGTCGAAGAAGTAGAAGACTGAGTAAAACCATGCCAGCTGGGTCACCGACTTGGGGTTGAGCTCCGGCTCCGACTGCCGCCGGTACCGCAGCGCTTTCACCACCAGCGCTCCGCCCACCAGTAGCACCGTCGGGACGTCCAGTTGGCCCGTGCTGGCCAGCGCCAGGAACCCCACCGTCACCAGCAGGAAGAGCGAGACTTCGAAATAGCGGTGGACAACTTTCGCTGTCGTGGCAGGAGTCGTGGCAGCCATCGCCGCAGTTACACCTCTCAGGAAGCAGGCCGCTGCCGGCCCGCTACATCCTCACGCTGCTGCTTTCGTCGTTTCTCCTGTAGTAGGGCGGCGACTTTCCGCGTCGCCGCTCCCACGCCCAGCCGCTGCACTCGATTCAGCCGCACCCAGCGGGTATGGCGGTTGCTCTCTGACACCGCGCGGCGGTTCCCCGCACGCACGGGCGGCTGATACACCTGCAGCACCAGGTCGCGCATGGTGGTGGTGTGTTCCACTGTCGCCACCCGCCGCCCCGCGCCTGTTCCAATCTCATAGCCATTGGCTCGAATGCCGCTCTTGTTTCTTCCAGTTGTGTAGGGGAAGTGCCACAGGCCGGAAAAGTAGCCGCCAGCTTCCCGCACCAATAGGACTTTTTCCTCTCGCTCGATCACAAAAACTTTGAGCTCCAACCGTGGCCGCGGCCGTTTTTTTTGTCGGTGGGGAATCTTCTTCTCCACGCCGGCCTGTCGCGCCGCGCACAACCTCTCCAGCGGACACAACGTGCAGCGGGGAATCTTGGGCAGGCAAATGGTGGAGCCCAGCTCCATCAGCGCTTGGTTGAAGTCGCCGGGACGCCGGCGCGAAACCAACCGCTCCGCCAACGGCTGCAAAGCCGGACGGTTGTCCACTTCGGCCTCGGTCAAACAAAACAGCCGCACCAGTACGCGCGCCACGTTGCCGTCCACCACCGCCACCGGCTGGCCGTACGCAATCGAGAGGATGGCGCGCGCGGTGTAGGGGCCAATGCCGGGCAGCGCCAGCGCGTCTTCCAACCGTTTTGGAAACCGGCCTCCGTGCTTGCGCACGATTTCTTTCGCCGCGCGATGCAGGTTGCGCGCGCGCTGGTAGTAGCCCAGCCCCGCCCACAGACGCAGAACGCTCTTGGCGCGCGCCAGCTTCTTCACCGTGGGGTAGGCTTGGAGAAAGCGCTGGTAATAGGGAACCACCACCGGCACCCGCGTCTGCTGCAACATGATTTCCGACAGCCACACCCGGTAGGGGTCCTTCGTCCCCCGCCAGGGCATCTCGCGTTTGTTTCTGTCGAACCAGCGCAGCAGGCGCTGCCGCAGGGCGCGAGGGGCTGGGCCGTTTTTCTTCCTCGTCATAGTGACTGGAAAAATACCACGTAGGAATTGGCCCACAGGGTAGTGGGGATGGAGCCTCGCTCCCGCGCCGTCAGCAGAACCTTGAAAGTGTCGGTATCCTGGCCCAGCGGGGCCAGAAACTCGTCGTCGTCTCCCCACTCGGGCTCCACGAACGCCAACTCCCGCAGTACGTGGTAGATGTTGTCGGTGGCGGGCGCGACCGGCGTGGTGAACTTCGGGCTGCTGAACTTCAACTGCGCGTTAATCTCGTAGAAGTGCCACGCCAGGCAGGCGCAAAAGGCGACCGCCCGCTCGAACTGCTCCTCCCACTTCGCGCCGTCGCCGGCGGGGCGAGCTTCCGGGGGCAGGTAAGGATCGAAAACCAGCTCCACCCGGCGCTCATCTTCACGAGCGAACTCCCGCACCTTCACGTTCTGCGCTCGTGCCGTCGCTTTCCAGTCCACGTGCCGGGCGCTGTCGGTGGGCTGGTAGTCGCGGATGGAGTAGAGGTCGTGCCCATGTCCCCGGTAGTAGCTTTCCAGCTCGCCACTCAGCAGCGGCAGAATTTCGTAGAACTCCTCGGTCGGCGCGACCGGCGGGTACACCACGAGCTCATTCGCTGCCTTCACCTGTCGGGTCTTCAGCAGGAACCCGAAAGGAAACTTGCTGCTCACTTTGAAGGCGTCCTGCGCGTAGCGGCCCCGGCGCGGGAAGGTCAGCTCCACTGCTTGCGCGGAACTGCGGTGGCGCGGGATGTAGGGAAAATAAACCGGCTGGCGCAAAACCCTCCGTTCTTCGCCGCTTGCCGCAGCTTTCTTCCTGCGCTTGCGGGAGCCGCCGGTGTCGCCGCTGACGGTCAAGGAGAACGACGGCAGGGTGCGCTTATGGTTCTGCAGCGTGAGCGTGGCTCGCACCGGTTGCCGGGCAAAAATGTGCTCGGGCAGCTCCAGGCTCAGGTCAATTCCGGTCAGCACGATGCGCGACACTAGCCCGCTCACCAGAATCCCCGCCAGCAGACTGGCCAGCACGATGAACAGCAGGTTGTTGCCGGTGTTGAGCGCGGCTATCACCAGCACCAGCGTGACCGCCAGATAGACCAGGCCCTCCCGGGTCAGTTTGAAGTCTACCTGGTAGAAGAGCCACCGGAGCGGGGTGCCCGCGGCCAGCCGGGGCACCAGTCGGACGGCCACAAAGAAAGCGAGGGCGAGCGCCAGCGCATGATAGACCACCATCAACTGCTTGTGCCCGCGCTCGAAGGCGGCGGCTCCGTTCAGGGCCAGCACCAGCGATACGCCCAGCAGCAGTAGTGACAACAGGAAATTCTTGGCGCCGCTGAAGTCGTGCGTCTTGGGGTCGATGCCGACGGAACGATACCAGCGCTCCACCACCGGAAAGCGCGCAGCCAGTGCCAGCAAACGGGACTCTGATTTCATGGTCTGGCGCCGTTTCCGTCTGCTACGACGTATTTCAGGGTCATTTCACAGCGGAACTTCAACCGAGTCGAGGATTTCCTGCAGGATGGCTTCGGCTTGGTCGGCTTTGCGGAGCGTGGAAGTGTAACGGGTGCTGACCACCACCCGGTGGGCAAACACCGGAATCACCAGTTGCTTGATGTCGTCCGGTACGCAGAAGTCGCGTCCTTCCAGGAAGGCGCGCGCCTGCGCGGCCCGGTAGAGCATGAGTGTTCCGCGCGGGCTCACTCCCAGGCTGAGGTGTTCGTTGGCGCGCGTGCGCTGCGTAAGCGCCAGCACGTAGTCCATCAGCGCGTCGTCCACCCGCACCCGCCGCACCTCCTCCTGCATGCGCAGGACTTCTTCCGCCGTCATCACCGGTTGCACGTTTTCCAGTGGCTCGCGGGAGTCGCCGTGCGCGCGGAGAATTTCCTTCTCGCTTTCTGCGCTGGGGTAGCCCATGCGCAGGCGCAGCAGAAAGCGGTCGAGCTGCGACTCGGGCAACGGATAGGTGCCGTGGTGCTCGATGGGGTTCTGGGTGGCCAGCACCAGGAAGGGCTGGGGCAGCGGGTGGGTGTGGTTGTCCACCGTCACTTGCTGCTCGTTCATCGCCTCCAGCAGCGCCGATTGGGTCTTGGGAGTGGTGCGGTTGATTTCGTCGGCCAGCACCACGTTGGCAAATACCGGCCCCGGTCTGAACTCAAAGCTCTGCTGGTGTTGGTTGAAGACGGAGACGCCGATCACGTCGCTGGGCAGCAGGTCGGAGGTGAACTGGATGCGATGGAAGGTGCAGTTGAGGCAGCGCGCCAGTGTGCGCGCCAGCAGGGTCTTGCCCACGCCGGGCACGTCTTCGATCAGTAGATGCCCCCGCGCCAGCAGCCCCACCAACGCCAGACGGATTACGTCATCCTTGCCTCGAATGACGCTGCCGAGGGCGCGCTGCAACTCGGCCAGTTGCTCTGCGGTCTGCGTTGGCACCATCCCTCTTGTGCCCCTTTCTGAAGCCCCGTACAATCGTGGGGTGCTCTGTTTCTTTGTGGGCGCTTAGCTCAGCGGCTAGAGCGCTCCCCTCACACGGGAGAGGTCGTAGGTTCGAATCCTACAGTGCCCACCACTCACCTTATGATGCGACCTTTGTGGGCCACGTTCCGGTCACGCCCAAGCGATTCTAACAAACCCACTCGCATACAACATGAAATTTCGCTAATCTGGGGGAGTCAATATGCTGACTGCCGCTCGCATAGTAGAAACGCTCGCTCTCGGTCTCTGGCTGGGGAGCATGGTTTTCCTGAGCTTCGTGGTCGCGCCGGCAGCGTTCGCGGTGCTGCCCAGCCGGGAGTTGGCCGGACAATTGGTGGGCCACACGCTCGCGCGACTCTATCTGTTGGGTTACATTTGTGGCGCGTTGTTTCTCCTCGGTCTGGTGGTGGAGCAGCGCCTCAGTGGCGCTTCTCTGCGGGCCGTGGCTCTGCCCATCGGTCTGCTGGCGGTGATGCTGCTGCTGATCTTCTGCAACCAGTATTTTCTCGGGGAGCGCCTGGCGGCCCTGCGCACGGAGATGACCGCCACCTTCGGCAGCATTGACCAAACCCCCCGCGACCACGCGCTGCGCGCCGCCTTCGGCCGCTACCACGGCGTCTCCGCTTTGTTGATGTCGGCGAACATGCTTCTGACACTCGTGCTCTTCGTTCTTACCGTGCGCCGCTTCCGCTGATCTCACTCTAGAAGCAGTTGCATAACCTCTGCTTGGCGGGTCAGGGCTTCAGCCCTGACATAAAAAGCCATAAAAGCTAGGGGCTTTAGCCCCTGAGGCTTCTCTTGAAATGAGGTTGTGCAACGGGCTCTAGGTTTTCTTGTTTCGTCGGAGGTTCGGAATCATCGGCGGGTTTTGCCGCGTGGTACACTCACCGCATGCGCTTTGCGATTCTGGGGTTGGCGCAAACCGGCAAGACATCGTTGTTCCGTATCCTCTGCGGCCCGCAGACCCATCCGGAAGCCTACGGCGCCCACATCGGCGTGGCCTACGTCCCCGACCCGCGTCTGGAAGAGTTGGCGCGAATCTACCATCCCAAGAAAGTCACCCCTGCCAGTTTGGAATTTCTCGATGCGCCCGCCCTGGCCGGCGACCCCGACAAAGACGCCACCGTCTTCGGACAGGTGCGGGGCGCCGACGCCTTTGTTCACGTGGTGCGGGTTTTTGGCGAGCAGCCCAATCCCGGCGGCGATGGCGCTGACTTGGAAACAGAATTTGCGCTGGTGGACCTCGACACCGTCAGCAAGCGCCTCGGAAAACTCGAACGCGACCTGAAGAAAGCGCGTACCCCGGAGCTAGAACTGGAACACCGCATCGTGGAGAAAGCGCGCGCGCCGCTGGCGGCGGGCACTCCCCTGCGAGCGCAGGACTGGTCAGCGGAGGAGAGGAAGCTGCTGAGCGGCTTCCAGCTCTTGAGCGCCAAGCCGCTCCTGCTGGTTCTGAACGCCGGGGAGGAGGACGCTCCCCACCTGGAGCAGCTTCCGCAGAAACACGATCTGGGCGGCTGGGCCGGGCAGCCCGGCGTGGCCCTGACTGAAATCTGCGGCCAGATTGAAGCTGAGCTGGCCGAGCTCGAACCCGCCGACGCGGCCGAGTTCATGGCCAGCTACGACCTGCGCGAGTCGGCCCGGGGCCGGCTGCTCCACAGCGCCTACGGGTTGCTGGGCTTGCTGACTTTCTACACCGTCGGGGAAGCGGAGTGCCGCGCCTGGGCGGTGCCGCGCGGGACGGTGGCGGTGGAAGCCGCCGGCACGGTGCATTCCGATTTCGGCCGTCGCTTCATCAAAGCGGAAGTGCTCCCCTGGGACGTGCTGGTCGAAGCCGGCGGTTTGGCCGCCGCCCGCGAGCAAGGCCGGGTGCGCCTGGAGGGCAAGCAGCACGAAATCCACGACGGCGACGTGCTTTACATCCGCCACGGCGCCTGAGAGCAGGGAAGGGAATCGGTGACGAATTTTACCTTGAGTTTGCTGCTGGGCTTGGCGGCCGCGGTGGCTAACATCGTTGGCGGTCTAGTGGTCGTGCAGCGTCACTGGGAGCGCCGCTTCCTGAAGTATTTCATCGCCCTCGGTTCCGGCTTCATGTTGGCGGCGGCGCTGCTGGAGATGGTGCCGGAAAGCATCGAGTTGGCGGGGGACCGGGCCCTGGCGCTGGTGCTGGGCGGCTACCTGCTGGTCCACTTCTTCGAGCACGCCATCACCGCTCACTTTCACTTCGGCGAGGAAACCCACCCGGAAGAGCTCATCCGTCCCAGCGTGGGCTACACGGCGGTGCTGGGGATGCTCATCCACAATTTTTTCGATGGCGCCGCCATCGCTTCCGGGTTCATTGTTTCGAGTTATCTGGGCACGGTGATTTTTCTGGCCGTCTTCCTGCACAAGATTCCTGATGGCTTCACGGTGGCGTCGGTGATGCTGGCGGCCGGGCGCGGCCCGCGCCGGGCGTTGCAGGCGGTGGTGCTGATGGGCGTGGGCACGCTGGCGGGCGTGGGGGTGATGTGGTTGCTGCAAGCGCAGGTCGCCTACGGGCTGGCACTTTCGGCTGGTGCCACGCTTTACGTCGCCGCCAGCGACTTGATGCCGGAGGTGAACCGGGAGCCCGGCATCCTCATGCCGCTCTGGGTCTTTGTCGGGGTAGCGTTGATGCTGCTCTTCAAACATCTGGTTCCGGTGTAGCAGAAAGACAGGGTAGTGGGACATTTTGGAAATGGGAAGCTCGCGCCGAGCCCCGTGGCACCTGCCACGGGGCGTTTGTGCCGCTTGTCCGCCCGGCGGCAGGCAGGCCGCCGGGCTCAGCGGTAAAATTAACATCGTGAAACTGACCCACTACCAAAGACAGGGACAGCATGCTGGCGCGCGGAAAACCTGCGAAACTTAAGGGCTGGAACGGGGTTAGATAGAATGGAGCCGCAGGTGGCGAAGACCGATGAAGAATGGATGCTTCGCCTGCAGGCGGGGGACGACCATGCGTTCGACCATTTGCTGGGCAAATATCGGGCGCCGGTTGTGCACTTTGTCTATCGGTTGGTTCGCGAGCCGGCCCTGGCGGAAGAGTTGGCGCAGGAAGTCTTTCTCCGCGTCTTTCGCGCCCGCCGGAACTACCGGCCGCGGGCTAAGTTCACCACCTGGCTGTTCCGCATTGCCACCAACGTGGCCCTTAACGCCCTCCGCGACGGTCGCATGCGGCGCTGGGGAGAGACCTCCATCGACGCCGAGGACGCCGACCCGCAGGTGGCGCAGTTGTCCGTCCCCGGCCCCACCGCCGAGCAGCGGCTGCTGGAAGCCGAGCGGGCGCGCCAGATTCGCGCGGCGGTCGAGTCGTTGCCGGAAAAGCAGCGCTTGGCCGTCCTGCTGCACAAGTACCAGGATTTGGACTATGCGGAAATCGCCCCCATTCTGGAATGCTCGGAGAGCGCGCTCAAGTCGCTTCTCTTCCGGGCCTACGAAGCGCTCCGGGTCAAGCTACGGCCCTTGGCGGGAGCACAGCCATGAGTAAGCATCTGAAAGAAGCCGAGATTATTCCGTATCTCGATGCGCGTCTCAGCGACGCCGAGCGGCAGCGGTTGGACCGCCATCTGGCGGACTGCTCCGCCTGCCGGACGCAGATGGCGGAGTTCCGCGCTCTGCTGGGCGTCTTGGAGGAGTGGAAAGCGGTCGAGCCTTCGCCGGCTTTCGATGCGGCTGTGCGGGAACGCTTGCGCGCACAGCCCGAGCCTTTGCCTCGATGGGCGTGGCTGCGTCTGCGCCCGGCCTGGGGAGCGGCTCTGGTGGTGTTGGTGATGGTTGCCGTCGGTCTCTGGCAGCTTACCTCGCCGGTGCCGCTCCAAGAGCAGGGGAGTGCCCCCGAGCGGGCGCAGGTGGAGCCGACGGTGGTGCCGGACACTGCGCCGGAGACAGCATCCGCCGAGGGAGACAGCCTCGAGCTGCTGGACGACCCGGTGCTGCTGGAAAACTACGAGTTGCTGGCAGAGTTCGATGTCCTCTTTGAGCCCGTACAGGCGAACAACAAGAAAGACCAGCTATGAGTCGCGGACGAATTCAAGTTGCACTGGGGATGGCCGCGCTGGCGGCGACGCTGGTGGGATCGAACCTCCTTGCTCAGACCCGGGGTTCGCATCCAGCCCGACTCCAAGCGCAGCAGCGTCCCGACCGGGACATGGACCAACCACCTCAGCGGCCTCCGGCTGACCGCCGGCGGCAGTCGGGCCGGCGCCACCGTCCACAAGGCCGACGGCAGCACGGCGAACGCGGCCGCCGGGTTCAGGAACTTTTTCGCCGGCTGGCGGCGCTTCCTCCTGACCAGCAACGGCAGGCCTTAGAAAGCAACCAGTTCTTCCGGCGACTGCCGCCCAGGGCGCAGGAGAGGTTCCACCGGCGCCTGCGCGCGCTCAATGAACTTCCGCCGGAGCAGCGGCGGCGGGCGCTGGAGAACATGCAGCGCTTTGCTGAGCTGGCCCCCGAGCGACAGCAACGGATGCGCCGCCGGGCGCAGGTTTTCCAGCGCATGACTCCCGAGCAGCGCCGAAGGGCCCAACGGGTCTTTCGCGCTTGGCGAGGGTTGCCGCCGGAGCGGCGACAACTGCTGCGCCAACGGCTCCGCCGTTTGCAACAGGCCGAGCCGGCCAGGCGCCGCGCCCTCATCGACGACCCCGCCTTCCTCGATCCGCTGCGGCCCGGAGAGCGACGCTTGCTGCGCGGGTTGTGGAGGCTGCGCCAGGTTCTTCCGTCCGAGGGTGAGCTCTGAGGCACAGGTCGGGCGCACGCAGCCAGAAAATTTTCTTCCGTCCCCTACCACAACATATAGCGTTCCCGCTGCTTCAAGTTCCCGATGTACCCCTAGCGGTTGAGTAGGGCAGGGAAGCGCCCTCTCGATTTTACCTGTTCAGGCATTCACTTTTTACTTGACAAGCGAGAACGGCAGGCGTAACAAGGTGGGGTTATGTGGGAGCTAGTGGAAATGAGTGTTGCATAGTGGCTCCCCGGGGTAGTGCAGTGGTGGCTCAAGCCCTGCCCCAGTAGTTGGGTCTCGAAGAAAGTAAAATTTGCCGGTTCCGCGCTGTCGGACGACCAGTTTCCGACCCACAGCGGGCTGGGCTGAGTGAGCAAGGGAAAGTTGCAAAGCCAGCAACTCAGCGGCGCTGTGAAGATGGGGGCAAATGCTCCGGGGCAACTATCAGGCACGGGTGGACGAAAAGGGGCGGCTCAAGATCCCGGCGGCCTTCCTCTCCGAATTGAAAAACGACTACGGCGACGAATTTTTCGTCACCAGCACCAACGGCCATTTTGCTCGCATCTGGCCGCTGGAGGTGTGGAAGCGGGTCGAGGAGCGCTTGGCCCAGGCCAGTTCCAGCAACCGGTCGAAGAAAAAGTTTCTCAACTTGGTCAACTACTACGGGCAATCGGTGAAGCTGGACAAGCAGGGGCGGCTGTTGATTCCCCCCCTCCTGCGCAGCTCGGCGGCGATGAAGGGCGAGGTGGACGTGCTGGGGTCGCTGACCTACCTGGACGTCTGGAACCACCAGCGCTTCCTGGAAGACATCCGCAAGAACCCGCTCTCGTCGGACGACGAGAAGATTTTGGATGATCTGGGCGTATAGGGAAACGATGGGCATTGAGCCAGCATTGGTGGAGCCGGTTGGACGGCTGAGGGGATGCGATGGTGCCACGATGGCATACCCCGGTGATGGTGGAGGAAGTCTTGCACTTCCTGGCCATTCGGCCCGACGGCATCTACCTGGATGCGACCGTCGGCACCGGCGGCCACGCGGAAGCCATTTGCGCCCGGCTCACGACCGGAAAGTTGATTGGAGTAGATAGGGATCCGATGGCATTGGAAATCGCTCAGGAGCGCTTGCGATCGTTCGCGCCCCGGCTGGAGCTTATCCGCTCCAGTCATGCGCATTTGCACACTGTACTCGAGCGGGTAGGCGTGGACACAGTAGACGGGATCCTGGCCGACCTGGGCGTGTCCACGCTCCAGCTCGACGCTCCTGAGCGAGGGTTCTCTTTTCAGCAGGCGGGGCCGCTCGACATGCGGATGGACCCTTCAGGTCCGGAAACCGCCGCCGACTGGGTGAATCACGCCGACGAGAAAGAACTCGCCGACCTGATTTACACCTACGGCGAAGAGCGCCACGCTCGCAGGATCGCCAGGGCTATTGTGCGTGCCCGTCCCGTCCGGGACACGCGACACCTGGCACAGGTAGTGACGGGGACTCGGAAGGCCAAGGGAAGGCAGAAACTGCATCCCGCAACAAGAACGTTTCTGGCGCTGCGGATTGCGGTGAATCGAGAGCAGGAGGAGCTCGAGCAGTTTCTTTTCCGGGTCCCCGTCCACTTACGTTCCGGGGGACGCGCGGTCATCCTCAGCTACCACTCGCTGGAAGACCGTCTCGTCAAACAGAGTTTCCGCCGCTTTGCAGCTACTGGCACGATGTACCCCCTCACCAAGAAGGTGGTTACCCCCAACCTTCACGAAGTGCGCGCCAACCCCCGCGCGCGCAGTGCCAAGCTGCGGGCGGCGGAACTAATTTCGCCCCCTCAGGGGAACTAGAGGAGCACAGTGGGAACTTCGGTTCAAGTCTGTTGGCAGAAGCGCATTGACAACTCCCGCCTGGTGCGGCAGCGCGATCCCGGCTACGTCCGCGAATGCGCCGCTCTCCTGGCCGGGGCTCTGGTCTGCCTGGCGGTGGTCCTGCTGTGCGCCTGGCAGTACTTCGAGTACGTGCAGACCGGCTACCGGTTGGAGGAGTTGCGCGCCCGCCACGAGCAAGTGCTGGAATGGAATCGGTCCTTGCGGCTCGAACACGCCACCTTGACCGATCCCATGCGCATCGACGCCCTGGCGCGAAACCGCCTGGGTCTGGAAATCCCGCAGGCCGGGCAGATGATTCTGCTGGGTACGGGAGCGCCGCGGACGCCGGCGCCGGTGTGGGCGCGAGTCCGCTCGGTGGGCCAAGCCGCACAGCCGGTTTCTCTTACGGACTAATTAACCTAATTCACTAAGGGCAAATGTAACAGCCCGGTCCAGAAGGACGCGGGAATCTCTCTTTTTTCACAGGTGAGGCTGAGGATTGGATGCGGTCGGCCCCGGCGACTTCGCGTGTGCGCATAGTACTGCTGGGTGTCGCTGCCTGTCTTTGGCTGGGTTTGTTGCTGGTACGCTTGGTGGACCTGCAAGTTCTGCGCCACGCGGAACTCGCCCGCCGGGCCGAACGCCAACAGCAACGTACCCTGGAAGTGACCCCCAAGCGGGGCGTGATTTACGACCGCAACCGGCGGGAACTGGCCGTCAGCATCGGGGTGGATTCGGTTTTTGCCGTGCCCGCCGAGGTGTCTGACCGGCCGCGCACCGCGCGCCTGTTAGCTCGGGCTCTTCGGATCGACCGCACCGAGGTTGAAGACCGCCTCCGGTCGGCGCGCTCCTTCGTCTGGGTGAAGCGCAAGCTGGATGTAGCCCAAGCGCAGCGCGTGCGCGCGCTCGAGCTCCCCGGCATCTACTTTGAGCGCGAGCACAAACGTTTCTATCCCAAGCGCGAGCTGGCCGCCCACGTGTTGGGCTTCGTCGGCTTGGATGAAGACGGGCTGGGCGGTCTGGAATACGCTTTCGATGATGTCCTTCGCGGCCCGCCGCGCCGCTTGGTGATTACCGCTGATGGCCGCCGCCGTCCCTACGGTCGCCAGGGGGGCGGGTCGCCGGAAGGGGCCAGCCTGGTTCTGACTCTGGATGAAAACATTCAGTACATCGCCGAGCGCGAGTTGGCAGCCGCCATCAAGCGCACCCGGGCCCGCGGCGGCAGCCTGATCGTCCAGAATCCCGCCACCGGCGAGATTCTGGCTCTGGCCAACCAGCCCACTTTTAATCCCAACCATCCCACTGCCGTGCCGACTTTCTACCACGTCAACCGCAGCGTGACTCTGGCCTACGAGCCGGGCTCCACCTTCAAAGTGGTGGTCATCGCGGCGGTGTTGGAGGAAGGGTTGGCGCGCGCCACTGAGGTGGTGGACTGCCAGCAGGGTAGGATTGTGCTGGCCGGGCACCTGATTCGCGACCACAAGCCATTCGGGCGCCTGACCGTGCGCGAAATTGTCCACTACTCCAGCGACGTAGGCGCCATCAAGCTGGGGTTACGCTTGGGTGACAAAAAGCTGTACGAGCACATTCGCCGGTGGCATTTTGGTCAGCCGACCGGAGTTGAGTTTCCCGCCGAAAGCCGCGGCCTGCTACGGCCCCCTGGAAGCTGGTCGCGGATCTCCATTGGGGCTATCTCTATGGGCCAAGAGATAGCTACCACCTCGTTGCAACTGACGGCGGCTTTTTCCGCCATCGCCAACGGCGGGGTTTGGATTCAGCCTCGGGTGGTCGCTGAAATCGTACGGGTAAATCAGGTGGAGACGCTGCCCCCGTCCCGCCAGCAGCGCATCATAAGTGTAGAGGTAGCGGAGGAATTGCGGCGGATGCTAGCCGGGGTGGTTACGCGCGGAGGCGGGTTGGAAGCGCAACCCGCTGGTTACTCGGCTGCCGGAAAGACGGGCACAGCGCAGAAGATTGACGAGACCGGAACCTATTCCAAGACCGACTATGTCGCCTCCTTCATCGGCTTTGCCCCGGTGCTGGAGCCTGCCATTACCGTGCTGGTCATGCTCGATTCTCCTCGCGGAGAATCGTTTTACGGCGGAGAGGTGGCGGCGCCGGTCTTTCGCCGCGTGGTCGAGCAGGTGCTCGCCTATCTCAACGTGCCGCGCGACTTGCCGCTGCGTCCTCGGTCAGACCGCCCACGGGTGGAGCGAGCTGCCTTGCGGGACTTCCGGCCGGGACAGCTCCAACCCGCACTGTTTGTGGGTACCGTCGAGGGTCCGGCCCGGCTCCGAGCAAGCCAGGGGGTTGTTTCGTCGCAAGGAAATGTTTTGCGCGTCCAGGGCGTGACGGCGGCGCTGATGGAACCTTCCCTGCGCGTTGGCAGCATCGTCACCCGCAACGGGGACGCGGTTGAAGTGCCTGATTTTGCCGGCAACTCTTTACGGAAGGTGGTGGAGGCGTGCACGCGCCTGGGCCTGGAGCTGGTGCTGGTGGGAAATGGCGTGGCGGTGGCGCAGCAGCCGGCACCCCGCACGCGCTTGCCGCGTGGCAGTCGAGTCAGGGTGGAGTTTCGCGCTTCGCTTCCGGCGGCGCCCGCGCGGCCCATGTGAGAGCAGGCGCGGTGACATGAAAGGCTTCAGGGATGGAACTGAGCAAAGTACTGACGGGGGTCAAAACACTTCAGAAGTCCCGCAGTGGATCGTTGGAGATCAGCGGGATCGCCTATGACTCGCGCCAGGTAAAACAAGGCTGGCTGTTCGCCGCCATCAAGGGCGAAAAGCTCGACGGCAACCAGTTTGTCTCCCAGGCGGTCGAGCGCGGGGCCAGCGCAGTCCTGAGTGAGCAACCGCCGCGCCGTGGCGTAGCCGCCACGTGGATCCAGGTTTCTTCCGTCCGGCAGGCCCTTGCGCAGGCCGCCGCCAACTTCTACGGCCACCCCGCCCGCCAGCTCAAGTTGATCGGGATCACCGGCACCAACGGGAAAACCACCACCACCTTTCTGCTCGAATCCATCCTGCGGGCGGCAGGCTTTCGGGTTGGGCTGTTTGGGACGGTGGAGTACCACACCGCCGCCGGCACTGTGCCGGCCGCGCAGACCACGCCCGAGTCCCTCGACTTGCAGCAGTATCTGGCCGGCTGGCGGGACGCGGGCGCGGAGTGGATGGTGATGGAGGTTTCCTCGCACGGGCTGGCGTTCGACCGCGTCTATGGCCTTCCTTTCGCCGCCGCCGTCTTCACCAACCTGGCCCGCGACCACCTCGACTTTCACCAGACCATGGACAACTACTTCCAGGCCAAGCAGCAGCTCTTTCTCGGGCAGGGCACCGCGCCGCCCGCGCTCTCGGTTCTGAACACCGACGACCCGCGCGGCCGGCAACTGGCCCAGGCCTGCCGGGGGGAAAAGGTGCTCTACGGTCTGGCGGAGGACGCCGAAACGGTGACTGCCCTCGATCCAAAAATTTCTTTGGCCGGGACGCAATTTACTCTCCGCACGCCCGGCGGCCGCGTGGCCGTCCGTTCTCAGCTTGTAGGCAAAGCCAACCTTCACAACCTGCTGGCGGCGGGTGCCACCGCCTATGGGTTGGGGCTGCCGCTGGAAGCGATTGCCGCCGGGCTGGAAACCCTCCAGCGCGTGCCGGGGCGCTTCGAGCGCGTGCACGCCGGACAGCCGTTTGCAGTGGTGGTGGACTTTGCCCATACCGACTTGGCCTTCACCCACTTGCTCACCACGGCGCGGGAACTGGCGCGCGGCCGGGTGATTATCGTTTTCGGTTCCGGCGGCGACCGGGACCGCACCAAGCGCCCGGTGATGGGTGAGATTGCCGGGCGGTTGAGCGACACCGTCATTCTGACCACCGACAATCCTCGCTCGGAAGACCCGGTGGGCATCATCAACGACATTGTGGTGGGTGTGCAGAAAGCAGGTGGGCGTTACGAAATCGTCCTTGATCGCAAAAGCGCTTTCGAGCGGGCCTTTGCAATCGCCCGCGAAGGCGACATTGTGCTGCTGGTTGGCAAGGGCCATCAGGACACGCAGGTGTACGCCGATCGAGTCGAGCCCTGGAGCGAAATCGAAGCGGCGCAGCGGGCACTGGCCCACCGAGGTTATGTTCGAGCGGAAGCGGCACCCTCGAACGCAGTCTCGTGACGCTGCTCTGTTTCGCGCACCTGGAAGGGCAGGAGGTTGTAAGGGAATCGGGAACGGGAGAGAAGAGAAGCAGGGCACTGGAGATGCAGTGGACAGTAGGCAAGATCGGGCAGACGCTGGGCGCGGCGGCACCGTCGGAGTCCGCTCGGCGTCCGGTGGCTGGCTTTTCCATCGATTCGCGCACCATCGAGGCTGGCCAGTGCTTCTTTGCGGTGAAAGGCCCGCGCTTCGATGGCCACGATTTCGTCGCGCCGGCGTTGGAGCGCGGCGCGGCGGTGTGCGTGGTGCGGGAAGAGCGGCGCGCCAGCTATCCGTCCGCCATCGGCAAGAGCTTGATCGGCGTGCCGGACACCTTGCAAGCTTTGCACACCCTGGCACGCGCGGCGCGCCACCGTTGGGGGCGCCCGGTCATCGGCATCACCGGCTCCACCGGCAAGACCACCACCAAAGATATGCTGGCGGCCGTGCTCGCCACTCGCTACCGGGTGTTGAAATCGGAAGGAAATTTGAACAACGAGTACGGCTTGCCCCTGAGCTTGCTGCGGCTGAGCGAGGAGCATGAGTTGGCCGTGCTGGAGATGGCCATGGCGCACAAGGGCGAGCTGGCCAAGCTGTGCGTGCTGGCCGAGCCTAACCTGGGCGTGGTCACCAACGTCGCCCCCGTCCACCTGGAGTTTTTCTCTTCGGTGGAAGAGATCGCCGAGGCCAAGCGCGAGCTCATCCAGGGGTTGCAGCCACCGGCCACCGCCGTGCTCAACGCAGATGATGCGCGCGTCAGCAGTTTCGCCCAAGGGTTTGCGGGGCGGGTGGTTCGCTTCGGAACGGAAAAGGCCGCCGAGGTGCGCGCGGAAAACGTGGACGACCGGGGACTGGCGGGCAGCGAGTTTGATCTGGTGGTGGGCGGGAAACACGAGCGGATTTCGCTCGGTCTGCCCGGTCGGCAGCATATCTCGAATGCGTTGGCGGCGGCTGCGGCGGCCAGCTTGTTTCAGGTGGAACCGGCGCAAGCCCGCGAAGCGCTGGCGGGCTTCAAGCCCCGTCCCTTGCGCGGGCAGAGGATTCAGTTTGAGCAAGGCTTCACGGTGGTGAACGACGCCTACAACTCCAATCCCGTCGCGTTGGCCTCGATGGCGGAAGCCCTCAGCCGCACCCCGGAGGCGAAGCGGCGGTTGCTGGTGGCGGGGGAGATGAAGGAACTGGGAGCCGGCGCGGCTGAGTTGCACTGCCAAGCGGGGGAAAAGATAGCCGCCTTGGGCAACATTGATTTTCTGGCCGGAGTGGGCGGCGCGGCGTGCCACTTGATTGCGGGCGCGACCTCTGCCGGTATGCCGGAGGAGCGGGCGAAATTCTTTGCTTCCAAACAAGACGCGGGCGACTGGCTCTGCCGGACGGTTCGGGCGGGGGACTGGGTGTTGCTGAAGGGATCGCGGGCCATCGAGTTGGAAACGTTGCTGGAAACCTTGCAGGCGCGCTTTGCAGCGGGAATTCCGGCCGCATCAGGAAGAGAGTAAAGCTGGTGCTCTACCACATTCTCTACGAATGGTTGCAGCCGTACTGGAGCCCGCTCAACGTGTTTCGCTACATCACGGTGCGCACCGCTTTTGCCGGCCTGACGGCGCTGCTGCTGATGTTGGTGCTGGGGCCGTGGGTCATCCGCCGCCTGAAAGAGTTTCAAGTGGGCCAGTACATCCGCAAGGAAGGCCCCGACCACGGCCACAAAGCCGGCACGCCCACGATGGGCGGCGTGTTGATCCTGGTGTGCATTGTGGTGCCGGCGCTGCTGTGGACCAATCTGACCAACCGCTTTCTCTGGTTGGCGTTGTTTGCGCTGCTGGCCTACGGAGCCATTGGCTTCGCCGACGATTACCGGAAAGTTGTCCGGCGGCAGAACCTGGGCCTGCGCGCGCGAACCAAGTTTGGCTTGCAGGTCGGGATCGCGGTTCTGATCGCCGCCGCCCTGCTGAGTCTGCGCAACGGGATGTATTCCACCGAGATTCTCTTTCCCTTCTTCAAGCAGCTCCGGCCTGACCTGGTGATTGACTCCTGGCTCGACGGCGGGCTGGTCTATGCGCTGGCGGTTTTGCCTTTTGTGATTTTCATTGTGCTGGTTCTGGTGGGGTCGTCGAATGCCGTCAACTTGACCGACGGCTTGGACGGGCTGGCCATCGGGTGCGTCACCATCGCGGGGGCGGCGCTGACGGCGCTCACCTACGTCAGCGGCCACGCCCGCTTCGCCGAATACCTGGACCTGTCCAACATACCGCAGGTGGCTGAGCTGACTGTCTTCTGCGGGGCGATGACCGGCGCCGGCCTGGGTTTCCTCTGGTACAACGCTCATCCGGCGGAAATTTTTATGGGCGATGTGGGCTCCCTCGCCCTGGGCGGGGCCATCGCCACGGTGGCGGTCATCATCAAGCAGGAAATTCTACTCTTTTTTATTGGCGGCATTTTTGTGGTGGAGGCGCTTTCGGTGATCTTGCAGGTAGCCTCTTTTCAGTTGCGCGGGAAGCGCATCTTTCTGATGGCGCCGCTGCACCACCACTTTGAGCTGAAGGGCTGGGCGGAGTCGAAGATCATCATCCGTTTCTGGATTGTTGCCCTTGTGTTTGCGCTATTTTCGTTGAGCACGTTGAAACTGCGATGACGGAGCCGATGGAACTGGCGGGCAAGCGGGCGGTAGTGGTTGGCCTGGCTCGCACAGGTGTGGCCACGGCGCAGTTTCTGGCGGCGCGCGGAGCGCAGGTGACGGCCAGCGAGCTGCGCCCCGAAAAAGAAGTGGCCGCAGCGGCGGCCGAGTTGCGCGCCCGAGGTGTTGGGGTCGAATGCGGCGGCCACCGCGAGGCCGCCTTCCTGGGCGCGGAGCTCATCGTACCCAGCCCCGGCGTTCCGCTTGACTTGCCGGTGCTCCAGAAAGCGCGGCGGAAGGGGATCGAGATCATCAGCGAGCTGGAGCTGGCCTGGCGCTTTCTGCGCGGGACGGTGGTTGCGGTCACCGGCTCGAACGGCAAGACCACCACCACCGCGCTGCTGGGCCGCATTTTCTCGCAGGCGGGCCGCCGGACGCAGGTGGGAGGCAACATCGGAACCCCGCTCATTGCTCTGGTGGAGAGCGCCACTGACGAGACGGTGAACGTGGTGGAAGTGAGCAGCTTCCAGCTTGAGGCCATTAGCAGTTTCCGCCCGCGAGTGGCGGCGCTGCTGAACATCACGCCGGACCACCTCGACCGCCACGCCTCCATGCGCGAGTACGTGGCGGCGAAGGCGAGGCTGTTCGGCTACCAGCAGGGCGAGGACTTCGCCATCTTCAACGCCGACGATTCGCTCAGCGCTGACCTGGCGCCGGAAGTCCGGGCGCAGCGGTTCTGGTTCAGCCGTCGGCGGCGCGTGGACGTGGGCGCCTATGTGGAAAACGGCGCCATCATTTTCTCCAATGGGCCGGCGCGGGAGCGCGTGCTCGACCGCAACCTCATTCGCCTGAAAGGCGAGCACAACTTGGAGAACGTGCTGGCGGCGGTGTGCGCGGCGCGGCTGCTGGGTGTTGGGCCGGATGCCATCCGGGAGGCGGTGAGCGGTTTCGAAGGGGTGGAGCACCGGCTGGAGTTTGTGGCCGAAATCGACGGGGTGCGTTACTACAACGACTCCAAAGCGACCAACGTGGACGCGGCGCTGAAGGCGGTGGCGGCTTTCTCCGGCCAGTTGATTGTCATCCTGGGCGGCAAAGACAAAGGCGGAGACTTCCGCCCGCTGCGGGAGGCGTTGCGGCAGCGCGCCAAGCGCGTGCTGTTGATCGGCGCGGCGCAGGAAAAGATCGCCGCGCAGTTGGCTGGCGGCGCGCCCCTGGAGTCGTTGGATACGGTGGCGCAGGCGGTGGCTCGCGCCGGAGAGTTGGCGGCGGCGGGCGATACTGTGCTGTTGGCCCCGGGCTGCGCCAGCTTCGATCAGTTTGAGAACTTCGAGCACCGCGGCCGCGTGTTCAAGCAGGAAGTGCGCCGCATTCCGGCTGTGAGGCAGGCTCGTTAGTCATGGCCAAACGCTACCGTCCCGACCGAGTGTTGTTCGCCAGCTTGCTGATCCTGCTGGTGCTGGGCATTGTGATGGTGTTCAGCGCCTCGGCCATCTACGCCAGCGAATTGTACGATAGCCCAACCATGTTCCTGCTGCGGCAGTTGCTCTGGGTAGGGTTGGGGTTGGCTGGGCTGTTTGCGCTTTTGCAGATCGACTACCGCCAACTGCGGCAGCCGGGTGCGATTTTCACCGCGGTGTTTCTGGTGACGATATTGCTGATTGCGGTGTTGTTTTTCGATCCCACGCGCAACACCCACCGCTGGCTGCGTTGGGGATCGCTCTCCTTGCAGCCGTCGGAGTTCGCCAAGCTGGTGCTGGTGCTTTTCCTGGCCTACTTCTTGGAACGGCGGCGCCGCGCGATGAACGACCTGGCGGGGACTCTGCTGCCGACGGTGCTGGTTACGGGGATGTTCTTTGCGCTGGTGGTGATTGAACCGGACCTGGGCACGGCGGCGCTGCTGGTACTGATTGCCGGCTCGATGCTTTTTGTGGCGGGGATGCCGCTACGCTATCTGTTCGGCTTGGCGCTGGCGGGCGCGCCGGTGGCGTATCTGCTGGTGGTGCGCGTGCCGTATCGCCTGGCCCGCATCCAGGCTTTTCTCGACCCTACCGCCGACCCGCAAGGCTCGGGCTTCCAGGCGATTCAATCGATGCTGGCGATGGGCTCGGGCGGCATCACCGGTGTGGGCTTGATGCAGGGCAAGCAGAAACTGTTCTACCTGCCGGAAGCCCACACAGATTTTATTTTTGCAGTGGTGGGCGAGGAGTTGGGCTTGTTGGGAACGGCAGCGGTGCTGGTGCTGGTCGGGGTTTTATGCTGGCGGGGCTTGCGCATCGCCGCCCGCGCCCCGGACGGCTACGCGCGCCTGCTGGCGGTGGGCATCACCACTATGATTGTGGGGCAGGCGTTGATCAATTTGAGTGTGGTGGTCGGTCTGTTGCCCACCAAGGGCATCCCGTTGCCGTTCATCAGTTACGGCGGCAGCGACGCGGTGGTGATGCTGCTGGGGATGGGTTTGCTGCTCAACCTGAGCCAGCACACGGATTGACCGGAATGAGGCGATGAAGGTGATGATGGCGAGCGGCGGCACCGGAGGCCACGTTTTCCCCGCGCTGGCGGTGGCGGCGGAGCTGCGCCGGCGGGACGCGTCCTGCGAAGTTCTGTTTGTGGGGACAGAGAAGGGCGTCGAAGCGCGCGCCGTGCCCGCGGCTGGCTTTCCGCTGCGTACAGTGGCAGCGGCGGGGTTCAAAGGTGTGAGCGGCGGGGCCAAGCTGCGCAGCCTGGCTCTGTTGCCGTCGAGCCTGCTCGCCAACCGGCGATGGCTGCGAGAGTTCAATCCCGACGTGGTGTTCGGCACGGGAGCCTATGTCGCGGGTCCTACGATGCTCATGGCTGCATTGAGTCGGCGGCCCACGGTGTTGTTTGAGCCCAACGCCGAGCCGGGGTTGGCGAATCGCCTGGTGGCGCCGCTGGTCACGCGGGCGGCCGTCACCTTTGAGGAAACCATGCGGTGTTTCGGAACCAGAGCGGTGCGTACCGGAAGCCCGGTGCGGGAAGAGTTCCTGCGGGTGCGGCCCCGCCGGCACCAGCCGCCCTACACGCTGTTGATTTTTGGCGGCAGCCGGGGCGCGTTGGCGCTCAACCGCGCGGTGATCGATGCGCTCGACGCGCTGCGCGCCGGCCGGCACGAGTTGCGCTTTGTCCACCAGACCGGCGAGCGCGACTTTGACGCGGTGCGGACGGCATACGCCCGCCGGGAAATCCGCGCTGAGGTGAACCCCTTTTTCACTGACATGGCCGCTCGCTTCGCGGAAGCCGACCTGATCGTTTGCCGCGCCGGTGCCAGCACAGTGGCAGAGCTGGCAGCGGCCGGGCGCGCGGCTATATTGGTGCCATTTCCTCACGCCACCGACCAGCACCAGTTGCGCAACGCTGAGGTGTTTGCGCGCGCCGGCGCCGCCCGGCTGATTGAACAGCAAGAGTTAGGCGGGCTGGCGGCGGAAATCATGGCTTTGCTGGATCAGCCGGAGCGGCTGGCGGAGATGGAGCAGGCGGCACGGGGGCTGGCGGTGCCGGACGCAGCCGGTCGCATCGCCGATTTGCTGGAGAGCGTGGCCCGATGACTTCGACTCGGCTGAACTATCCTCCCCGCCAGCACATCCACTTTGTGGGCATCGGCGGCAGCGGCATGAGCGGTATCGCCGAGGTGCTGCTCAACCTGGGCTACACAGTTTCGGGCTCAGACCTGCGACTCTCGCCGGTGACGGCGCGGCTGGAGCAGTTGGGCGCCAAAGTGTTCGAGGGGCACCGGGTGGAAAACCTGGGAGACGCGCAGGTAGTGGTCACTTCCACGGCGGTGACGGCGGAGAACCCGGAGGTGCTGGAAGCGCTGCGGCGCGGCCTGGCGGTCATTCCGCGCGCGGAGATGCTGGCGGAGCTGATGCGGCTCAAGTACGGCGTGGCGGTGGCTGGCTCGCACGGCAAGACCACCACCACTTCGTTGATTGCCAGCACGCTGGCCGGCGCAGGGCTCGACCCCACCTTCGTGGTAGGCGGGCGAGTGAACCAAGCCGGCACCAGCGCCCGGCTGGGTAAGAGCGAGCTGATTGTGGTGGAAGCCGACGAGAGCGACCGCAGCTTCCTGTTGCTGGCGCCGGTGATCGCGGTGGTGACCAACATCGACCGCGAGCACATGGACTGCTACTCCAGCCTGGAAGACCTGCAAGAGGCGTTCGTCACTTTTCTGAACAAGGTGCCGTTCTACGGTGCGGCCATTCTGTGCGCGGACGACCCCAACGTGCGCGCCATCATTCCGCGCCTGCACCGGCGAGTGATTACCTACGGGACTTCGGCCGAAGCGGAAGCCGATCTCTGCGCCTGCGACGTCCGGCTGAAAGGTTGGAAGAGCGAGTTCACCTTGCGGGCCGGTGGTGAGGAGATCGGGAAGTTTCGGTTGCCGCTGCCCGGGCTGCACAACGTGCGCAACGCTCTGGCCACACTGGGAGTGGCGCGCGAGTTGGGCGCTCCGATGGAGCGCGTGCGGCGAGCGCTCAACAAGTTCACCGGCGTGGCGCGCCGCTTTGAAGTCAAAGCGCAGGTGGGCGGCGTGACATTGATTGACGATTACGGGCATCACCCGGTGGAAATTCGCGCCACACTGGAGGCAGCGCGCGGCTGCGGATTCAAGCGGCTGGTGGTGCTCTTCCAGCCGCATCGCTACACCCGCACCCAATACTGCTGGGAGGAATTCTTGCGCTGCTTTGACGGTGTGGACGTGCTGGTGCTGACGGAGATCTATGCGGCTAGCGAGCCGCCCATCCCCGGCATGACCGGAGAGGCACTGGCCGATGCCATTCGCAGCGCTGGACACGGCGGGGTTGAATTCCAAGCCACGATGGAGAGCGCCCAGGAAGCTGTGCTGCTGCACGTTCAGCCGGGTGATGCGTTGCTGACCATCGGAGCGGGCAGCATTGGGAAGGCCGCCGACGAGTTGGCGGCGCGTTTGCCAGCGGCGCCGGGAGTGACGAATGCGGGTTGAGAATCCGCAACTGCGGGCGCGCTTGGCCGGCTGGGGGGTGGAGCACCGCCCTGACCAGCGGCTGGCGGAGTGGACCTCGCTGGGCGTGGGCGGAACCACGGACGTGCTGGTGATTCGTCAAGCGCAGTGCTTGCCGGATTTGATCGGCGCGTTGGAGGTGGAAGGGTTGCGCTGGCGCCTGCTGGGCGGCGGGTCCAACCTGTTGGTGCGGGAAGGCGAGCTGCCCTGGGTGGTGCTGCATCTTTCCGCCCGGGGACGGCAGCCGGAATTCCTGGGCACGCGCGTGCGCGTGCAGGCCGCCGCCGACCTGGGCCGGACAGTGACGGAGTGCGCCCGGCAAAACCTGGGCGGAATGGAGGGCTTGATCGGTGTGCCCGGCTCGATGGGCGGCGCGCTGCGGATGAACGCGGGAGCCTACGGGATCGAGATCGGGCAGTTCGTTCGGACCGTCACGGTGTACCGGGCCGCCGGGAACAGAATCGAAACCATTTCGGCCGGCGAGGCCGGCTTTCGCTATCGGCAGAGCGCAATTGCGCCCGACGACATCATGATCGAGGCGGAACTTGAGCTGCTGCCGAAACCCTACGACGAGATTCGCGCCTCCATCCGGATGAGCAACCAGAAGCGCCGCGCCTCGCAGCCGCTGAACGAGAAGAGCGCCGGCTGCATTTTCAAGAATCCGCGCGGAGCGTCGGTGGGCAAGATGATTGACGAGTTGGGTTTGAAAGGGCACCGCGTAGGCGGGGCGGTGGTGTCGGAGCGGCACGCCAATTTTTTCATCAACCGGTTTGGGGCGACCGCGGATGACCTGTTGCGTCTGATTGATTTCATCAAGGAGCGTATTCGGCAGGCGTTTGGATATGAGTTGGAAGGGGAAGTCATTCTCTGGACGGACTAAAGCCATGGCGAACGAGCGGAGACAGGCAGAATTAGAGCTGAGCAACGGCGACCGGGAGCGTTTCCGGCGTCCCCGGCAGCGGGTGGAGGTGCGGCGCCGGGCCGGGTGGAAGCGCGGCCTGGTGTGGGCCGGTTGGGCGCTGCTGGTAGCCGTCACACTGGGGCTGGCGGGCGGTGGAGGCTGGCTGGTGTATGGCTTTGCCACCGGCGCCGAAGTCTTTCGGGTGGAGAGCGTGGAGGCGATTGCGGTGGCCGAGGCCAAGCACGCCACGCCGGCGGCGGTGCGGGATCGCTTTACCGAAGATGTGGGCCGTAGCGTGTGGTCGGTGCCGCTGGAAGAGCGGCGGCATGCGCTGGAAGAGATTCCCTGGGTGGAGGCGGCCACGGTGCAGCGGGTGCTTCCCAACCGCCTGCGGGTGTTCCTGCGCGAGCGCACGCCGGTGGCGTTCTTGCGGCAAGGGAAATCACTCTGGTTGATTGACGCCTACGGGGTTGTGTTGCCGGTTCCGCCGGGGGAGAGTTACAGCTTTCCGGTGTTGACCGGAATGGGATCGAAGCTTTCGCCGGCGGAGTGGCAAGAGCGGGTGGAACTGTACCGGAAATTCGTGCAGGAGATGGACCGCGACGGCAGGAATTTCAGCGCGGAGTTTTCTGAAGTTGACGTCGGTGATCGCGAGGACGTCTGCGCTACGGTGGCGGTGGCCGACGGCGCCGTTCGTCTGCACTTCGGCCGCGGACGCTACCAGGAAAAGTACCAGACCTTCCTCGAACACCGGGATCTGTTGTTTAAGAGCGGCACAACCGTGCGCTCGGTCGATCTGCGCTATCGCGGCCAGATCGTGCTGAACCCGGACGGGAGGAGATAGGCCAAGCGATGAAAACGCGCGACCGGCAACTAGCGGTTCTGGACCTGGGCAGCAGCACCGTGAACGTCTTGGTTGCCGAAACCGATGGCAACGGTGGGTTGCGCCTGTGCGGGTCGGGCAGCGCCGAGTCGAAAGGGTTTCGCAAGAATGTTCTGATTAATCTGGACGCCGCCGTGGATGCGACCCGGCAGGCGGTGGAAGCGGCCGAGCAGGCTGCCGGGCTGACGGTGGAGCGCGCGGTCATCAGTGTGGCGGGCGCGCACATCCGCAGCGTCAACAGCCGGGGCGGGGTGTCGCTGGGGCCGCGCCCGCGCGAGGTGGTGACGGAAGACGTCCGGCGGGCCATCGAAGCGGCGCGGAGCGTGTCGTTACCGCCGGGGCAGGAGCTGCTGCACGTGCTGCCGCAGGAGTATCTGCTCGATAACCAAGGCGGCATCCGCGACCCGTTGGGGCTGCTGGGGCGGCGGCTGGAGGTGAACGTCCACCTGGTCACGAGCGAGGCGACGACGACGCAGAATCTGGTGTCGGTGGCAAACCGCGCCGGAGTGGTGGTGGAGGATACGGTGTTGGTTTCGCTGGCGGCTGCGCACGCCTGCCTGACGCGCGACGAGCGCGAGCTGGGAGTGGTGCTGGCAGATATCGGCGGGGGCAGCACCAACTGGATTATTTTGGAGCACGGCGCCCCGCGGGCCAGCGGTGTGCTGCCGGTGGGCGGCGAGCACTTCACCAACGACATCGCTATCGGGCTGCGAGTTCCGCTCTGGGAAGCCGAGCGCATCAAGCGCGCCTACGGCTGCGCGGGTTTGCGGTGGATCGGGCAGGATACCTTGCTGGAGGTCGCCAGCCTGGGCGAACGTCCGGCGCGGGTGACTTCGCGGCGCGCGCTGTGCGAAATCATCGAGCCGCGGGCGCTGGAACTGCTGGAGATGTTGCGAGAAGAGTTGGACCACAGCGGCTACGGGCGTCTGCCGGCCACCGGCCTGGTGCTGACCGGCGGCGGAGCGCAACTGGACGGCTTGGCAGAATTGGCGGCGCAGTTCTTCCAGTGGCCGGTGCGAGTGGGGTTGCCGCAGGGTTTGTTGGATGCGGGCGGCACGCTCGCCGACGCGGCCTGCGCTACGCCAGTGGGATTGTTGCTCCACGCCCAGCGGCTGCAACGGGCGCGCCTGGAGTTGAACGGCGACTGGTGGGGACGCTTGCAAACATTTTTCAGCGGCCGCGCGGCCTGAGAGGACAAAGTTCATGAAGAATAAATTGAACCGGAGGGCACGGATGACAATGGGGGCAAAAAAGAAATTGCGGAAACGGGTTGGGCCGAATGGCAACGAGCTGAACGTGGCACAGATCAAAGTGGTGGGCATCGGCGGCGGCGGCAGCAACGCCGTCAACCGGATGATTCAGGCCCGGGTGCGCGGAGTGGAATTCCTGGCGGCCAACACTGATTTGCAGGCGCTCAAGCAGTCCAAGGCGGCGCTCAAGCTGCAACTGGGCGCGAAGCTCACCAAGGGACTGGGGTCGGGCGCCAATCCGGAAATCGGCCGGCAGGCGGCGCTGGAAGACACGGACAAGCTGGTGGATGCGTTGCAGGGCGCTGACATGGTGTTCATCACCGCCGGGCTGGGCGGGGGCACCGGCACGGGCGCGGCGCCGATTATCGCCAACTTGGCAAGCGAGCTGGGCGCGCTGACGGTGGCGGTCGTCACCAAGCCTTTTGCCTTCGAGGGGCGCCGCCGGCAGTTGCAAGCCGAGCAAGGGCTGGCGGAGCTGCTGGGCACGGTGGATACGCTGATCTGCATTCCCAACCAGCGCTTGTTGCAGGCGGTCGAGCCCGGCACCAGTTTTTTCGAGGCCTTCCGCATCGCCGACGACATCCTGCGGCAGGCGGTGCAGGGCATCACCGATATCATCGCCATTCCCGGTGTCATCAATCGCGACTTTGCCGACGTGAGGACCATCATGCGCGGCATGGGCTATGCGGTGATGGGGACGGCGGTGGCACGGGGCGAGAAGCGCGCCACCGAAGCCGCACGGCGGGCGATGGCCAGTCCTTTGCTGGAAGACGGTTCGATTGAAGGCGCGCGCGGCGTGCTGATCAACGTCACCGGCTCGTCCAACCTGAGCCTGGACGAGGTGCAGGAGGCCAGCTCGCTGGTACAAAAGGTGGCGCACGAGGACGCCAACATCATCTTCGGGGCGGTCGAGGACGAGAAGATGAAGGATGCGGTCAAGATTACCGTCATCGCCACCGGCTTCAAGGACAACCGGGTGCGGGCGGTGGTGCGACCGTCAATGCCGGAGCGGTTGCCGACCGCGACCCGCCCGGTGCTCAGCCGGGGCAACGGCAAGGGCAGCAACGGGGAAGTGCCGCGCCTGCTGCCGCTGGCCGAGGGCGCCGACCTGGACACTCCGGCTTTCCTGCGCCGACGGTTGAGCAGCCGGCACTAGTCTAGGTTGGGTAGCAGCCTACTAGCGCTGGATGGATTTTCCCGAGACACCATTGTCTAAAGGGGGCGCTCTGTATGGCGGAGCAGTTAAAACTACCCCGGCGCATCTATGAGCGTTTGTTGACGGAGGCGCGCGCTGCGCTGCCCGATGAATGCTGCGGATTGCTCGGCGGCCACGGCCGGGAAGTGACGGAGCTGTTCGCCGCCAGCAACCAGCTGGCCTCGCCGAGCGCGTTCGAGATTCCTCCCCAAGAACTGTTCGACATTTTTCGTGAGCTGCGCGCGCGCAAGCTGGAGTTGGTGGGGATTTACCACTCGCATCCCGCCGGGGACAACGCGCCGTCGCGGCGGGACCGCTCGCGCGCCTACTATCCGGAAGCAGCCTACATAATCGTGGCCCCGGGCGACGATGCTCGCACTTCTGCCCGCGCCTTCCGGCTGCATAAGGACGGATGGCAAGAGTTGTCGGTCGAACTGACTGATTAGCTAGCCTCGGCGCCAGCCGCCGCTTTATAGACTTCCAGCACGCGCCGCACCGATTCTTTCCAGGAAAATTTTTCCACCTGGGCGTGGCCTCGCTTGACCAACTGTTTCCGCAATTTTTTATCCAGCAGCAGACTGCGGATGCCGCGGCTGATGTCGAAGACGTTTTCCGGATTGACGTAGAGGGCGGCTTCGCCCAGCACTTCCGGCAGTGCCGAAACGTTTGAGGCCAGCACCGGCGCGCCGTGCGCCATGGCTTCCAGCGGAGGCAGGCCGAAGCCTTCGTAGAGAGAGGGGAAGGCGAAGGCAGCGGCGCGGGAGTAGAACACACTCAGGGTTTGCGGCGGGACGAAGCCCAGGAAGCGCACGTGGTTCTGCGCGCGGCTCTTGACGACGGCGCGGCGGAGCTGCGGGTTCTGGGAGAGCTCGTCGCCGATGATGATTAGTTTCAGGTTGCGATAGTCGGGGTGGTCACGCAGCTCGTGCTTGACCAGCGCGAAGGCTTCAATCAGGCGGGGAAGGTTTTTGCGGGGCGAGACGTTGCCGGCGTAGAGAAGGTAGGGGTCGTGGGCGGAGTAGCGGCTGAGAGTGTGCTCGACCTCGTCCGGGGCCGGGTGCGGATCGAGTTGCGCGTCCACGGCGTTGTACACGACTTCAATTTTGTCGGCGGGCAGGCCGAACTGGCGGATGAGGTCGCGGCGGGTGGCATGGGAGACGCTCAGGATGCGGTGGGCGCGGCGCAGGCAGTGGCGGGTGCGGTAGAAACGCAGCAGGTCGGAGAGCGCGGCACCGTCGGGCGCGAGGAGAGAAAAGGGCGCGGTGTCATGCACAGTAATGATGTGAGGGCAGGCGACCATCCAGCACGTAGCCAAGTAGGGTGTGTGCCACACGTCCACCTTGCGGCGGTGCAGTTGCCAGGCGAGACGCAGGTTGTGGTGGAGGCCGTCCGGGCTGCGGTCGAAGACGAGCAACTGGAAGTTGTCCGGCAGGCGGCCGAGGGCGGCGGCGTCGGAGTCGCGGCCGACCAGGAAGTAAGAGGTGGTGGAGTCCAGCCGGGCCAGGGCCTCCACCAAGTTGCGGGTATAGGTGCCGGTGCCGAAGTCACGGACGCGTCGAATGTCAAGAGCGACGATCATGGGCTGAAGCCCGGTGTCTGAACTTGGGAGCGAAAAACTTGCTCGCCGACGGCTCGATTCGCCAGCCGGTCCTGGGGCGAGCTAGCGCACCGGCGGCGCGGCGGCAACCTCCTGGTTCAGCCGGTGGGTATAGAGCGGGAAGCGGGCGGTCAGTTCGCTCACCTGGTTGCGGGTGCGTTGGACGACGGATTCGTCCCCGAGCTTTTCGAGCACGTCGGCAATCCAGTTGCCGATCAAATCCATCTCCGCCTCTTTCATGCCGCGCGTGGTGAGCGCGGGCGTGCCCAGGCGGATGCCGCTGGCCTTCAGCGGCGGCAATTCGTCAAAGGGGATGGCGTTTTTGTTGACGGTGATGCCGGCTTGCTCCAGCCACTTCTCGGCGTCGCGGCCCATGATGCCGCGCTTGTACACGTCCACCAGCAGCAGGTGGGTGTCGGTGCCGCCCGAGACAATGCGGAAGCCGCGCCCGGCCAGCGTCTCGGCCAGCCGCTGGGCGTTGGCAACGGTTTGCTGCTGGTAGGCCTTGAACTCCGGCTCCATCGCTTCCTTCAGGCAAACGGCCTTGGCGGCGATGACGTGCACCAGCGGGCCGCCCTGCTGGCCGGGGAAGACCACCCGATCCAGACTTTTGGCAAACTGTTCGCGGCAGAGAATCAATCCCGCGCGCGGGCCGCGCAAGGTTTTGTGGGTAGTGGTAGTGACGAAGTCGGCGTGCGGCACCGGGCTGGGATGGACGCCGACGGCGATCAGGCCGGCGATGTGCGCCATGTCCATCATGAAGAGCGCGTCCACCGAGCGCGCAATGGCCGCCATGCGCTCGAAGTCAATGATGCGCGCGTAGGCGCTGGCGCCGGCCACCAGCAGCTTGGGCCGGTGTTCCTGGGCCAGGTGCTGGAGCTGGTCGTAGTCAATGGTTTCGGTGTCGCGGCGCACGCCGTAGGGGATGAAGCGATAATGCTTGCCGGAGAAATTGAGTTTGTGGCCGTGGGTGAGGTGGCCACCGTGGTTCAGGTTCATCCCCAGTACCGGGTCGCCTTCTTGGAGGATGGTTTCATAGACGGCGATGTTGGCCTGCGTGCCCGAGTGGGGTTGGACGTTGGCGTGCTCGGCGCCGAAGAGCTGCTTGGCGCGCTCGCGTGCCAGCGACTCGACCACGTCGGCGTGCTCGCAGCCGCCGTAGTAGCGGCGTCCGGGGTAGCCTTCGGCGTACTTGTTGGTAAAGACCGAGCCGGTGGCTTCCAGCACCGCCTCGCTGGTGAAGTTTTCCGAGGCGATCAACTCCAGGGTTTCAGCTTGGCGGCTGACTTCGTTCTGCACCGCTTGGTACACGTCGGGATCCACGTCGCGCAGCGGGCGCTGAAGGTGAGCGGCGGATGACTTCATGGTTTGCCGGCCGGGACGGGGAGGGAACGCTCGATTTCAGTGATCTTGTCAATGCGGCGCTGGTGGCGGCCGCCGCCGAACTTTCCCTTCAGCCATTCTGCTACGATTGCCACCGCGTGATCGGCGTCCACTACCCGCGCCCCCACGCAGAGGATGTTGGCGTCGGTGTGCTCGGCCGCCATGTGCGCGGTGTAGGTGTCGTTGCAGGTGGCGGCGCGGATGCTGCGGAACTTGTTGGCGGTGACGGCCATGCCCAGCCCGGTGCCGCACACCAGGATGCCGCGGTCGCTCTCGGCCTGCGAGACGCTCTGCGCTACTTGGCGGGCGTAGTCAGGATAGTCCACCGACTCTTCCGAATGGGTGCCGAAGTCAATCACCTCATAGCCCTGCTTCTGCAGCGTTTCTTTGATCCGGTCTTTTATCTGGAAGCCGGCGTGGTCGGCTCCCAGGGCAATGCGCGCGCCCTTTTCAATCATGTTTCACCCCATACACTCATGGCATTCTATTCCTCGCCGCTGGCTTTTGGCAACCGCGCCGGAGAACACCGAGAAGGACGAGTGAGTTCTCTGCGCCCTGCACCCCGCCGGAGGCGGGGCTGCGCCTTGGCGGTGAGTACGATCTGCCGGGCCGATTCGCGCGCGTGCAACTTTGCCGGCGCCTCCACAATCTGTATGCTTGTGGCTTCGGGATAATCCAGTGAGGCACGCTCTCCCACCTACAGCGGCAATCATCTCCATCGTCTTTGCCTGTTTCCCTTTGATGCGCGGCTCCGCCCAGAACCCCGTGCGTCTCGACGACCGCCAAGCCTTGCGCAAGCTCATGGCCCAGCCACCCATGGTTCGGCCCCGATGGGCGATCCAGGTGGAACACAAAGTCGTTTTGCGACACGCGTCCGACCCCGCCTATGAGTCCCACCATGAGACCTGGTTCCACGGCGAGTTTGAAATTCCGGATGCGCCCGCTTTCTCCCCGCTCGACCAGCCCATCAGCGCCACCGCCAGAGGAATCCATTCCTGGCGGGACACGCCAGCCGGACACTGCGCCGCCTACCGGAGCGGCCCCATCCCCATCGAGGTCAACCTCCGCGGCCTTGCCACCGTCGGCAACCTACCGGCTTTTATCCTTAGCTTTCAGGGAAACCCGCAGCAACGGTCGAGCTACCAGGTCGCCTGCACCTCCCCGGACGGGGAAAGCCAGCCAAGCCCGCGGAGGACCGTCACCCCTTTTCTTCCTCCCCCTGTCATGCTCCCGCGCCAGGCGGGCACCTACCTCGGCCCCTCTCAACTGATTTCGTCCCCCTTGGACGCCGCTTCGGTGGAAACCAAGTACACCCTCACAGCGGGATGTGTGGCCACACCGACCCCGGCGCTCCGCTATGCCGTCAACGTAACCCTGGAAGTGCCGGAGGCGCGTTTACATCACGACCGGACTCGCGGCCAGATTCGCGCGCTCTCGGGTGGCAGTGCCAACAGCATAGGCCTGACAATCTTCGACCTCGGGATGGAAAGCAAGATTGACGCCACCTTTTTTTCCGCCGGAGAAGACGACGACTGCTTCTGGGTCTCAGAGATCAACGTAGCTTTCCGCTATCGCTCCATTGATATCTACCTTGTCCGGGAATATCCGAAGGGTTCGTGCGAGTACCAGGCCACGCTCGACCACGAAAACCAGCACGTCCGCGCCGACCGGGCCGTGGTGGAGAAGTTCGTCCAGGAAGTCAGAGCCGCTCTCGCTCCGCCGATGGCGGGGCCGGTCTCCGTCTCCCTTCCTACCTACGCACGGCCACGGTGGAACACTCCCTTCCGTGAAGCGATGCAGCAGGCCAAAGCCGAGCTGGACAAGGTTCTCCAGCCCAACTTTGCGCGGATGTCGCAGGCGCGCAACGCCGCCGCCGCCGCCCTCGACACCGCCCGGCGCTACGAAGAAACCCAGCGCCGCTGCACCAGTTGGTAAGCTGCGGTTTTCCAGCATCTCTTCCTGCGCCTTGACACGTCTGCGTGGCTGCCCTACTGTTCGATGGTTTGGGTGGTCGCAGGCTTTCAACTGGAAACAGAGCCCTGAATCTATTCAGAGACGATGCGCTGGAGCCAACTCTTCATCCCCACGCTGCGGGAAGACCCCGCCGACGCGGAAGTCCCCAGCCACCGCCTGCTGCTGCGCGCGGGCTACATCCGCCAACTGGCGGCGGGCATCTACTCCTATCTCTATCTCGGCCAGCGCTCGGTCCTCAAAATCTCGCGCATCATCCGCGAGGAGATGGACCGCATCGGCGCGCAAGAGTTCTTCTTGCCCGCCATCCACCCCGCCGAACTCTGGCAGGAGAGTGGCCGCTGGGACCAGTTGGCCGACACCATGTTCCAGTTCAAGGACCACGGCGGCCGCGAACTCTGCCTGGGCATGACCCACGAAGAGGTGATGACCGACATCGCGCGCGGCGAGCTGCGCAGCTACCGCCAACTGCCTCAAATCTGGTACCAAATCCAGACCAAGTTCCGCGACGAAGCCCGCCCCAAGTCCGGCCTGATGCGCCTGCGCCAGTTCATCATGAAGGACTCCTACTCCTTCGACATTGACGAGGCCGGCCTCGACGCCAGCTACAAGAAGCACTACGACGCCTACTGCCGCATCTTCAGCCGCTGCGGTCTTGACTACCAGATTGTTGAAGCCCACTCCGGCGCCATGGGCGGCTCGCAATCGCACGAATTTATGGTGGTCTCCGACGCCGGGGAAGACCACATCGCCCTGTGCGTTAAAGAGTGCGGCTACGCCGCCAACTTGGAAAAGGCTCGCTCCGCCGTCAAGCCTGTGCAGGACCTCGACGGCGATCACGCCCCGGAAGAATTCTCCACGCCCAACATCCGCACCATTGAGGAGTTGGTTGCTTTCAGCAAGACCGGCCCCGAGCACATGATGAAGGCGGTGGTCTATGTCGCACCCGCCGCCGACAAGGACAAGAAAGATGAAGTCGTGCTGGCCTTCGTCCGCGGCGACCACCAGCTCAGTGAGGCCAAGCTGGCCGACGCCCTCGGCGGCGCCACCGTGCGTTCCGCTCGCCCCGAAGAAATTCAGCAAACCTTCGGCGCTGCGCCCGGCTCCATCGGCCCGCTGGGCGTTAAGGGTGTGCGCATCCTGATAGACGAGGCGTTTCGCGGCCGCCGCAACCTCATCAGCGGCGCCAACCGCGATCACCACCACATCCGCTACCTCACGCCCGAAAAAGATTTTACCGGCGCCTACCACGACCTGCGCGAAGTGGCCGACGGCGACCCATGCGTCCGTTGCGGGCGTTCCCTGCGGGTTGCCTCCGCCATCGAGGTGGGACACATCTTCAAGCTCGGTCGCCGCTATGCCCAAGCCATGGGTTTGCGCGTGCTCGACCGCGACGGCAAAGAGGTCACGCCTATCATGGGCTCCTACGGCATCGGGGTGGAGCGCATTCTCACTGCCGCCATTGAGCAAAACCACGACCAAAACGGCATGTGTCCGCCGCGGGCCGTCGCTCCCTTTGAAGTTGTGCTCACTCCGACCAACCTCAAAGACGACTCCATCCGTCAGGCCGCTGAGCAGCTCTACGCCGAGCTGCGACAGACTGGTGTGGAGGTGCTCTACGACGACCGCGACGAGCGCCCCGGCGTCAAGTTCAAAGACGCCGACCTGATCGGCATCCCCCTGCGCATCACTGTGGGCCGGAAGGTAGGCGACGGCTTGGTAGAGCTGTCCGAACGCTCGACAGGGGTTCGGGCCGATGCTAAGATTGCTGACGTGGTGACGCTGGTTCGGAGCCGCTATTGCGGCTGAGTTGTGCCAAACTGCCCTGGGAAGGCCGGATGGGGCCTCTTTCGCAGGCAGGAAAGGCGGCGAGCGGTGGAGGGGTGTTAAGCCTCACGCAGGAAGAACAGGGCCGGGTCAGGGTGCGCTCTCCACGACACCCGGCGGCAACCGAACAGGGCGGAAGCAGGCTTCAGCTTCTCATCACTCTCCTCATCGTTGCGGCCATCATTTTGGCTGCTGTCCGCATCATTCCTGTATATGTCCGCAGCTATGAGTTTGAAGACGCCATGCGCAGCCAGGCGAAATACGCCGGCGTCAATAACAAGTCGCCCCGGCAGATTCAGCAGGAACTGCACCGGAAAGCGCTGGAGTTGAGCTTGCCGCTCGAGCGCAAACAAATCAGCGTAACTCCGGCTGCCCGCGGCGTTCGCATTGCTGCCCGGTACACCGTGCCGATTGATTTGGTTGTGTACACGGCCAACTTCACTTTCGATTTCCAGGCTGACACCGGATCGGTGTATTAGGGTCAAAACTCGTGGCGATTCGTATTCGCATTGCGCGTGGCTTTTGGACGGGGCGGTGGGGGCGAGCTCTCCTGATTGCTCTCCTGGTTTTTTCCTTTGTGGGGGCTGCGGTTTTTGGCTACATCTGGTTTCGCTTCGCGCGTTTGATTGACACCCGGCTGAGCGGGGAGATTTTTGAAAATGCCGCCCGCATCTATTCTGCCCCTACCGCTCTCTATGTAGGCGAGCCCGCCTCGCTGGCACAAATTACCGCCCAGCTTCGCCGCTTTGGCTACAGCAGCCCTGAGGAAGAGCCTTCTCTCTACGGCTGGTACCAGCGTAGCGAGAAGGTGATTGAGATTCGCCCCCGGGAGCGCTCCTCGGTGGGGCCCGCCCAGGCGGTGCGGGTGGAAGTGGAAGAGGGAGAGATCAAGAATTTGGTCTCGCTGCGCACGGGTCGCCTGCTCACGTCGGTGCTCATCGAGCCTGCCCACGTCACCAACCTGTTCGATCGCCGTCGCACCAAGCGCCGCTTGGTGACTTACACCGACATTCCTCCGGAGTTAGTGCAGGCAGTTTTGACGGCCGAAGACCGGCGCTTCTTCGACCACCCCGGCATCTCGGTGGTGGATGTGGCCCGCGCCTTGTGGTACGACCTGGGTGTCTGGTCGGGAAAGCGCAAGGGCGCTCGTGTCCAGGGGGCCAGCACCCTGACCATGCAACTGGCGCGCAGTTTCTTCCTTACCCGCGACCTCAGTTGGAAACGTAAGGCGTCCGAGGCACTGATTGCTGTGCAGCTCGAGCGGCGCTTTGAGAAAGAAAAAATCTTCGAGCTGTACGCCAATGAAATCTACCTGGGCCAGCGTGGCAGCTTCAGCGTCCACGGCTTCGGCGAAGGCGCCCAGGCCTACTTCGGCAAGGACATCAGCCGGCTGACCCTGAGCGAGTCCGCCCTGCTGGCCGGCATCATTCGCGGCCCCAACTATTACAATCTCTATCGCCACCCTGACCGCGCCCGCCAGCGCCGCGACCATATCCTCAACGGCATGGTGACGATTGGCTTGATCACTGAGGAGCAGGCCGACCAGGCCCGGGAAGAAGAGCTCACCATTACCCCCCAGAATGTGGAGGCCAACGACGCCCCCTATTTCGTTGACTTGGTGCGCGAGCAACTGTTGGGCCACTTCTCTGAGGAGCAGTTGATCTCGCGCAGCTATCGCGTCCACACCAGCCTCGACCTTGGTTTGCAGCGCGCCGCTGCTGAGGCCATCCGGGAAGCCTTGCCGGAAGTGGATGCCAAGCTCGCCGAGCGATTTGGAGAGCGGGAAGACTCGTCCCCCCTCCCGCAGGTTGCTCTGATTGCCCTCGACCCGCACACCGGCCAGGTCAAGGCTTTGGTGGGCGGCCGGGATTACAACCAGACCCAACTCAACCGCGCTGTCGCCCACCGGCAGCCGGGTTCCTCCTTCAAGCCGTTTGTCTTTGCCGCTGCCTTCGCCACCGCTTTGGAGACTCCGGAGAGCGCCATTACTCCTGTGACCACGATTGTGGATGAGCCCACCACGTTTTTCTGGGAGGGCGAGGAATACGAGCCTTCCAACTACGGGGAGAAGTTTTACGGCGTGGTCACGGCGCGCGACGCCCTGATCCGCTCCCTCAACGTGGCCACCGTCAAGGTGGCGGAGATGGCCGGCTATGACCGGGTGGCCGCGCTGGCGGTGGCCGCCGGGCTGAATCCCCGCCTGCGGCCTACGCCTTCGGTCGCCTTGGGCGCTTACGACTCCACCCCCTTGGAAGTCGCAGCTGCCTATACCCTCTTTGCCAACGGTGGCAATCGCGTCTCGCCCACCCTGATTGATATTGTGCTGTCCTCCGAGAACGAAGTTTTGCTGAAGACGGAAAACCGGCCCGTCCCCGTGCTGGACGCACGTGTCGCTTATCTTGTTCTGGACCTTTTGGTGGACAACATGAACCGTGGCACCGGGGCGGGTTCCCGTGCCCGCGGATTCACCGCACCGGCTGCCGGCAAGACCGGGACTTCGCGCGACGGTTGGTTTGTCGGGTTTACCTCCAATCTCCTCTGTGCTGTCTGGGTGGGCTTCGATGACTACCGTGACCTGGGGTTGTCGGGCAACGCGGCTGCCTTGCCCATCTGGACGGCGTTCATGAAGCGCGCGGTGCAGTTGCCCGCCTATCGTAACCCCCAAACTTTCACTCCGCCTGAGGGGATGGTGGCGGTGCCGCTCGACCCCGAGACCCTGCAAATAGCCACCGCCGACTGCCCCGAGGTGCGGACAGAATTGTTCATCCTCGGGACCGAGCCCCGGGACCTCTGCCCCAAGCATCGGCCTTCGCTGGTTCGGCGTGTTACCCGTTCTTTGTCCCGTGTCATCGGTATTCGCTCTCGACCGCGCTCACAAGAACCCGTTCCTGATTCTCCCCTGGAGCCGGGGACTGGTCCGCCGGCCCCGGTGCGGCCGCAGCCTCAGACTCCTCGTTCTCTTGGCGGGAATCAGAATTGAGGTAAAGAGTCCATGCGTTGCTTCGGGTTGATTGGCGTGGGCGGTGCACTCCTCGCCGCCACGCTCGCTGCCCAGGCCCAAGAGGCCCCGCTTCTTACCGTCCTGCCTCGGCAGGAGCAAGTACGACAGCTTGAACTCCGCGCCGATTTGCGCATGATTCGCAAGCGGTACTTGGAGGCGATTGACTACTACCAGGAAGCGCTCCAGCACGACCCCCAGAATGCTGTGCTGTTGAATAAGACCGGAATCGCCCACCATCAACTGTTCCGCTTGCGCAACGCGGAGAAGTTTTACAAGCGCTCCACCAAAGTAGATGGAACCTACGCACCCGCCTGGAACAACCTGGGCACGGTGTACTACGGCCGCAAGAAGTACAAGAAGGCCATCCGCTACTACCGGCGGGCGCTCCAGGCCGGCCCCACCGACGCCACCATTCGCTCCGGCCTCGGCAACGCGCTCTTCCAACGAAAGAAGTACCAAGAAGCTATTGAGCAATATCGCCTGGCTTTGCTGCTCGACCCGAAGGTCTTTGAGCGTCGCAGCATTTTCGGCGTGCGGCTCCAGGACCGCTCGGTCGAAGACCGCGGCCGGTTCTATTTCTTGCTGGGGAAGACTTTCGTGGCGTTGGGCTACACCGACCAGTGCTTGAAGTATCTCCGCCGCGCCCTGGAAGACGGTTTTCCGCCCGACGAACTCCGCGACGACCCGGCATTTGCCAGCCTGCACCAGGACGCCCGCTTTGAGACATTGTTCCAGCTCCCGCCCGACCTTCTGCGCTAGGCCCTGCCATCCGGCCCGGTGCCTTCTGTTATAATTGAAGCTGAGCATGCTAGTGTGTAGTCCACGCTTCGTTTCACTTTTTGGTTCGGTGGTTCTCCTCACGCTTGTGGCCATTGGCCCGGTCGCGTCTCAAACCTTGCTGGTGGCGCCTTTTGACAACGTCGGCGGTCAACCCAACCTGGAGTGGGTAGGCGAAAGTTTTGCAGAAGTTTTGACGGACCGGCTGGCGGGCAATGGGTTCGCTCTCATCAGTCGCGCCCAGCGTCTGGCAGCGCTGGAACGGCTGGGACTGTCGGCCACCAGCCCGCTCACCCGCGCCAGCCTGGTGCGGTTGGGCGAGGAGTTGGGAGCCGACTGGGTGGTGGTGGGCCGGTTTGAGCTTCGAGAGAACCGCCTCAGCGGCTGGGCGCGGCTCCTCCACTTGCGCCGTTTGAGCCTCTCGGCGCCGTTGGAGCAGAAGGGTTCGTTCGCGCAGTTGCTCGACATTCAGGGGGCGCTGGCGTGGCAAATTCTTCGCACGCTCGATCCTGACTTCTCATACAGCCGTAAGTCTTTCCTGGAGCGGGTGCAAGCTCCTCCGGTGAGCGCTTTGGAGAATTATCTGCGCGGCTTGCGCGCTCCCAGCCGCGAACTCCAGGTGCGGTATTTTCTCCAGGCCGCCCGCCTGGCTCCCAAGTTCAATCCCCCGGCCTGGCGTCTGGGAAAGCTCTATTTTGAAGACCAGGACTATGCCACCGCCGCCCGCTGGCTGGAGAAGGTTCCGGCGGAACACAGAGACGGTGCCGATGCTCGGTTCTATCTTTCGCTTTCGTATTTCTTCGGCGGCGACCCGGCCCGGGCGGCCGCCACCCTCCGCCCGCTGGGCCGGCAGTTTCCCGTCAAAGAGGTGTGGAACAACCTCGGAGTTTTTGCCTCGCAGGCCGGCGCATCCAACCCGCCTGACTATTTTGCCCGTGCGCTGCGCGAAGACTCCGCTGACCCGGACGTGCACTTCAATCTCGGTCTTCACTACCTTCGCCGCCGGCAGTGGACTGCGGCTGCGCAAGCCTTCGACCAATGTCTGGCATTGAACTCCGAAGATAGTGAAGCTCGCCTTCTTTCCGCCCAGGCGCTGGGTGAGGACCCGGCCCCGGTGGACAGTCTGGCGCGGCGGCCGGCCGGCCTTGCTCGGCTCAAGCAAAACTTCAGTGCGGCATTGGCCCGCCGGAGGGGAGAGGCGCGGCGCGAGCCCTCCGACGACTCTGCCCGCGCCCAGCACGTCACCGTGCATCTGGAGCGCGGAAGGGATTTTCTGGCGCGTGACCAACTCGAATCAGCCCGCTACGAATTTACCCAGATGGTGTACCTTGCCCCGAGCTCCTATGAGGGCCACTTCTATCTGGCGGAGGTGTACCGCCGGCAGGGCCAGGCCTCTGAAGCGATCTCGGAGTTGAGGGCGGCGCTCTGGAGTCAGGATACGCTCCCGGTGCGCCTCCGGCTGGCTGAGCTCTACTTGGAAGAGGATCGCGACCGGGAAGCGCGCGAACAGGTGCGGGCTGCCCTGGCGCTTGATCCCGCCAGCTCCGAGGCGCGTAGTCTTGCCGACCGCCTGAACCTTGCGCTCGCGCCGGCCGGGAACGGCTCTGGAGGTGAGCAATGAAACGCGGTTCAATTCTACTACTGCTGCTGGCGGTTCTCTTTCCCTGGGCGGCGGGCGCGCAGGTGGTGGAAATCACGCTCAACAAAATCATCCATCCGGTGTCTGCCGAGTATGTGCTGGCGGGCATCGACCATGCCGAGCAGACGAAGGCCGACGCTGTTTTGATTATCCTCAATACTCCGGGCGGCCTGATGACTTCGATGCGCAAGATCGTTGACCGCATTACTTCTTCGCGCGTCCCGGTGATTGTGTACGTGGCCCCCACCGGCAGCCGGGCCGCCTCCGCCGGCTTCTTTATCCTGATGGCGGCCGACCTGGCGGTGATGGCTCCGGGAACCACCACCGGCGCTGCTTCGCCCGTAGCCATGGGTGGTGCAGAAATACCTGAGACGATGAAGAAGAAGATCACCAATGATGCCGCCGCTTACCTGCGCAGTTATACTTCCAAGCGCGGTCGCAACCCGGAGTTGGCTGAGCTGGCGGTCACTGAAGCCAAGTCGTTCACCGACGAGGAAGCGTTGAAGGAAGGTCTCATCGATGCGGTGGTGGAATCGCGCCAGCAGATCTTCGAACGCTTCCACCAGCAGACCATCCAGCGCTTCGACGGCAGCGAGCACACGCTGGAGCTGGCATCCGGTGAGGTCGAGTCCTGGGAGATGACCGGCCGGCAGCGCTTCCTCAGCCGGCTGGTTGACCCCAACATCGCTTTTTTGTTGCTGGTGTTTGGCATCCTGGGGTTGTACATTGAATTCACCCAGCCGGGTTTTATTATCTTTGGGGTGGCGGGTGGGATTTGCCTGATTCTGGCGCTGTTCGCCATTAATCTGCTGCCGGTCAACTATGCCGGTGTGCTGCTGATTATTCTGGCGATGGCACTCTTCATTCTGGAGGCGATGTACGTGAGCCACGGGGTGCTGGCGGTGGGCGGTGTGATCTCCATGGTGCTGGGTGCGATGATGATGATTGAGGCGCCGCCCATCCCGGAGATGCGGGTGCGCATGGACCTTGCCTTCGCGGTCGCCATTCCTTTTGCGGTGATCACCATCCTGCTCCTGCGCTTGGTGCTGCGCTCGCGCAGTTGGCGCGGGGCCACCGGCCGGGAAGGGCTGGTGGGTGAGATCGGCGAAGTCCGGCAGAAAATCGAAGAGGGTAAAAAAGGTTTGATCTTGGTGGTGGGCGAGTTGTGGCGCGCCACCGCTTCGCAGAAGATTCCCGTAGGCCAGCAGGTGCGCGTGGTCAAGGCGCAGGGGCTGTTGCTACAGGTTGAGCCGCACGCGGGCGGCTTAGAGGCCGGTCCAAGTGCCGGAAAGGAGCAAACGTAATGCCACTTTTGGTTATCGTAGTTCTTGCGCTGTTTTGGGCCGTCAACTGCCTGAAGATCCTCAACGAGTGGGAACGGGGAGTGATCCTCCGCCTGGGCCGCATGCGTCCGAAGCCTAAAGGGCCGGGCCTGATCTGGATCTGGTGGCCGATTGACCGCCTCATGCGCATCTCCCTGCGCATCATCACGCTGGACGTGCCTCCGCAGGACATCATCACCCGCGACAACGTCACCGTGCGCGTCAACGCCGTGGCCTACTTCCGGGTGGTAGACCCGAACCGGGCCATCCAGGCGATTGAGAACTATCTCTACGCCACCTCGCAACAGGCGCAGCTCGCTCTGCGCGACGTCCTGGGCCAGTTCGAGCTCGACGACTTGCTCTCGCGGCGCGAGAAGGTCAACGCGCGCTTGCAGGGAATCCTTGACGAGCAGACCGATCCCTGGGGCATCAAAGTGACCTCGGTGCAGGTCAAGGCCGTGGACCTCCCCGAGGAGATGCGCCGCGCCATCGCCAAGCAGGCCGAGGCCGAGCGCGAACGCCGCGCCAAGATCATCCACGCCGAAGGCGAGTTCCAGGCCTCCGCGCAGTTGGCCAACGCCGCCAAAAAGCTGGCCGAGCAGCCGATTTCCATCCAGTTGCGTTATTTGCAAACCCTGACGGAAATCGGCGCGGAACAAAACACCACCGTGATCTTCCCGGTGCCGGTGGATCTCATCAGCGGCTGGCTCGGGTCGAAAGGGAAAGATAAGGGGAAATAACCGCCCGGGGTCGCGCGCATGGCAAGAGGGGAAAAAGCAGGGCACTACGAGATTGTGCTGGAACAGCGGCACCTGCTCGGGGTGTTCTTCGCCGTCGTTCTCTTGTGCGCGGTGTTTTTTACGTTGGGGTTCGTCCTGGGCCGGGACCGGGCGCATGCTTCCCTGGTCGCCAAGACATCTGCGCCCCCCACCAAGGCCGAGCAGAAGTCCGGCCAGGCTTCCGCGCCCAGCGACCTGACCTTCTACGACCGGGTAGCGGGTAAGCAGCTCAAGGAAACCTTGCTGCCCAAGCCTAAGCCCAAAGCTGCTTCCTCGGCGACCAAGACGGCCTCTACGCTCCGCAAGCCGGCCACCAAGCCCCCTGCGGCTCCCGTGAAGCCGATTTATCTTCAGGTGGGAGCTTTCGCCGAGGAGGTGCAGGCCCGCAGCCTGGCGCAAAGGTTGCTCAAGCTTGATTTCCCGGTCGTCATTCAGCCTTCTAGCAAGGACCGCCTCCACCGTGTGCGGGTGGGGCCCTTTGCAAGCGCCGAGTTGGCTGATGCCGCCCAGAAGCGCCTGGAAGCACAAGGATTCCGTCAGATTCTCCGCCGCTGATGCCTGCTTTCCTCTCCCCCCTGCGTCATCCGTTTCTGTGCTCTGTGCTCACGGGAGTTCTCCTGGTCGCTATTTTCCCCTCCTTGCATTTGAGTTGGCTGGCGTGGGTGGCGCTGGCGCCGCTGTTTGCGGTTTGCGTGCACCGGTGGAGCCGGCTGCGGCTGTTTCTCTATGGCTACTTGGCCGGAGTGGTCTTCTTCGCGGGCTCCTGCTACTGGATTTACGACGTTATGCATATCTTCGGCCGTCTGTCCGTCGCGGCGGCCGGCGGCATCCTGCTGCTGTTTGTGTTGGTGTTTGCCGCTTTCCTGGGGCTGTTCACTTTACTGGTGGGGGAACTGGCGCGGCGCTGGCAACTGCTGGCGCTTCTCCTGTTTCCTTTCGCGTGGGTGGCGTTGGAGTGGCTGCGCGCCTTCCTGATTTTCGGCGGCTTTCCCTGGAATCTGCTCGGCTACGCGGTAGCGCCTCACGTCGGATGGATTCAGCCCGCTGCTTATGCGGGCATCTACGGCGTCTCGTTTCTGGTGGCGGCGACGAACGCGGTGGTAGCTTCCTATTGGTTGGCGCCCGCCCGTCGCCAACTCTGGCTGCTGGCAATGGTCGCGGTTGTGCTGGGGGTGACGTACGGGTGGGGTCTTAGCCTTCCCCCGGTCGCCGCCCCCGAGCAGGCGGTCTTGGTGCAGCCGAACCTGTCTCAGCTGCAAGAGTTTGACCCGGCTTGGGTGCGGAACCATCCCGACGAGCTGCTCGCGCTGGAGCAGCTCTCACGAGAGGCTGTGCAGCAGCAGGCAGCCTCGCAGCCCTCCCTGCTGGTCTGGCCGGAAGTCCCGGTGCCGTTCTATTTCCACCGCGACCCGGTCCTGCGCGCTCGCCTGCTCCAGTTGGCGCAGGGCACGCGCAGCTATTTGCTGGCGGGGATTGTGGACTACCGTTCGGAGGGCGACGGCCCGCCCCACCCTTACAACAGCGCCGTTCTGCTCTCGCCCACAGGAGGGTTTGTCGGGCAGTATGATAAAATTCATCTGGTGCCCTTCGGCGAGTACTTGCCGATCAGGAACCTGCTCGGGCTGACCGGTTCTTTGGTGGCTGAGGTCAGCGACTTTCGGCCCGGCCGCGGCCCGGTGGTACTGGCGGCGGGGGAGAACCGCCTGGCAGTCTTCATCTGCTACGAGGCTATCTTCCCCGACTTGGTGCGCAAGTTTGTGCAAGGCGGCGCCACCGTGTTGGTGAACATCTCCAACGACGGTTGGTTCGGGCGCTCCTCGGCGGCCGCGCAGCACCTGAACATGGCGCGGGTGCGAGCGGTGGAGACCCGGCGGTTTTTGTTGCGAGCCACTAACACCGGCGTCACCGCGGTGGTGGACCCCCTG
>JACZYA010000066.1 GCA_022571295.1 Acidobacteriota bacterium | reverse complement strand
GAGAAGGCTGCGCCCAGGCTGCTCCAGAGCAACAGCATGCCTGCGGCAAGCAGGGTAGGAGGGTAGGCAGGTTGGTCGAGTCTGGCCAGCCAGTCAGGTTAGCGCAGCCAGAGGATTTCGATTTTCCGCTGAACCGCCCGGAAGTCCGGGTCGGCCGTTATCAGCTGCGCCTTTTCCTGCTGGGAGGACATTAGCGCCTAAGATCTAGTTCCTCACGCTTCAACTCTTCCCGATGCTCCTTGAGCAACCGGTTCAGCACCGAAGGTTTTCGCTTAAGGGAGCCGCGCAGGCTGCGGATAAACTCCTTGGTTATGGGTTGGAGAATCAACCGGCCCTGTTGCTCGGAGATGTGAATCTTCGTGCCCGCGAGGATTTTCAGCCGGTGGCGCAGCGGGGCTGGAATCACCACACGACCCTTGGAACTCACAGTTGCGGTTATACCTTTCATAAATTGCTCTCAACAAGCATTCTACCCTGTCTCAGCCAGGGAGGGTGCGGCCCAGGTGGCGGAGTCAGCGGTCGCCGAAGTGGAAGGCTGCGGCGAAGTTGCTCCGGAGCAACAGTACTTTTGTACCGGCCGGGCGTGACCTTTGTCCCATTTGTTCAACAGGTTGAACGGTATAGCCTGACGGACGCCCAGAGTGTGGACGGCCTCGGAGGAAAAAATGGCACCAAAGGAACGGTTTCAAGAGATGAACATGAATTGCAAGAACAGCAGAGGGTGGTTGGGCGTGGGCGTTTTTCTGCTCGCGGCGCTCGCTTTGCCCGCCTGCACCCATCGACACATCCATAGCGCGGGGCCGCCGCCCCACGCCGGGCCTCCGGCGCACGCCCCGGCCCATGGCTACCACCGCCACGGCATCCATTCAGCGCGAGTGGTCGGGCTGAGAATTACTTTCATCGCCGTGGGCGGCAGAGTCATCGTTCTGGCCGACGGCACCTACGTCAACCAGCACGGTCACTACATCGTCATCTCCGGCGGCTACGTGCACGAGCTGGGCGGAATTCCTCCGGGACAGATCGTGGCTGCCAGCCGGCGGCGCGGGCCCCGGCACGGCTATCCTCCCGGCCACAGCAAAGTTAAGTTTAAGGTCAAGAAGGTGAAGATGCATGGTGGCCGCCTCTCGTTTGTCGGCCCGGACGGCGGCACGCTGGTCTTCCCGGCCGGGATCTACAAAAACAAGCGCGGCCATCAGATCATCGTTGACGACGGTCACGTGAGGACGATCGTTCTGGCGGCCAATGAGCCTTCACGCGCTGCCACGCCTTCGACCCCGGGCGCGGGTCGTCCGTCCCGCGCCGACAGGCGTCCAGCTCACGCAGATGAACACCCGGCTCGTTCGGATGACCGTCCTACTCGTGCGGACGAACGGTCGGGCCGCGGCGATGAGCATCCGAGCCGCGCCGACAGGCGTCCGACAGCGGCACAGCCGATAGAGCATGGCGCGTGCTGGAAAACAGAGATACGTGGAGATGTGGCAACCAGGAAAGTAATACCATGTCCCGACAATCCGAAGGCGTCTGCAACTAAGCCTGCCATAGAAAAGACACGACCCTCTCGTTCGGATGAGCGCCCGAGCCGCGCTGACCGGCGTCCAACTCGCGCCGATGAGCGCACGACCCGCACTACAGGACGGTCGGACCGCTCCGATACAAGTGCGGATCGTGGTGATGCTCGCTCAACCAACGCGGAGACTTCACGGCGTCCTGCTTCGTCAGCAGGGCGTGCCAGCGACTCTTCTGAGCGCGGTGCAGCTCCGGCCGGGCGCGGCACTGCCCAAAGCCGGAAGCCTGCTGCGGAGCCGTCCAAGAAGCGCGTCTCCGGAAAGAAGGACTGCAAGGAGTCGTCTGAGCAGAGCAAGTCAGGCTCTTCTCGCGCTAGCTCCAAGAAAAAGCCGTGCAAGGAGCCATCTAAATAAGGCACATCAGACTCTTCGCAGGGTGACTCCAAGAAGAACGATTGATGAATGATGGCAACCCGCGCGCGGATGGAGATCCCTGCCGGGTTGACAGAATAACTTGATTCAGAAGCGGAGCCTGCCTGCGGTAGGCAGGTTGGCCCCCCCCACGGCCACTATTTGAGTGTTCTTGCGGCCCGAACAGGCAGGTAGATAATCGTCGGCCACGTCCGCTATAATGGTGGGTGATGGCCATTGTGGATTTCAAAGTCCTTCTCTGCCCGGATGCTACTCGCAGGGGGAGACACCTGAAGAGGCTCTGGAAAACGTCCGCGAAGCCATCACGCTCTGCCTCGAAGAGTGTAAGTAGGTCTAGCCCCTCCTCAGTCCCCCCTAACTGTTCATAGTTCGGAAGAGGTGCTCTGCACCCGCGAAGAAGTTAGCGGTTCCGGTGAGCTAGTGTGTGCGGTTTCTCTCCGAGTCCGGCGGGTGCGAAGCACCCCTTCCGGACCACTATTCCTGGTTAGTGGTTCCGCTGCGTGGCTAGGTTGGTAGGCTTCGGCCTACATGCCGCAGCCAGCGAGCGCCGAAGTAGAACGCTGCGGCCAGGCTGCCCCAGAGCAGTAGCTGATCCACCACGGCCAGCCAGCGCACGTAGTTATCATTCAGCAGGCTTTCCTGCGCCACGTAGAGCCAGGTGGGCAGGTGCAGCGCGAGCAGCGCCGCCGCAATCTTCAGTGCGTCGGCGGTCCAGCCGCGCTCGCCCCGCAGCGCACGTCCCAGGAAGTAAAGCCCGGCGGCGGTGAATCCCAGGAAGCACCAGAACCCCAGCAGGACGACGTGCTCATTCAGGTGGGCTTCAATCAGCAGCGCGTGGCGTCGCATCTGGTCCGAGGCGGCGTGGTACTGCATGGCCGCATAGGGCGCCACCACGCCCGTCCAGGTTGCCACCGCCACCAGCGCCAGCGTTCCCGCCGCCAGCAACAGCGCAGCCAGCCGCGCTGAGGTGGGATGCACGCGCGCGGCGCGCGCCGCCACCGCCAGGAAAAAGAACGCCGCCGCCAGCGCCACCGCGAACAGGACTACTCCGCCCAACGCCAGAATCGCGGCGTTCACGGCGCGTTGTTCCAGGAGCTGCTCCCACTGCCGCACCATGCGATGCGGGTCCTGCCGGCTGACAAAGAAGACGCCCGCTGCCGTGGCCGCCACCAGAAAGCCGCTCAACAGGTAGCCCACCCCGGCTGCCGCCAGCACCGCTCGCCGTTTCTCGAACACAGTGCCCCATCCCTATCAGACTGCGTTTGCCAAAGTCAAAGTCTTCTCCACCGTACAACGTTCCCCCCGCCGCTTGCGCGGATGACGCCGCCGCGCTAAGCTGCCGGTTTCCACTTCATCCCGCAAGGAGGACTTATGGCCAAAGGAAAACCCAGCCACGCCGAAGCACAGCTCCACCTTCAACTCTACGATCTGCGCCGCGAAGCCAAGCTGCGCGCAGCGCGAGAGTGGTTTGCAGAGAAATTTTCCCCGCAGAACCTGGACGACGCCAACCGCCTGGCTCCGCCCGGATCGCAAGAGAGCGCCTACATGCGCATGGTGGTCACCTATTGGGAAATGGTTTGCCAGTTGTTCAATCAAGGGTTGCTGAACGAGGAGTTGTTCTTCCACACCAGCGGCGAGTTCTACATGGTCTGGGACCGTGTCCAGCCGATTGTCGCTGGCCTGCGGGAGCGCTACCGCAACCCGCTCTTTTTTGCGCACCTGGAAAAGACGGCCAAGCGCTACCAGAAGTGGATCGAGCGGCGCGCGCCCGGCAGCCTCGAAGCGATGCGCCAACTTCAGCAGCAAGCCCGCGCGGCCGCCGCCCAGACGCGCTAAGCGAGCAGGAGGAAACATGCCACACGTGCAAATTACCCTGCTCGAAGGCCGCACCCCGGAACAGAAGCGCAAGGTCGCCGAGGGCATCACGCGGGTACTGGTGGAAGAGGCCGGCGCCCGCAAGGAAGCCGTCAGCATCGCTTTTCTGGATGTCCGCGCCACCGACTATGCCCGCGCCGGCGTCCTGGTGGCCGACCAGAAACGCGCTCCCTAGCGGCGCCTCGCCCCTCCAAGAGACAACGGGGGAATCCGAAGGTTCACCGCGCGTCTGCCGATAGTTTTGTACGACGTCCGGATTTTATCTGCGCCGCCATCCGCGCCTGTCCTGGCATCTTCCTCATCTTCGTGCAGCCGCTGTGCTATCTTCTTCCCGTGAAGAAAATATCTCGAAGCGTGGCCGTGCTTTCGATCCTGGCAGGGGTCTTGCTTGTCTTGGTGCCGGGTGCCGCCCAGGCGCCCAAGCAGCCGCTGGAAGAAATCGTCCAACACTTCGCCCAGAAAGAGAAGGAGTACGCCGCCGCGCACGCGCTCTACCAATACCGCTTGCGCATTCGCATTCAGGAGATCGACAAAGAGGGTTCTGTGCTGGGCGAGTTCGAGCAGGTTTCCGAAGTGGGTTTTGATCGCAGCGGCCGCCGGGTGGCGCGTCTGGTCGCCAATCCCCGCACCGACCTGCTCCACCTGGGCATCCAGCGCCTGGAGTTGGAGGACTTATCCCGCGTCTCGCTTTTTGTCATCCGCCCCGAGCAGATTCCCGACTACACCATCACCTACTTGACCCGCGAGCGGCTGGACGAGGTAGACACCTACTTGTTTCGCCTCCAGCCCAAGCGTCCTGCCCACGGCCGCGAGAGCTTTTTTGAAGGTATTGTGTGGGTGGACGCGCGGCAGCTTGACATTGTCCGCGTCCACGGCCGCAGCCTGCCCGCGCGCGGCGTCGGGCCGCTGGGCAAGTATTTTCAACGCTTGGAGATTTTTCGCGAGCCGGTGGACGATTACCTGTTTCCCACCTACGTGCGCGCCGACGATGTGATCATTGCCGCCGGCGGGCAGACCGTACGCGCCCGTTTGATCATCCGCTTCACCAACCACGAGCGCGTCCGCGACCCCTCCTCCCCCTCCCCTGAACCTTGAGACACCTTCGCGGTTACCGCCTCAGACGGCTTCCGGGACAACTCCCAGGGCCGTAGCCAGGCGGTTGAGGAAGTTGAAGTGGCTCACCACCAGGGCGGTTTCCAGGATGGCGGCGTTGTCCCAGCCCTGGCGGCGCAGCTCGGAAACATCAGCCTCTTTGACCTCGAACGGCGTCAGGGTCAACTTCTTGGCGAAGCGGAACAGCGCTTTCTCGTTTTCGGGGGCATCGGTGGCTTCGTGGTCCAGAACAAGTTGCTGACTTATATCCTCGCTCACTCCCATACGGCGCAGCAGTTCCATGTGAGTCCGGATGCAGTAGGAGTCGGAGTTGGCGGCAGAGACCACCAAGCCGATTTTTTCCTTCAGCTCCCGCGGCAACACCCCCTGTTGGTAGAGCGTACGCCACAACTGCAAGCTGGCCTCGACCACGTCCGGCCGGCTGCCCTGCGCTTGCCAGAAGTGCGGCACGAAGCCAAACTCCTGCCGAATCTGGTCATAGAGTCGGCGCAGGGTGGCGTCAGCCTGCTGCTCTGAGACTTCAGGAATGTAGGCCACGCTAGCCCTCCCCCCGGTAACCCAATCGCTACCGACCGAAAGAATTGTTGCCTATCTTACGGAGAGGATTTCACCCGCGCAAGCAAAACCCGCCGGTGAAAAGTGGAAGGCGCGCACCTTGTATTGCTTGACCAGTGCGGTGAACTCGTCGGTTGGTTAGACAACTCGCAGGCAAGAATGCCTACGCTGCTCCATCAGCAAAAAACAGTAGGGTCCTTCGGCCTGCCTGCGCCTGCCTGCGGTAGGCAGGGCAGGCAGGCTGCGCTCAGGACAAGCGGATATTCTTGTCCGCCAAGCGCTAGTCGGCGGAGACGACCTCGGTGGAGTCGCGCAGTTCGGACTTGACCTGGACCAGCGGGGCAGACGGCCGGCGCGGAAGGGGAGCCATCACTCGCTGGGGGGCACGCCAGTTGTCGATGATGGCCACCTGCTGCACGCAAGAGACGGTGCAATGGGGCGCGCAGGACTTCTCGGTGGTGTACTCGCGCCGCAGGTGTTCGAGGGTGTATTCCTGCAACGGGATGGCGGGATAGCCGCGCTGCTGCGAGCAGTAGTGCACCAGTCCGTCCTCGCAGATGTAGAGGTAGCGGGAACCGGCCCGGCAGCGCCACTGGTGGGAGCGGCCGTGGGCGATGTCGCCCTGGAAATTGTTGAAGCGCGCGAAAGAGAGCCTGCGCTTTCCCATGTGGTGAATCTGGAGGTAGATGGACTGCTCTTGCGGACTTAACGGTCGTAGCTGCCCACTGCCGTCGTGGATGACCCCGACCGTGGTGCCGAGGCCGAGCGCGACCGCCCGGCGCGCAATCACCAGCGCGTCCTGGGGATCGTTCACGCCGCCGCCCAGCACGGAGTTGATGTTGACGTGGAAGTCGGCGTGTTCGGCCAGCAGCTCCAGCTTCTTGTCCAGCACCTTGAGGCTCTTCTTGGAGACTTGGTCGGGCATGACGTTGTCGATGCTGATTTGCAGATACTCCAGCCCGGCGCGGTTCAGCCCTTGGATGCGGTCAGCGGTGAGCAGGTAGCCGTTGGTAATCAGCCCGGTGGTTATGCGGTGACGGTGAATATGGCGGATGAGGTGGTCGAGCTCAGGATGCAGCAGCGGCTCGCCGCCGCTGATGGTGATGACGCGGGTGCCGAACCAAGCCAGCCGGTCGATGCGGCTGAACAGTAGATCAAGGGGCACGGGCTGGGAGTGGTCGTCGTATTCGTTGCAGTAGGCGCAGGAAAGATTGCAGCGCCGGATGGGAATCAAATGCGCCAGCAGAGGATGCCGACTGGAGAGCAGCCCTTCAACGATAAACCGCACTCCGCGATAGGTGCGGTAGTGGGCCAGCGCTCTGCGCCGGATGGCCTTAAAGACATTCACTCTTCTGGCCCCTCCTCGATTGCTCTCAGGTCGCGATCCACTAGCTCAGTAATTTAGCTCCTTCCGGGTGTTGGTGCAAGCCTCAGGGCCTGAATGGAGAGATTCCAATCTCGAACCTAGCGAAAACCTGCTTGGAAAGCAAACACTTAGGGATGGAAGCCCTCCGCCACCTGCCAATGGGCTTGCCCGCCTGCCGGAGCACCGAGTCGGCTTTTACCGCTCAGATGCGTTGCAAGTTGGCAAGAGTTCTCTCACTTCGCACATTGCCGGTGTTCAGGGTGGTTTTCGGCTCCAGCAGCAGGACGTGCGCTTCCTCTTCCGCCACCGGCAGGTGCTCAACCCCTTTGGGAATAATAACGAATTCGCCTTCTTGCAGCCAAAGGTCGCGGTCGCGGAGCCGGATGAGCAGCTTCCCTTTGACCACCAGAAACAGTTCATCTTCTTTTTCGTGGTGGTGCCAGACGAATTCGCCTTTGAGCTTCACCACTTTGACGTAGGAGTCGTTCAGTTCGCCCACAATTTTCGGGCTCCAGTGGTCGGCGAATAGGCTGAACTTTTCGGCTAGGTTTACTTTGTCCATGGCGGGGCTTGCCTCCGGGCTTTGCTGGCGCGTTCGATGTATGGCAGACTGGCGGCCCACGCGTCAAGGAGAGACACCATGAAACTCAAAGACCGGGTGGCCATCATTACCGGCAGCGGCCGTGGCATCGGGCGCGCCATCGCGGAGCGTTTTGCCCGCGAGGGCGCAGCGATTTTACTGAACAGCCGCACAGAAAAAGAACTCCAGCAGACCGCCGACGCCATCCAGCAGGCAGGCGGGCGTGCCGCTTATGTGGTCGGCAATGTGGCCGAGGCATCAACGGTGGAAAAGTTGGTCGCGACAGCCCGCAAGCAGTGGGGGCAGGTTGATATCCTGGTAAACAACGCCGGCATCTACGGCAGCGTGAAGCCGCTCACTGAGCTTACAGCGCAGGAATGGGACCGCATCCTGGCCGTCAACCTGCGCAGCGCCTTCCTGCTCACGCGGGCGGTGCTGCCGGCGATGGTGGAGCGGCGGCGCGGGGTTATCCTGAATATCTCCAGCATTTCGGGCAAACACGCCTTTCCCTTCAGCGCGGCCTACGCGGCTTCGAAAGCGGGCCTGCTCGCGCTGACGCGCACGGCCGCAGCGGAGGTCGGGCGCCAGGGTGTGCGCGTGAATGCGCTTTGTCCCGGTCCGATTGCGGGAACTCGAATGTGGGACGAGCTGGGGCCGGCTCTGTCTGAGAAGATGGGCATCAGCCGGGAAGAACTGGAAGACGTGGTCTTGGGATCGATTTTGCAAGGGCGGCGGCAGACCCCCGAAGAAGTGGCCGCCGCCGCGGTGTTTCTTTGCTCCGACGATGCCAGCGCCATCACCGGCCAAGCCGTCAACGTGGATGGTGGCTTCGTGTTCGACTGAGAGTTTCGGGGTTACATATTGGCGCGGGGTTTGACGCGCTTGGTGTCGCGAGGCGCGCTGAGGCTGAGCTTGGCGCGGGGGATGCGCACGCCGACTCTGACCTCGGTATAGCGGGTGGTGAGGGAGTCGCCGCCAACCTCAAAAAACTTTTGCTGTACGGGCACCCAGGAAGCCAAATCGAACCAGAGGAGAATCCGGTGGATTTGCGTGCGGATGCGCTCGTCCTTGGGGGTGAGTTCGACCAGAAGCACGGCGTTGGTGCCGAGCCGGGTTTCGCCCAGCACGGTGATGAGGTAGGCCTTCTTCAGGTCGTCCCCTTTGGTGCCGAAGCCCAGCAGCAGGAACTGGTCGATGAAGCCGCGGTGCTTGGAGAGGTCGAACTCTTGGATCTGCTTCATCTTGGGGTAGTAGATCTCGGCCTTGTTGTCGCGAAAAAGGATTTCCTTTTTTTCCGGTTGAAGAAACTCGATCAGGATGCGGCGGTGATTCTTCCTGTAGTAGAGCTGGCCGGTTTGCACCTCGGTGTGATCCACCACCGCGGTCAGCTTGGTGTACTCCAGCTTGGCGGTGAGGGTGGTGAAGCGGTCGGCGGCGCGGTTCAGACGCTGCACCAGCGTCTTCTCGCTCCAGGCGCGGGGCGTGCGCTGCGCCCCCGCGTTGAGGGACACCAGTAGAGACAAACAAAGCAGCACGCCTTTTTGGGCTGTATTCACAGAGATTGTGCGGCTCCCCTTACCGCTCTTCGCGCACCCAAACATCATACCATACGATTACACCGTCCTGTGCTCGTACCGGTTCGATGCGCGTGAGTTCGAAGGGGTGGTCTAAATTGAGAATGAGCACCGCTTGGGCGGCGCGGCGGGGATCGTCGTCGTAGCTGGCCAGCAGGGCGGCGCTGACCCGGTAGCTGGTGCCGTGGCTGTCCTGGCTCAGGCGAGCCACGTCGCCGATGAGGGAGGGGTTGTACACCGGCTGGTCGTGGAAGAAGCGCGCCGGCGTGAGGAACACAAACAAGAGAATCAGCGCCACCACCACGTCGTACTGCCAGGAGCCCCGCGCCGGGGACCAAAACACAAAGTCCTTGAAGGTGCGCGCCAGCCGGTGTCCGGGGGAGCGGCGCGGGGCAGGCGGCGACAAACTCATTCCGGGATAATCAGCTCGTGGGTGTGTTGCGGGGGCGCGGAGTGGGCCGCGGAGTCGAGCGTGCAGCCATCGCGCATGTGAAGGATGCGATCGGCATGGGCGGCCACCTCGGGGTTGTGGGTAATCAGAATCAGGGTCTGTCCCAGTTCGCTGTTGAGTTCCTTCAGCATCGCCAGCACGGCCTCGGAGTTCTGGCTGTCGAGGTTGCCGGTGGGCTCGTCGGCCAGAACCAGCTTGGGGTCGGTGACCACGGCGCGGGCGATGGCCACCCGTTGCTGCTCGCCGCCCGACAGTTCGCCGGGCCGGTGGTGCAGCCGTTCCTTCAACCCCAGCAGCTCGACGGTAAGCTCAAACCGGTGCGGGTCAAACCCGTCGCCTTGGATGTGCTGCGCGATGGCGATGTTGCCGTAGGCCGTCAGGGTGGGCAGCAGGTTGAAGCGCTGGAAGACAAAGCCAATCTTGCGCCGCCGCAGCAGGGTGCGCTCACCGTCGCTCATCTCGCCCAGGTCGTTGCCGTCCACCAGCACTCGACCCGAGCTGGGCGGCGTCAGTCCGCCGAGGACATAGAGCAGGGTGGACTTTCCGCAGCCGGAAGGTCCCATGATGGCGACGAATTCGCCCTCCCGCACCTCCATGTTGACCCCGCGCAGCGCCGGCACTTCGACCTTGCCGGTGTGGTAAATCTTCCACAGGTCAACGCATTGGACGACTGGTTCCACTCGTCAAGCCACCTCGTACATTCTTGGGCGAAACTCCTACCCTCGCCGTGCAATCAGGCATTCTACACCCGCCAGTCAGACCCCGCCAGCCCATTACCTGCTCGTCCGGTAGTGGGTCATTTTGAAAATGGGAAGCTCACGCCGAGCCCCGTGGCACCTGCCACGGGGCGCTCGTACCGCTTTTCCGTCCGGCGGCAGGTGCCGCCAGGCTCAGCGCCAAATCAACATCGTGAAACTAACCCACTACCTACTCGTCCACATGATTAGTGACACTTTCCGGAAAAAGAGGCCGTTCCGACATCCCAGAAACCCTTGCCGGAGAGGGGAGTTAGGTGCGTACTGCTACCGCAAAGCCAGACCGGCAGTTAGGCGAGAAGAAGGAACCCTCCGGCGGAGGAAAAAGAATCGCTCCAGAAAGGTTCAGGGTTGCGCCGCAGGCCATCCTGAGTGTCACCCATCATTCTGAACGATATCAGCCCAAAGGTCCGCAAAAGTTACAAAAAGGTAGGAAAGGTTAGAACGATTTGCGATGGAGCAGCCAGGCGGAAAGGCCCAGCGCGCCGGCGACAAACAGCGCGCTCGACCACACCGCCCACCAGGACTCGATGGTGCCGGTGCGGAGATAGTTGACCGCCAGTCCCAGCAGCTCGTGGTTCTTAGGCAGGATGCGGTACACCCAGTCCATCAGCCATTGCACCCACTGCGCGCTCATCAGGGCATAGAGCGATTCGCGCTGCGCCAGCAGGCTGGACACAATCACTTGCATGAACCCGACGATGATGAGAATGGAGGGGCTGGCTTGAACCATGGCGGTCAGAGCCATCAGCGCCAGCACGGAGGCGAAGCTCAACCCCAGCATCGCCACGCCGAGGAAGAACCGCCCCGGAGCAATCCCCGTGCGCGCCCAGAAGTAAATCGCCGGGGCGCCGTCCAAAATCAGCAGCGTGGCTGCGAACAGGGCCAGCCCGCCCCCGTAGCGTCCCAGCAACACCTGCCAGCGCGCTACGCCCTTCGACAACAGCAAATCGGCCCAGCCTTTTTCCAGGTAGGTGGTCAGCAGGGGAGCGATGGCAAAAATTCCCATAAAGAGCCACAACCCCACCGTCATTTGCAGCAGCCCGCTGAGAGCGGAAGGGACAAACTCCGCCGCGGTCCCCACCCGGTTCGAAAACAGGTAGGCCATCACGGTGCCGTCGTCGCGCGCCTGAAAACGGATCAGGTAAAGCAGGCCGGTGGGCACCAGAGCCGAGATCGCCAGCAGCACCAGCCCCATCCGCCGGTGCAACGATTCCCACAGTGTGTGCAGAAAAACCGTTCCCATCAGGATTCGCTCCCCACCACCACGTCGATGAAAAATTCTTCCAGCGTGGAGCGCACCGGCTCGATGGCTTCGATTTCCACCGGCAGGGCGCGCAGCCGGTCAATCAGGGCGTTGAGCTGGGCGCGGTCGCGGGGCCGGATCAGACCCGTGGTTCCGTTCCAGCGGGCGGGTCCCACCACCGCTTCGGTCGCGGCGCGCACCGCGTCGGTCAGTGCGGCCAGCCGCAAGCGGTATTCGCCCGTGGGTTGGGTGAAGTCCGCCGGGGTGCCGGCGCGCGCCACCGCGCCGCGATGGAGGATGAGCACGTGGTCGCAGACCAGCTCAATTTCCGAGAGCATGTGGGAGTTGACGAAGATGGTTTTGCCCTGCGCCCGCAGGCGTACCAGCAGGTCGCGCACCTGCTTGCGGCCCAGCGGGTCGAGCGCTTCGGTGGGTTCGTCCAGGAAGAGCAGCTCCGGATTGTTCACCAGCGCTTGCGCCAGCCCCAGCCGCTGCTGCATTCCGCGCGAGTAGGCGCGAATGAGCTTCCGCACGCCGCCCAGGCCCACCAACTCCAGCAGCTCCGGGATGCGTTTCGTCAGCGTGCGGCTCTCCACGCCGTTCAGCTCGCCCATGTAACGCAGAAAGCCCTCCGCCCGCAGGTAGTCCGGCAGCTGCATCTGTTCGGGCAGGTAGCCGATGCGCCGGCGAGTCCGGCTGTGATTGGGGTCGTGGTCCAGCACGCGCGCGCTGCCGCCGCTGGGCCGCACCAGACCGAGGAGAATCTTGACCAGGGTGGATTTTCCGGCGCCGTTCTGCCCCAGCAGGCCGAAGATGGTGCCGCGCTCCACCCGCAGCGACACGCCCGCCAGGGCTTGCATGGGCCGCCGCCCCCAGGCGTCTCCGTAGGTTTTCACCAGATCGTGCGCTTCCACTGCAATCGTCGTCATGGGCGCGAGTGCCTCTGCCTTGTCCCACTGCCGCTTGGAATGGCTGAAACCCTCATGGTTAAGGAAACGGTTTCGCGCCCAGGATTGTTCCCAGGAAATTTCTACGCGGTCGGCGGGCGGGGACGGAGGAAAGCGCGCACGAAGTTGCGTCCGGAGAAATGGCCGCCGGTCCACACGCGCCAGAGCAGGTCGCCCCCGGTGACCCGGCGCGCGATTTCGTTTTCGTCCAGCCCCTGGTGGTGCAGCGCGCGGATACGCTCGCCCAGCTCGGTCAGAAAATCGAGCTTCAAGCGCAGCTTGGCCGCGGCGTTTTCCACCCGGCCTCGGTGCTGGCAGAAAAGCACCTGTGGTTCGAGCGCGAGTACGCGGCGGAGCGAATCAAGCAGGGCGTAAATATCTTCGTCGGCGCGCAGGTAGCGGAGCTTGGGGGCCAGGTAGAGGTCGCCGCTGAACAGCCAGCGGCGCTCGGGCTCGAACAGCACGATGTGGTCTGCCGCGTGGCCGGGTGTGTGAAGTACCTGGAAGCGGAAGCCCGGCGTTTCCAGCCAGTCGCCAAGGGCGGCAGCCCGCGCCGGCGTCGCCACGCCCCAGACCATACGACGATAAAGCTGCGGATTTGTTTCCGGCCGGGCCAGGCGCGCGAGTCCGCTGGGATGGGCCAGCAAAGGGATGCCAAGCTGCTCGCCCAGCAGCCGGTGGCCGCCGCAGTGGTCTTCATGGTGGTGGGTGGTGACGCAGCGGCGGACGGCCAGCTCGCGGCACAGGCGCGCCACCGCGCGGGCCAGGTTGGGCGGCCCGGAATCCACCAGTAGGCCGTCAATCAAATAGACGCCGGTCCAGTAGAGCGCCCGCCCCAGATAGGTGCGAGCCATGCGGAAGTAGCGCACCGGGCCGTAGTCGAAAGAACGGATCACGGCAGGTTGAGAGATAGCACGAACCGTCTGCGGAGGGAAGAGCGTGGGGGAATGTTGCGAAGAACGTCGTTACTCGTAGGCGAGGGCGACAATGGCGTCCTGCCGCGCGGCCAGCCAGGCGGGATAGAGCGCCCCCAGCGTCCCCCCCACAAAGCCCAGCAGGGCGGCCTTGGCCAGCCAGCCGACGGTGATCAGGATGGTGAGGGTGGGGAAAAATTCCATCAACAGATAGCGCCCGCCGTAGCAGAAGCCGATCCCGAGGCCAACGCCCACCGCGCACAGCAGCAGTGACTCCCACAAGACCAGCCGGATGATGTCGGTCTTGGAAGCGCCCAACGATTTCAGAATCCCAATCTCGCGCGTCCGCTCCAGGATGCTGGTGTACATAGAGAGGAAGATCGCCAAAAAGCCCACCGCCACCGCCAACGCAATCATCGAGTCCACAAAAGTGTTGAGCATGGGCAAGGGCGAATTGACCATCATGGACAAATACTCTTTCATGCGGCGGAGTTTGTGGCGGGGGAAGTCCTGGCGAATTGCGTCTTCCACCCCGGCGACGTTCTTGGGGTTGTCGGTGCGGATGTAGAAGAGCGAGGCCTTGTCGCGAGCCGCAGAAAGCTCTTGCAAACGTTCGATAGGGGCGAACAGGCGGGCACCTTTGCCGTGCTCGACGATTCCGCGCACATAGAAATCGTTTTCCACCAGGTTCAGGGTGTCGCCGACTTGTACGTCCTTCCCCCGGGCGTAGCGGTCGTCCACCAGGATGTCCCCGATATCTTCGAAGGGGCCGCCCTGGTGGTACACGAAGCCGCTGCTGACCTGGCGGAAACTCTCCAGCTCAATTCCATAGATAATCTCGAAGCCGGAGGTGTTGAAGACCACCAGCACCGGCGCGACCGCGGCCACATGCGGAACCTCGGCCAGCTTCTCCCCGATCTTGATCGGCATGGGAGCGCTGGTAATCGCCATGACGAAGCTGGACTTGGGCGGCTGCAACAACAGGTCGGCGCCCACGCCCTCGACGCGCTTGGCGGTCTCGTACCGCAGGCCGGTGGTCAGGCCGACGATGATCACTACCAGGCAGACCTCCACCCCCACCGCCACCACCGTAATCAGACTGCGCAGAGGGCGGTGCAGCAGGTTGCCCAGGATCAGCGCCCGCTCGGCGTTCATCGCCCGTCCTCCTGCGCGGTCGCGGGGGTCGCGGCGCTGTTGTCGCTTTGGTCTTTCTCTTTCAGCTCCACCAGCTCGGCGCCGGCGGGCTTCTCCAAGTGAAACTTCTCCGGCGCCAGCGGCTCATTCAGGGTTAGCTCTTTGATGAGCAGCTTCAGGCGATAGTCGTCGTGGGGGCGGATGAGCTCAATCGTGCGGGGGTAGGGAACTCCGCCGGCGTCCTGCCACCGGGCGTAGTGGATGTCAGCCAGCAAGCGCCCGCTGGGGCCGAAGCGCTGCACGCGCACCAGCGCAAGATCGGTGCGATCAAACCACCACTTGCGCGCCATTCGCCCGTCTTCCCCGGCCTCGTGCACCACTTCCGACACCGCATAGTACCGCCGGCCGCTAAACTCGTTTTCTTCTAGCAGGTGCAGGGCCCCGGCCAGCGGTGCTGCCGGGAAGAGCGCCTCCAGCAAGTGCTGCGGGCGCAGGTTTTCCATGGGTTTGTCGCTGCGGCGGGTCAGGGTGGTTGGTCCGACGATGAATTTGTGTTTGGTGGGCAGGTGGATGCGGAAGCTGTGGTCGTCGGCCACCATGTCGAAAATCTTTTTTCGCACAATCGGCGCCTGGCCGATCATCCGTATCTGCTGGCCCCGCCAGCGGCGGGGGTGGCTGTTATCGGACGGGTTCACACTCCGCTGGGCCAGCACGAAGGCGCGGACGTCGCGGTACTGCTCGATCACCCCGCTGTAAGCCGACCCGGTGGAAGGCACCAGCTCCGTGACCGCGTTGAGGGAGTGGACGGCAGCGGCCTGTTGCTGGAGCTTCAACAGCAGTTCTTCCAGGGTGGCGGAGAGGAGCGGGCGGATTTGCTGCGGGCTGAGCCGGGTGGTCTTCTTGACCGCGCACC
>JACZYA010000065.1 GCA_022571295.1 Acidobacteriota bacterium | reverse complement strand
ATGGCCTACAAGCACGGGGTCAGCGAAGCCTACGCTTTCCCCGGTTTTGTGCCAGCCTACATTCGCCCCCTGTTCTGCGCCGGGCGCGGGCCCTTCCGCTGGGTGGCGCTTTCGGGCGAGCCTGCTGATATCCACCGCACCGACAAGCTGGTGCTGGAACTCTTCCCGAAGGATGAAGTCTTGGCGCGTTGGATTCCGCTGGCGCAGAAGCGCATCAAGTTCCAGGGACTGCCGGCGCGTATCTGTTGGCTGGGTTACGGCGAGCGGGCCGAGTTCGGCCGGCGCATCAACGACCTGGTTCGTCGCGGCGAACTCAAAGCGCCCATCGTCATCGGGCGCGACCACCTCGACACCGGCTCGGTCGCCTCGCCCTTCCGCGAAACTGAGAAGATGAAAGACGGCTCCGACGCGGTCGCCGATTGGGCTTTGCTCAACGCGCTGCTCAATGCCGTCAGCGGCGCCAGTTGGGTTTCCATTCACAACGGCGGCGGCGTGGGCATCGGCTACTCGCAGCATGCCGGGCAAGTCATCGTCGCCGACGGTACACCGGAGATGGACGTTCGATTGGAGCGCGTGCTCACCAACGACCCCGGCATCGGCATCGCCCGCCACGCTGACGCCGGTTACCCCGAAGCCCTCTCCTTCGCCCGCGACAAGGGTGTCAAACTCCCCATGACTGAGCCATCAGACGAGAACGGGTAGGGCAAAGCCTGTTCCACGAGAGAGCAGGAAGAAAAACCTCAGGGGCTAAAGCCCACCATTCAGAGACTGGTTTTTGGCACGGCTAAAGCCGTGCCCTGACAAGCCCATCACGACAGCAACGCAAGTTTGGAAGAGGTGCTCCGCACCCGCTCCCTTAGAAGAATAACTATTTCGGGGCGAAACGCGACTCTCAGCGTGACCGCTGGCGAGGTTTTTGCCGCGCGGTTTTCTTCAGCACCACTTGGCGGCCACCTTTTTGGAACTTCACTTCATCCATCAACTCGCGCATGAGGAAGATGCCCCGCCCGTGCCCGGCGTAGATGTTTTGGGCCTTGGTCGGGTCGGGAACAATCGAAGTGTCGAAGCCGGGTCCGAAGTCCCGCACCACCAGCAGCATCCCTTTGTCTTCCGTGCAGAGGCAGCAGACCCAAATCTGTTTCTCCGGGTCGCCCCGGCTGCCGTGCACCACGGCATTGATCAGCGCCTCACGCAGCGCCAACTCCACCTTCCGGAGTTCCCCTTTGGCGTACCCCATCGTCCGCGCGATCTTCAAGATGCGGTGAATCACCTGCTCGACGGCCGGAAGCGTGCTGGGAATGACCTGCCAGAAATGCAGGATCAACTCCTCGCGCGCAAATGGGCACCGAATCTTGCCGGACGACTTTCGCCGACGCTTTACTGGCATTACCCACCTCGGGATTTTGCGCCTACCTGCGCAGACTGAGTCCTCCCAAAGCCAACCGCAAAGCTAGAACTTGGCTGAATTCCCTTCTGTAAGCCTTACGCGCATGTGCAAGGAGGGGCATCCGACTTCCTTCCCTTGGGCGTTACTTCTGCTACTATTCTAGACCTGCCATTCCTGATGTCAAGCGGCGCAGAGACCGTTCCGCCGGGTTTGGATTGATCAGGGAACACCAAAGACGATGCCAACGCGCCCCTTCCTTATCGCCCATTGCCGCCAATTGCTGACGCTGCGCGGTTCGCGCCGCCCGCGTCGCCGACGCCAACTGGCTGCGTTGGGTCTCATCCGCGACGGCGCAGTGCTCATGCAGGGCGACCGCATTGTGGCCGTCGGCACGACGCGCGCGGTCGAGCGCCACCCGCTCGCTCGCCGCGCAAACAAATTCACTGCCCGCGATCTGATCGTCTTGCCGGGCTTTGTCGATTCGCACACGCATTTACTCTTCCCCGCCAGCCGCGCCGACGAGTACGAGCAGCGCATCGCCGGGCTCGGATACGAACAGATCGCCCGCCGCGGCGGCGGCATCCTCTCCACCGTCAGGAAACTCCGCCGCGCTGACAATCAGAGCTTGCAGCAGCAAGCGCGGCGTTGGCTCGGCGAGTTTGCCACGCACGGCACCACGACGCTGGAAGCCAAGAGCGGCTACGGGCTCAGCCTTGGAAGCGAGCTCAAGATGTTGGAAATTCTACGCCGCTTACATCGCGAAGGGCCGCTCGAACTGGTGGCCACGTTTCTGGGCGCGCACGTGGTGCCACCCGAGTACAAGCGCAAGCCGGATGCCTACCTGGACTTGTTGATTCGGCGGATGATTCCCGCCGTGGCCGCGCGTGGGCTGGCCGAGTTCTGCGACGTCTTCTGCGACCGCGGCGCCTTTATGCTCACACAGGCGCGGCTCGTCCTGACCGCCGCGCGCGTCTGCGGCATGGAACTGCGTCTGCACGCCGAGCAGCTCGCCCGCACCGGCGGCGCGCGGCTGGCGGTCCAACTCCACGCCACCAGCGTGGATCACTTGGAGCGCATCAACCGCGCCGACATCCGGGCGCTGGCGGCCTCCGACACCATCTGCACGTTGCTGCCGGGAGCGGTCTTCCACCTTGGCAAGTCAAGCTACGCGCCCGCGCGCGCACTGATCGAGGCCGGCGCTGCCGTGGCTCTCGCTACTGATTTCAATCCTGGTACCTCACCCACTGTTTCCATGCCGATGATTCTCTCGCTGGCCTGCACGCAGATGCGGATGACTCCGGCGGAAGCCATCGCCGCCGCCACCATCAACGGCGCTCACGCCCTGCGCCGCGCCGACCTCCTGGGCTCGCTTGAAGCCGGCAAGCAAGCCGACCTGTGCGCCTTTGAGCTTTCCGATTACCGCGAAATCCCGTATTATTTCGGAGTTAATCTTTGTCGGTTGACCATCAAGCGGGGACAGGTGATCCATGACGCCAGCAAGCGATTCCAAATCTGAGCGGCCGCTCGACTTCCACCACTGGCTGGCGTCGCGCGGAATGAACCCCAACCGCCGCCGTCCGCTCGGCCGCCAGGCTGCTCTGCTGATCGAGTACCGCGACTACCTGGAACGTCAAGTGGGCAAGGAAAACGTCAGCACCTGGTTCGAGAAGTACGGCAAGAAAACCGAAGCGGCCTCGGTCCCAACTGAAAAATCCCGCTGAGGAGTCCCGGTGTCTGCAACTCTGGTTGAGTGTGTCCCCAACTTCAGCGAAGGGCGCGACCCCGCCAAGGTGGACGCCCTCGTCAATGCCCTGCTCTCGGTTCCGGGTGTCTCCTTGCTCGACCGGGAGATGGACGCCGACCACAACCGTTGCGTCATCACCATCGTCGGCCCCCGGGATGCCATCGGCGAAGCGGCCTTGCGCGGCGTGGGCAAAGCCGCCGAGCTAATCGACCTGACCAAGCATCAGGGCGCGCACCCGCGCATGGGCGCGGCCGACGTCATCCCATTTATTCCCATCGAAGGCGTGACCATCCAGGACTGCGTCGAGTTGGCCCGGCAGGTGGGCGAACAAATCTGGAAACGCCACCAGATTCCCGTCTATTTCTACGAGGAAGCCGCCACCCGCCCGGAGCGCACCAACCTGGAGGACATCCGTCGCGGACAGTTCGAGGGCCTGCGCGAGGAAGTCGTCACCAACCCGGAGCGCGCGCCCGATATTGGCGAGCCGCGCCTGCACCCCACCGCCGGCGCCACCGTGGTCGGGGCGCGGAAGTTTCTGATCGCTTACAACATCAACCTGAACACCAGCGACGTCAGCATCGCCAAGAAAATCGGCAAGGCCATCCGTTTTTCCGGCGGCGGTCTGCGCTACGTCAAGGCCATGGGCGTGGACCTGAAGGCGCGCAACTTGGCCCAGGTTTCCATGAACCTCACCGACTTTGAGCGCACTCCCATCTTCCGCGCCTTCGAGATGGTCAAGCGCGAAGCCGAACGCTATGGCGTCTCCATTGTGGGCAGCGAGATCGTGGGCCTGATCCCCAAGCGCGCGCTGGAAGCCAGCAGCGACTTCTTCCTGCAACTGGAGAGTTTTGACCCGCAGCAACAGATTCTGGAAAACCGCCTGGCGACTGTGCTGGCCGGGGAAAAAGACGCCGGTCTGGCAGCGCGAGCAGAAGGATTTGTGGAAGCGGTGGCGGCGCCGACGGCGACACCGGGCGGAGGTTCCTGCGCCGCGCTTTCGGGCGCGTTGGCCGCCGGGTTGGGACAGATGGTGGCGAGCCTCTCTTCCGGCAAGAAATCCTGCGCGGAAAACGCCGACGAGCTCAAGCGGCGCGCCTGCGAGTTGGCCGGACTCAAGCAGCAACTCCAGAGCGCGATTGACCGCGACGCCGCCGCCTTCGAGTCGGTCATGGCCGCCTACAAACTTCCCAAAGCCACCGAGGCGGAAAAGAAAAGCCGTCGCAAGGCAATCGAGCAGGCCACCCACACCGCCACCGAGGTGCCACTGGAAGTTGCGCAAACTGCGACGACTGTGCTGGACCACCTGCGTCGCTTGGTTTCCATCGGCAGTCCTTCTATGGCTTCGGACGTGAAGACCGGCGAGCATTTGGCCGTGGCCGCGCTGCGCGGGGCGTTGGAGAATGTCAAAATCAATCTCGACTCCATCCAGGACCAGGACTTCCGCGAGCGCGTCCGCAACCAGGCAACTCAGTTGGAGGCCGTTTCCGCTGGCAAGTAGGAAAGCGCGGGGTGCCTCGCCCGGCAAAGCAGCCTGGCGACTCATGCGGGCATCTTAGGAGGATGTGGCTGAAGAGCCTTTGCACCGAATCACGAGCATGACGCAACCAAATGTCCCCAGCCGCTGCCGTCGGAGCCGGAGCTCAAAATGAACGACAAAATAAAATTCGCTTTCCTTTTCTCTCTCGTGCTGTTGCTGGCAACTCCCGCCGCGGCAAGCTCTTTGCGCGCCGACATTCTCTACCTGTTGCCGCGCGAGAGTGGCGAGGTCGCGTTTGTGGATTTGCAGGAAGTGCGTCGCTCCCCGCATTACCAGACCATCAAACGGCGCGTGGTTCCGCAGCGCTTCGCTCAGTTTGAGCGTTTTATTCGCTCGCTCGGCATTGATGTGGATACCGACCTCGACTGGATTTCCTGGATTCAAGTTGCGCCCGGGCGCGTGCAGCCCCGCGAGCTGTTTTTCGGCATTGCCGAAGGGCGATTCCAGCCTCAGAAAGTAGAAGAGTACTTCCGGAAGCAAAAGCTCCCGGTGGAGAGCTTCCGGGGCCAGACGTTGTTTCCTTTTGGCAGCGGGGCCGGGCCGGACCAGTTCCTGCTGGCCTTCCTCGATAGTTCCACTGCCGTGTTCGGCACGCGGCCGAGTTTGGATCTGCTGCTGGAAACGCGCTTCGGCGGCCGCGAAAACATCTTCCAGAACGAGACCCTCTCCGCCCGCATCAGCGAAGTCAACGGCCACAGCCCGATTTGGATTGTCATGGATGACTACTATACGCGCCTGGCCGTTAGTCAACTGGCGCCGGAAGCGACCAAGTTCCCCGGCTTCGACGGCCTGGCCAACCGCTTCCGCTCGGCCCTCTTACGAGCGGATGTGGGGAGCGAGTTGACCCTTGAATTCCACATCTGGTGCGGCGGCGCCATTGACGCGCAGACGTTTTCGCTCTTGCTGCAAACCGGATTGGCGGTGCAGGGCTGGCGCTTGCAGGAATCAAACCCGGAACTCAGCGCCGTCTTGGACCGTGCCGACGTGAGCAGCGCCGGCGACCGCCTGCTGGTTCGCCTGACCGCGCGCGAGGATGAACTGCGCGCCCTGCTCGACCGCCCGGTCAAGCTCTTCTAAGACTCCATTTTCCATTGAGGCCTGGGGAACCACCGCACAAGAATGTCCAGTACAGGAAGTCGCTTTCCGTGCATTTCGCGGTTGACTATGTGGTAATTGCCATAGTTATGAGGCTGCGCAGGATCAAGAGTTGACTTTCTGCAGGTACTACTTCTGAATGCAGTCACTGTTTTCGAGGGATACTAGGATTGAGTGACAGGGAACAAGTTCCGGCGAGTGGGGAGCAGGTCAGGACGGGGAGCAGCTGGCTGCATCTCCCATACTCCCCAGCCACCCGTCGCTTGCTCCTACTGGTGTGGATGTGCTTTCTGGTGCGGGGCTTTTTCTACTCGAGCCTGTTTCCACTGTGGGAAGGGTACGACGAGTTTTCCCACTTTGCTTACGTGCAGCACCTCGCGGTTCAGGGGGAGTTGCCGGTACTCAACCAGACCAGGGTTTCGCGCGAAGTGCACGAATCGGTTCGGCTGGTTCCGTTGCCCTGGATGCTAGGAGAACTTCCACCGCCCCACGTGACCCACGACGCTTATTGGCAGTTGCCGGCGGAAGAGCGCGAACAGCGCCAGCAACAGTTTCGGGCTTTGTCGCCGGAGTGGGCGAGCCAACCCGCACCGGACGACCTGGGCTTCTTTTGGGAGGCCCAACAACCGCCGCTCTATTACTGGCTATTTTCTTGGCCCTTAAGGTTAGCTGCCGGTTCCGAGTTGTCCGACCGTGTCATGCTGCTGCGGTGGCTGAGCGTGGGTTTTGCTTCACTGGTAATTCCCCTGGGATTCCTGCTGGCCCGCAGGGTGTTCGGCGAGGACGGCCCGGCGCTGGGCTCAGTGGCGTTGGTGGCGGCCATGCCCGAATTGATGGTAGACATCTGTCGGGTAGGCAACGAAAGTCCGGCGATTGTGCTTTGCACACTCTTGCTTTATTTCACGCTCAAAATGGCGGAGGGTCCGGAGCGTGTCATGAGCGGCTGGCTGCTCGGTCTGATCTTGGGTCTGGGTCTGCTCACCAAGGCCTATTTTCTGGCGGCGCTGCCGGCCCTGGCCCTCACCTACGCCTGGAGGTGGTGGCGGTGGCCGGGCGAGCGCAGAAAAATCGTCCTGCACGGCGCAGTGGCGTCTGCGGTGGCAGTTCTGCTTGCAGGTTGGTGGTACCGGTACAACCTGCTGTTGACCGGGTCATTAACCGGGCAGGGTGACGACGCCGCCCTGAGAGAGATGCCGCTGCTGGAGTTGCTCGGGCATGTTGCGGAAGTAGATTGGTACCGCGCCGCGGACTCCATCTTTTTTTCTCACATCTGGTTCGGCAACTGGAGCTTCCTTCAAGTCCGGAGCTGGATGTACCACTCTTTCCGGACCATAATTCTGCTGGCCATAGTAGGATTGGCAATATTGGTTTGGCGGCTGTGGAGGAAACAGAAAGATAGTTCCTCTCTTCCGTCGGCGACCCATCTGCTCGTGCTCGCTGCCTTCTATGGCTTTTTCTGGATGGGGTTGGCCTACCACGTTCTAGTTACCTTCGTGAACCAGGGCTTGTCGGACTCGACGGGCTGGTACATGTATTCGTTGGTGATGGCGGAAGTGCTACTGGCAACGCTGGGGTTGTTTGCTCTCTGCCCGGCGCGCTGGCGCCGCTGGATTCTCCCGGCGGGGACGGGCCTGTTCGTCCTGCTGGAACTCTACGCCACCCATTTCCTCTTAATTCCCTATTACACCGGCTTGATCGCGCACAAGCCCAACGGTCATCTGGCTTCTTTCTACGTCAGCCAGTTCCGGGAGGTTGGGTTGGGGGCAGTGCTCGAGCGTCTGCTCGTGAACAAGCCTGCTTTCCTGAGCGCATCGGTGCTGGTTGTGCTCTGGCTTCTTTTTTGGGCGGCCACGGTTGGGCTGGTCGCCCTCAGCGTGCGCGCCAGCCAGAAGAGGAGTTCCTGCGCGCCGACGTGAGCAGCGCCGGCGACCGCCTGCTGGTCCGCCTGAGCGCGCGCGAGGATGAACTGCGCGCCCTGCTCGACCGTCCGGTCAAACTCTTCTAAGACTTCCTTGCTGATTCTACTTCTGCGGCGCGGGATCGCCCGGCTTGCGGTCGGGCGGGTTCTTGATGCGCACCAGGCTGTAAGGGCGTTGTTTGATGGTATCGGTAAACTCGCGGATGTTCTCCGAGGAGACGCGGAAATTCTCCATGCTGACGTCCAGGTGCTGGCGGTTGGCCACCAGCAGCCGGCGCACCTCGTCCAGAGTTTGCTCGGCGCGGGTCAGCGTTTGCCGAAGATTCTGCAGCGCCTGCTGCACTTCGGCATCTTCTCCACTGGTGAGCCCGCTCCAACTGGCCAGGAGTTGATCAAGCGCTTCGCGCGTGCTCTGAATATCACCCATGAACTGGTCGATCTTGGCGCTGGCGCTGTCCATGTGGGCGAGCGCGGAACGGATTTGCGGGCGCGCCTCCGTGACCATCTCATCCATTTGCGACAATAGTCTCTCCAGATGCCGACGGTTCTCTTCCCCGGTCAGCTCTGTCACGTTGTCCAACACCTGGTTTAGCCGCGGCCCGACATCGCCCAGCACGCCTTCTGCCTCGCCGGCGATGGCGCCGACGCGATTGATCAACTGCGTCCACTGGACTGATTCTTCCACTTGAATTTCGCCGCCGGCTGGGAGTGGGGAAGCCTCGGGGCTGCCGGGAGAAATCTCAACGTAGTTTTCCCCCAGCATGCCCAGCGCGCTGACCTGGGCTTTGCTATCGGTCCGCACCGGAGTCTTGGGGTCCACGCTGATCGCAATGACGACGCGGGTGGGGTCGTCCGGGTCGAATCGCGTTCCCTCCACTCGCCCCACTTTGATTCCGGCGTAGCGCACCGGAGCGCCGGTGTCCAGCCCGCCGGCAAAGCGGGTGCGCAGGGTGTAGGTGTTCATCGGCTTTTGCAAAAGGTTGAACCCGCCCACCAGCGCCAGGGTCAGCAGCAGCAGCGCGACCGTGGCAAGGACGAACAATCCAACTTTCACTTCTTCGCTTCGGTTCATGGCTGTCACCTCGCTGCGAGTGGATTCAAAACCCGGCCGTGAGCGAACGCAGATAAGCTTCCCGGTCGCGCATCTGTTCTTCCGGCACCCGGTTCAGGAACTGCTGCACCCGCGGATGCGAAGCTTGTTTGATCTCCTCGACGGTTCCCAGGGCGATTACCTCTCCCTCGTGCAGCATGGCGATTCGGTCGGCAATCTGAAAAGCGCTGACCAGCTCGTGCGTCACCACCACCATCGTCAGGGGAAAAGTTTTCTTCAGGTTCAAGATCAACGCGTCGATGCCGGCCGCCGTGATGGGGTCGAGCCCGGCCGAGGGCTCATCAAAGAGCAGTATCTCGGGGTCCATGGCCAGGGCGCGCGCCAGCCCGGCGCGTTTGCGCATGCCGCCGCTGAGCTGCGCGGGCATGTAGTCTCCAAAACCCGTCAACCCCACCAAGTCGAGTTTCATCCGCACCATAATCTGGATGGTGGATTCCTCCAGCTTGGTTAGCTCGCGCAGCGGCAAGGCAACGTTATCGGCCAGCGTCATGGAGCCGAACAGCGCTCCGCTTTGGAACAACACTCCCATCCGGCGCCGCACACGATTCAGTTCCTCTTCACTGGCCCGGCAGGTGTCAATCCCGTTGATGAATACGTGGCCTTCGGTGGGCCTCTCCAGGGCCAGAATGTGGCGCAGGAGAGTGCTCTTGCCGGTACCGCTCGCCCCCAGCAACACCAAGGTTTCCCGGGCGCGGACTTGCAGGTTGATGTTGTTCAGGATGCGCCGCGTCCCGTAGTGGGTGGTGAGACCTTCAATGCGGATGACGGCGTCGGTCGCGTCCATTGCTTCACCAGAGATAGTAAAAGAGCACGCTGAAAAACATGTCAGCGGCGATGACGAGCGTGATCGAAGTTACGACTGCGCTGGTGGTCGCCCGGCCCACGCCTTCTGCCCCGCCCCGCACCGCCAAGCCCTCATAACAACCCACCATCGTGATGATGATTCCAAACACCACGCTCTTAATCAACCCGGAGAGGATGTCTCGCAACAAGAGAGCCTCGGTGGCGCGCGTCCAGTAGTATCCCATCGGCATCCCCAATTCGTACAGCGTGAAAATGGAGCCCCCTGCGATCCCCGCCAGGTCAGCCAGCAAAGTCAGGCACGGCATCACCAGCAACAACGCCAGAAATTTGGGAACCACCAGGAATTTGACTTTGTTCAGGCCGATGGTTTCCAGGGCGTCAATCTCTTCGCCCACCTTCATGGTTCCCAGTTCGGCGGCGAAGGAAGAGGCGGAACGCCCGGCCACAATCACGGCGGTCATCAGCGGCCCCAGTTGCCGACTCATGGCCACCGCCACCAGGTTGACCACATAGACCGTGCCGCCGTACTTGCGCAGCTCGTAGGCAGTCTGGAGGGCCAGGACCAAACCGACGAAGAAGGAAATCAAGGAAACAATCGGGACGGCGTTCACGCCCGCCAGCACCATTTGGTGAATCGCTGCCCGGCCCTTGATTCCCTTGCCGCGCAGGGGAGCCCACAGGGTCCAGTAGGCGGCGTCTTTTCCCAAGCGGGCGATCCCGCCGGTGTAGCGGAGGAAGTTCAGAGTGCCGCGTCCGACGTAGGCCAGCAAAGAGCCCATAGCAGCAGGGCCTAGTCGCTGTCTTGCGGCAAGGAGCCGGCGAGCTGTTGCAAGGCTTCGTCCTCGCTCGCGAAAATTCGGAACACCTTGTCCAGCCGCACCAGTTCGAGCACGTTCCGTAAGTTTCTGCTCAAGCCGCACAACCCGAAGGGAACCTGGTTGGCTTGCGCCGCTTTCAAGCCTTCCACCAGGGTGGCGATGCCGGAGCTGTCCATATAGCCCACCGCTCCCAGATTCACCAGAACTGCTGCCGGGGTTTTCTTCTTCAAGGCTTTCAAGAGGTGCCCGCGCAGGTCCGGGGTACTCTCGAAGGTGAGTTGGCCCTCTACGTCCACGATGGTCGCCTGTCCGCGTTCGCGCACCGTGACGGTCACTGGGCGCTTCCTTCGGGCGAGCGGTACTTGACCAGCGTCAAACGCAGCTTCCCCGCTTCGGTTTCTTCCACCACGACTCGGTCCAGCAATTGCCTGAGGAGGTAGGATTCTTCTTCGCTGGTCTCAGTGCCGTCGGCTTCGTTTTCCACCACAATTTCCAGCCGGTCGGAAAAGCCGGTAAAAACCACATGGAGAGTGCGCCCCTCGCACCCGGAACGTTGCAAGAACTGCCGGCAGGCCTTCTCCACCCCTTCCTGCAAACTCAGTTGTTGTCCTTTGGGAAATCCTAATTGGCGGGCCAGCACGCCGGCCGTCCGGCGCACAACCGGAAGCAACTCCGGGTCGGTTGTCAGTTCGAGGACCACCGCCACCTGCCTTGCAGCACCCATGACGTCGAACGGGGTCACTCCTTTGCTACGCCCTGCTTCGGCAAGCTGCCTTCTTGCCCTCCCCGGTTCAAGCTCCGAGCACGGAGAGTACACCAGAAAAGAAGAAGCCGCCAACCAAACTTGCCCGGCACTTGCTCGAGCAGCGACTCTTGTCAGCGGGTCGCCGCCGTCCGCTGGCGCTGGAAGTCTGCACTGGGGTGGTGCGCTTCTCCGGTGCTCAACTCATCTCATCCTGTGTTTTGTAATCGCAGGCTTCGCGGCACTCGCCGCAGTAGTAGTACCCGTCCTCCACCAGCCGAGTCCCCTCGAGATTGCCGCAGAGAGTGCAGTACTTGGTGCAGGAGCAGCGGCCTTCCGGCGAATTGCACTGCGTGCAGGCAAATTCTTTTTCGGGCATCGAACTTTCTCCTCAACTCTGTGCCCCGCTCCACTATACGGAGGGTCTGCCGCTGCTGCAAGCTTGCTTGACCCTTCCAGAGACCGTGTGTTAATTTTCCAGTTCGCATATTCCCACGGAGTTTTTCTTGGCGACCGACACTCAAACCGCGCCCCGGCAGACTGCGCTCAACGCTGCCCACCGCACCCTGAAAGCGAAGATGGTGAACTTTGCCGGCTGGGACATGCCGGTGGAGTACAGCGGCATCATTCCCGAGCATCTGGCCGTGCGCACGGCGGCGGGCCTGTTCGACGTAAGCCACATGGGGGAAATTGAGATTCGCGGGCCGCAAGCGCTGGACTTGGTGCAGCAGGTCGCCTGCAACAATGCCGCCGGTCTCGTGGTGGGGCAGGCGCAATACTCCGCCCTGCTCACCGAGCAAGGCACCTTTGTGGATGACATTGTCGTCCACAAATTCTCCGATACTCATTACTTCATCTGCGTCAACGCTGCCAACCGCGAGAAGGATTTCACGCACATCCAGGCGCAAAACCGGTTCAAGGCTAAAGTGAACCACACCAGCGACGACTATACCCAACTGGCGCTGCAAGGGCCGCGCGCGGCCTCCATCCTCCAGCGGTTGACACCGGTGGACCTGAGCGCCATCCGCACCTACCGCTTCGCTTTCGGAAAGGTTTGCGACGTCCGCTGCCTGATCGCCCGCACCGGTTACACCGGCGAGGATGGTTTTGAGCTCTACCTGGAACCGCCGGCGTCGGAAAAAGTTTGGAACGCGCTGTTGGAGGCAGGCAAAGAAGATGGTTTGATCCCCGTCGGCCTGGGAGCGCGCAACACCTTGCGGCTGGAATCGGGGTATGCCCTTTACGGACACGAGATTGACGACACTACCACGGTCTGGGAAGCGAAGCTGGGTTGGATTTGCAAGCTCGACAAAGGCGAGTTTACCGGACGGGCGGCACTGGTGGCGCAAAAGGAAGCGGGTGTCAGGCGCAAGCTGGCGGGGTTTGAAATGCGCGGGCGCGGCATCGCCCGCGACGGCTACCCGGTCTTGGTTGACGGGAAAGAATACGGGCGCGTCACCAGCGGCAGCCCCGCCCCGTACTTGAAAAAGAACCTCGGTCTGGCTTATATCCCGGTTGGGGCCAGCGCCGTCGGCACACGCATCGGCATCGGAATTCGAGGCACCACGGTGGAGGCGGAGCTGGTGCCGACGCCCTTCTACAAGCGGCCGAAATAGCCGGAACACTACATTTCCCCGAAGCGAGGAGCAAGCGAGGAACAGACTATGTACCCTGCGGACTATCGCTACACTAAAGAGCATGAGTGGGTCAAAGTGACGGAAGGGGTCGGCACCATCGGCATTACCTTCCACGCTCAGAAGGAACTGGGCGACGTGGTTTTCGTGGAGTTACCCCAGCCGGGCACCCACTTCGATGCGTCGCAGACGTTCGGCACGGTGGAATCGGTCAAGGCGGTCTCGGACTTGTACTGCCCGGTGGCCGGCTCGGTCGCAGAAGTCAACCCAGCCTTGGCGGACAACCCCGCGTTGGTGAACGAAGACCCGCACGGGAAAGCCTGGCTCATCAAGCTCAAGCTGGACGACCCCAAGGCGGCCGACGGCCTCTTGACCGCTGCGCAGTACGAAGAGTTTGTGCGCGAGTCCGAGGAGACGCAGGCGTAGATGCGCTACCTGCCCAAGTCCGAGCACGAGCGGGTGGAGATGCTGGCCGCGCTCGGTTGCCGGTCGATTGATGAGCTGTTCGCTTGCATCCCGGATTCGATTCGGCTGAAGCGGCCTCTCAACATCCCGGCGGCCCTTTCCGAACCCGAAATTCTTGACTACTTCCGCGCCCGCGCGGGCGAAACCTCCGGCGGCTACATGCGGCTGCTGGGCGCCGGCGCCTATAACCACTTTCGGCCGGTGGTGCTGGACGCGCTGCTTTCCCGCGGCGAGTTCCTTACTGCTTACACTCCCTACCAAGGCGAAATCGCCCAGGGAACTTTGCAAGCCATCTTTGAATTCCAAACCCTGATTTGCCAGTTGACCGGCCAGCAGGTGGCCAACGCGTCCATGTACGATGGCTCCACCGCCCTGGCGGAAGCGGTGCTGATGGGATTGCGGGTCACGCGGCGCTCGCGCGTTTTGGTTTCGCGCGCCCTCCACCCCGAATACCGCCAAGTGCTTGCCACTTACTGTCAGCGGCAAAAGGTCGAGCTGACGGAATTGCCCTGCGCGTCTTCGGGTCAGACGGATTTGGCGGTGCTGGAGCGCGCCCTCGACGACGGGACAGGTGTGGTGGCGGTGCAGTCGCCGAACTTCTTCGGCTGCCTGGAAGACGTGCCCGGCGTGGCTGAGCTGGCCCACCGGCACGGGGCTTTGCTGGTAACTGCCGTCACCGAACCGGTGTCGCTGGGATTGGTTCGCGCGCCGGCGGAGGCTGACATCGTAGCGTTGGAAGCACAATCGTTCGGCCTGCCGGTCAGCTACGGAGGGCCGTTCGTCGGAGTGCTGGCGACCAAGGAGAAGTTTGTCCGCAGCCTGCCCGGGCGGTTGGTGGGCCAGACCACCGACACGGAGGGCCGCCGCGGCTTTGTGCTCACACTGGCCACGCGCGAGCAGCACATCCGGCGGGAGAAGGCCACCTCCAACATTTGCACCAATCAGGCGCTGTGTGCCCTGGCCGTGACCATTTTCCTGACTGTGTACGGCAAGTGCGGCTTGCGCGCGCTGGCGGAGCACAACCTGGCCAAGGCGCGTTACCTGGCACAAGAACTCAGTAAGCTGCCGGGTGTGAAGCTTCCTTTTTCTGCGCCCTGCTTCAATGAGTTCGTAGTCGAAGTCCCCGGCCCGGCCGCCCGCCTGCATCAGAGGCTGCAAACCGAAAAGTTCATTGCCGGAGTGGAGCTGGGGCGGTGGTATCCGGAACGCAAAAACGCCTTATTGCTCTGCGTCACGGAGGTGGTGAAGCGCGAAGAACTGGACCGCTTCGTCGCCGCCTTTCGGCAGGCGCTGGAAGCTTAGGAAGACCATGGCCGAGACTCCTCGCAAAGCCGCGCCGCACGTGAGCCAGAACGAAGGGCTGATCTTTGAGAAAAGCTCACCCGGCAAGTATGCCTACTCGTTGCCGCCGCTGGACGTGCCCGCAGCGGAGGCCGGGGAACTCCTGGGCGCGGAGCAGATGCGCGAAGAGATCGCGGGCTTCCCGGAAGTGAGCGAGATTGAAATCATCCGCCACTTCACCCGCCTCTCCACCTGGAACTACGGCGTGGACACCGGGATGTACCCGCTGGGGTCCTGCACCATGAAGTACAACCCGCGGGTGAACGAGGTGGTGGCGGCCCTGCCGGGACTCGCCAGCGAACATCCCTACCAGCCGCTGGAGTTGAGCCAGGGCTGCCTGCGAATCATGCGACTGCTGGAACGTTGCTTGATCGAAATCACCGGCATGGATGCCATTACCCTGCAACCGGCGGCGGGTGCGCACGGAGAGTTGACCGGCATCTTGATGGTGCGCGCCTATCTGACCGCGCAGGGCAACCCCCGCAAGATGGTGCTGGTTCCCGACTCCGCCCACGGCACCAACCCCGCCACCGCCGCCATCGCCGGCTACGCTGTCCGCAGCATCCCTTCCAATCTCAACGGGCAACTCGACCTCGACGCGCTGCGCCAAGCGATGAACGAAGAAGTGGCCGCGCTGATGATTACCAACCCCAACACGCTCGGCATCTTTGAAAAACAGATTCAGAAGATTGCGGAGGTTGTCCACAGCCGGGGCGGGTTGATCTACCTGGACGGGGCTAACATGAACGCGCTGGCCGGAGTGACCCGCCCAGGCGAGTTCGGCGCCGACATTGTCCATCTGAACCTGCACAAGACTTTTTCCACCCCTCACGGCGGCGGCGGGCC
>JACZYA010000208.1 GCA_022571295.1 Acidobacteriota bacterium | reverse complement strand
GGGGCGGGTAGCAGAAGTAAACTCGCTTCACGCTTTTCATGGCATCGCGGACCGACCGGAGGTCATTAAAATCGCCCACGACTACTTCGGCCCCGAGCTCTGATAATCGTTGCGACCGTTCATCCAGCCGGTGGACGAACGCGCGCACGGGATATCCGCGCTCCAACAACTGCTGTACGACGGGTGCGCCGGTCTTGCCGGTGGATCCTGTAACGAGAATGAGTGGCTTGGTCATTTCGTGCCTCCTCTCCCTGTTTCGTTCTTGCCTGACCAGGAGTGGGGCGGCGTATCAGCCACCCCACTCCACCAGAGGCGTTATCGCCGGTTCAACTCCCGGTAAGTCGCCTGCACGTTCCAGCGGTGGACGCCGGCAATGAACGGGAGCAAGGGAGCGAAGGGCGAATCCGCCGACGGAGCAAACTGTCCCGGAAGCGGCGTTTGGGCCAGCGTGACCTCCAGGGTTTTCCCGGCGCGGGTCGCCTCTCGCACGGAATCAATCAACCCGTTGAGGTAGGCGAGATAGCGGCCCAAGACCGCCCCCGAGATGAGAGAACCGTGGCCGGGAACGATGGTTTTCACCCCCAACGTCCGCGCAAACCGGACGATGGTCTGCATGTAGGCTCCTGCACCGCCTTCGATCAGAAACGGAATGCTCTCTTCACCGAGGAGCACCAAGTTGCCGGTCCAGGCGACCCGAGCCTCGGGCACGTACACCACCGTGTCGCCGGGGGTGTTGCCGGGCCCGAAGTGGTAGAGCTCGACCGCCCGGCCACCGAGGTCCAACCGCAGGTAGTCGTCGAAGACCACGTCGGGCAGGCGCAAGCGCACGTCAGCGAACACCGTGGGATCATTGTTCACAGTCGCCAGCAAGAACTTTTTCTCGTGCTCGAAGCCGCGCATGCGCTCGGCGGTCTCGCGATGAGCTACGATGCGGGTCTCAGCCGGGAAGGCGTAGTTCCCGAAGGTGTGGTCGCCGTGGAAGTTAGTGTTGACCAGGTAGAGAATGGGCTTGTTGGTTACCCGGCGCACGGCGGCCTGAATCTGCCGGGCCATAGCGCCGTTGATGTGGGCGTCAATTACCAGCACGCCGCGCTCACCTACGACGAAGCCGCTGTTGTCCACCGGCGGCTTGTCTGAAAGAAGGGCATAGACGCCCGGCGCGAGCTGCTTGGTTTCGAGCTGCGCGCCGGCGGGGTGGAGCGGCGGCGGGATAAACCCCTCCGGCCCGACCAACCCCTCCGACTCCTGGGCCGCGGCCGACAGCGCCAGCGCCGCCAGAAGCAAAAGATACAGTGCTGCCTGACTCTTGCTGGTTGCTTTTTTCATGGTTGCCTCCTGTTTGCGAATGTGGGTATATCAGATGTATGTACATATATTTCGATGCAATAATCTTTCGCGACGCTGCCCGGCGCAGCGCAGCGCCGCGGGCTATCTTCCAGACTCTGGAGAGGTTCCCGCATCAGTTTTCCCGATCCTCCGATTTCCCCGCCCGGCTAGTAAACATCCACGTACCCTTGGAAATCTTTGTCGAGCAACTCCCGCGCAACTTCTTTGACGATCTTCCGCTCGAATCGCTCCACCAGGGCCAGCAGAAGAACACCCTGCACCACCTGCCCGGGTGCGCGCTGGTCCCATGCGGGCAAGTAGATGGTCCGCTGCGACACGTTGATGCACCCGCTCGCCCTGCCGTCCGGGCAAGGTTTGCCGACTTTGATGGTCACGCAGGGCCGTACGGCGCGGCCTTGCGGCCAGATGTTCCGCTCCACCCAGCCGCAGGCGACCCGGTAGAGCCGCTCGGCGCGCTGACAGTTCACTTTCACTCCCTCTTCCACTTCCCACCGCAGGCAGGGACGGGCGGTGCCGGAATCCTGCGGGGGCTTGGCCGCCAGTGTGAGCGGCGGGACGGCCAGAAGCGGGACTACCAGGATGAGAACCCATGCGGCCAGCCGGGCCTTGATGCAGCCCGCTACGCTTCTTTCAGTGTCCGCCATGATTGCCCGCCGTGCCCGGGCTGCTTCTGCGCTGCACTGGCATTGTTTGTCTTCGACGGTATATGTATATACATCTGAATCGATGCAAATTTTTTTTAGGCGTGCTGCGCGGCCTGTGCCGTCCGTGCCACCGACGTCTGCAACCTGTTCCACTCAGCCTCACCCAATGCCTTCCGCAGCCGCTTTTGGGCCCGCTCCCAATGCGGGCGGGTGCGTTGAAGCTGACGGCGGCCTGCCGGCGTCAAGCGCCACAGGCGCTGGCGGCGGTCGGCGCCGGGCTTGGAAGCGATCCAACCCCTAGCGCGCAACGGCGCGAGGGTGCGGGTCAGGGTTGTGCTGTCAATGACGAGGCGTTCGCCCAAGCGTCCCTGGGTTGTTTCTCCCGCGTGCCCGAGTGCCATCAGCAGACTGAACTGTGTGGCGTCTACCCCGCTGCGCCGAATCTCCTGGCTGTAGAGCTGGGTGACGGCGCGGGCGGCCCGGCGCAGGTTGGCGCAGGCACAGGGCAGGGCGGTTATCTCCGCTTCTTTGCGCTGCGCTGTGGCACGGCCTGTCATAACAATGCATGCATATACATATATCGTGCCGGCTTGTCAAGCTATTTTTTCACCGGAGGAAAAGACCGGCTTAGGGGACGGAGTGGCCGACTTCTTGGGCCTTCTTCTTGCGGCGCTTTTCTTCTTCCTCGAACTGGCGCAGCTCTTCTTCGGTGTAGTCGTAGTAGGCGTCGCGGGGGGCGATCATTTCATGCCCGCGACCGTCGGAGGTTTTGGGCTCGACCAGCGGGCTGGAGGTGGAGGCCAGGTCGCGCACGCGGCGCAGGGGCTGGCGGATGGCGCCGGCCTCGAGCAGCAGGTCGCTGACCCGCTCCAGGAAATCGTTCAACTGGATGGGCTTGGTGACGTAGGGAAGCGCGAGCCCTTCCAGGCGCTGGCGGGCGCGCTCCTCAAGGATGGCCGGGACCAGAAACAGCACCTGCAAGGGGCCGTCGGCGCGCGCCAGCTCCTTCAGCAACTCGAAGAGCGGCCCGCTCAGGCTGCTCATCGAGACGTTGGCCAGCACCAGGTGCCAGCCGCCCCGACGGAGCTGCTGCATGCCTTGTTCGGGCCGGGCGACCACTTCGATCCGCCAACCGTCGGTGTGGAGGACCGAGGCCAGCGCCCGGCGGCTGGCCGCGTCGTCGTCAATGATGAGGATCCGAACCGTCTTCACCTATTGCTCCTTGCTTAGCAATAAGTCTAGCACCGAGGCGAGCGGCTGCCTCCTGTCCGTAGGGCCAGTTCTGGGACGGGTACCGTTGCCCCCATAAGGTTCCGCTTGTGGCGTAACAGATGGCTGGTCAGTCAATTAGCTGAGGAAGGGAAGGAAAGGCACAGAGAGCCGACGAGCGCACCAACCGCTGGTTCAGGAAGCGGCAGAAAACTCACTACCGAAACCGCAAGGAGAGGACGATCAGGAATATGCTGAAAGCCGACCTTGTGAGATGGAATGGGCGGCCCGTCCAACTGGTCAGTCTGAAAAAGCGCAAACAGCTCTTGGAAAACAAGGCAGCCTAAGCTTTGTCCTTATAGTATAATGACGCGAATCCTTTTGATTACAAAAAGACCACAATGGCACTTAATACTAAGAAGCTCCAAGGCCCAGGTGAAATCTTGAGGTTAGAAATCCCGCTGACTCTTTCTATAATCCTCATAGTTGCCGTGGCCGCAGTCACGATTTTTTATGCGCTGTGGGCAGACGCTAGACCAACAATCTACTTCTTGGGGGCAGCCACCGGAGTAGCTTCTGGTGTCCTGGCTGCGTTTTATATAGGGCGTGGACTAAAGATCACGATCAAACAGCGCGACCACGCGCTCACTGACCAGAGGATATCACGTGCGTTCGCATTTCTGGCACGCTGGAATGACCCAAACTTCGCTGACTTGCGTAAGGAGTGGCGGGCGCTACTAGAAG
>JACZYA010000003.1 GCA_022571295.1 Acidobacteriota bacterium | reverse complement strand
CAATAGTTTGCAAGTACCGCACCTGATACCGATATACGCTACCGTAGTCGCGTATCTCTATCTGCTTCGGTTTCTTCCGCTCCTATTGGAGAGCAGCGAGGGCGACAAAGAAGGCAAGTCAGCGGAGGAGACCAAACTCGGCAAGACGAGCAAGGAAGAATAACATGCTTCGGGCGCTTTCCTTGGTGTCAGTTCCGGGGTCGGTTGGACTTGGCTTTCCTTGCACCCCATCGCGCACTAACCGCACGCGCTTGCGGTCAAGCCGCCGGGCTCGGCGCGAGTTTTAATTTTCAAAAAGACCCACTACGGCCGCTCGCAGCCGCTTCTTCCTTGCCGCGGGGAAATATGCTGTACTAGCCCGCTGCTTTGCCGGCATCCAAGAAAAACAGGATGATGAAACGTCGCGCGAAGATTCTCCTCCTAACAGGGCTCATCCTTCTGGCGCTGGGCGCAGCGCTGGCCCGGCGCATCCACACCTGGGGACGTCCGGTGCCGGTCGCCTACCAGCTAGTGACGGTCACGCCCGCCCACCCCGACGGCGACCGCAGTTGGACCTACCTGCGCCGGGCCGACGGCCACCGCACCATCGCCACCGACAGCAACGGCGACGGCACCGTTGACGCCGTCCTGACCGAAAACAATGAACCCACCAGTTTCCTTCCCCCGGCGGCCGACGACCCGCAGGCCCGCTGGCTGGTGGTGTGCCTCGACGGCGTGCCCTACCAGGAAATGCTTGCGCTGTGGGAGGAGGGCTACTTGCGCGAGTTCTTCCGTCCGGTGCCGCTGATCGCGCCCTTCCCGTCGGAGAGCGAGATTGCGCTGACGGAAGTGTTCCAGAGCGGCCCGGTGCCGGGCTACGAGCACCGCTACTTCGACCGCACAAAGAACAAACTGGCGGGCGGCATGCTGCTCACCTTCAGCGAGCAGAACATTCCCTACCTCGACCTACTCGACTACGACATGGGCGGCATTTTCAAAGGCATGGCCTACATCCTGCCGCGCAAGAGTTACCGCGCCGACCTGGGCCGCCTGCGCAAACGCTTCCTGGCCTCGCAGGAAAAAATCTACTTGGCCCACATCGCTTCCACCGACTCGCTCTACCACATTCTGCCGCGCGAGGAGATGCGCCGCCTGCTGATTGAGGTCGATTCCCTGCTGCGCGAACTCTACTTCGATGCCGGGGGCCGCCTGCGCATCACCCTCTTCTCCAATCACGGCAACAGCCTGATCGAATCGCATCGCGTCCCGCTGCGCGAGTACCTGGAAGAAAACGGCTGGCGGCTGGCGAACCGCCTCGAACAGGAGAACGATGTGGTTGTTCCTCGCTACGGACTGGTGGGTTTTATGGCGGTCTATACCGCAGCTGGCCAGGCCGAGAAGCTAGCGCCCGTCCTGGCGCAACTGCACGGGGTAGATTTCGTGCTCAGCCGGAGCGAGGGCGGAGTCGCCATCCAGAGCCGCCGCGGCCACGCCCAGTTCAGTTGGAACCAAGACGCCACCGCCTACCGCTACCAGCCGCTCACCGGCGACCCGCTGGCGCTGGCAACAATCCTGACCCAACTGCGCGACGAAGGCAAAGCGGACGCCGAAGGCTGGGTCAGCGACGCCAACCTATTCGCAGCCACGCAGGACCACTTCTATCCCGACCCGGGCCACCGGCTCCGGCAGTGGGCCACCAACCACGTGCGCAACCCTTCCGACCTGGGTGTCAGTCTCCAACCGGGCTACACCCACGGCAGCGGCTTCTTCCAGTTGATGGTGGACATGCTCAGCACGCACGGCTCGCTTGACCGCCAGCAGTCGCTCGGGTTCGCCATGAGCACCGACGGCCCCTGGCAGGGCGCACTGCGCAGCGGGGACCTGCTGCCTCGGAACCTAGTCGAACTGAAAGCGGCGGCGAACGGCGACCAAAAAACTGAGATGGCAGACTAGCTCCTCCGTTTACCTGAAAAACAGTTCCGCTTGGGGGGGTTGGGGGTTCGGCGTTAGCGCCGGAGTTCTTCGGTAATCTCGCGAGCGGCCTGCCGGGCCTTTTCCAGGTCATTGGGATCAAAAGAAATGGCGGCCACACGCGCATGGCCGCCGCCCCCGTAGCGCTCGCAGATTTCGGCCAGGTTCTTGCCGTCCTTCAGATCATGCCAGGGATTGGAGCCCACCCCGACCTTGATGCGCTGGGGCGAGGCGCTGATGCTGACGCTGAAAATGCAATCGGGATATTGGTAGTAGGGAATAAACTTGTTGAAGCCTTCCAGGTCATGGCCGGTCAGGTCGTAGTACACCACGCCCCGCTCAAACTGGCACTCCTGGCGCAGAATCTCCATTGACTTCTGGTGGAGCTGATACAAGGGCTGGAAGTTATCGGCGATGAAATCCAACCGGGCGATTTCCGCCAACGGCTTGCTGGCCAGGTGGGGGATGAGCCGAGTGGTCATCCCTTCGTCGGAAGAGGCTTCAATCACCAGACCAATCTGGGTGGCGGGCACGTTCATCTTCACCGCCACCTCCGGGGTCTCGTACTGCGCGCCGTCAATGATGTCGGCCCAGTGGATCAACTCCGCCAGCGGCTCAGGGTGGAAGCCGAAGCGCTCGCGGGCCACCGTGGTCAAGAACTTGGTGCAGGACTTGTAGGTGGGGTCGTAGAATTTCTGCTTGCCGGTGTCGCGCCGGAAGTGCTCCTCATCCTCAGGCGTCAAGAAAGCGCTCTGGTGGTGGTCGAACCACCAGGTCAGCCGGGGTGAGCTGGAATACTTGAAGTCCACAATAATATTTTCATCCCCGTCGAAGGGAACCTCATCAAATAAACCGGCGGGACGGTGCGTCAGCCCCGTATAGTGGAGTTCCGCCTGCGAGTTGATGCACTCGCGGTAGAAACGCGAAAAGACCGCCGCCGAAGAAGCGCCGTCAAAGCAGCGGTTGTGAAAACAGATGCGAACCTTGTTACCCATGAGCCCTGAAGCCACCACCTTCTATCCGCCCCTACAGCAGGCGAAAAAGCTCATACAAATGGCATCGGGACGCAAGTTTGTCAAGCGGAAACTCGCCCGCCCCCAACTCGCCCTCAGCCTGCTCCTGATGGCTGCCCTGCTGGGGGCCGCCGTGCCTAAGCTGCCCGCGCAGAACAACCGCTTCGATACCGGCGCCTACGCCCGAGTGCTGGAGCAGTTTGTCACCGGCGACGGCCGCGTCCGCTACGCCGCCCTCAAGCAAGACCCCGCCAGCCTGAACGAATTTCTGAACCTGCTTGCCGCCGTCAGCCCGGAAAACCGCCCAGAACTTTTCCCCACCCCGGAAGCCCAGATTGCCTACTGGGTCAACGCCTACAACGCCTTCGTGCTCAAAGGCGTACTGAACGGCTATCCCGTGGGGAGCGTGCGGGCTTTCAAATTCGGCTTTGGGCTCACCTTCTTCAAGCGCGCCAAACATTGGGCGGGCGGAAAGAAATATAGCCTAGACGACATCGAGCACGGCATCCTGCGCAAGCGCTACGCCGAGCCGCGCATCCATTTTGCGGTCAACTGCGCCTCCACCAGTTGTCCTGTGCTGCGCAATGAGCCGTTCCAACCCGAAACCCTCGACCAGCAACTGGACGACGCCGCCCGCCGGTTCATCCGCCAGCAGGAAAACGTTTGGATGCGAGGCGACGTCCTCTTCCTCTCTAAAATCTTCGACTGGTACGGGGAAGACTTTATCCAGCAGTTGCAGCGGGAGGGCGCGACGAACCCCAAACTGGCCGACTACGTAGCCCGCTACTTGCCCGAAGACGAGGCCCGGCGCGTCCGCGAACAATCGCCCCGGGTGGAGTTCTACCGTTACGACTGGTCGCTCAACGACGCTTCCCCGCGCAAGAAGTAGCCTCTGACACACCAAGCCGCGCTCCTGGCACGGTCAAATCGAAAACAAGACTTTCCCCGCCTGTGCGTCTGGGGTATAAAACCGCCATCCACCAATGAGTACCCACCAACCATCCGGAGTGCTGGGCTGGCTCCGCCACGCCACCGCCGACGAGCGCAAAGCTCTGGTGGCGGGCGGGCTGGGCTGGATGCTGGACGCCTTCGACGTCATGCTTTACGCGATGGTGCTCGCCCATCTGATGCTGCACTTCGGCATGGACAAGGCCACCGCCGGCTTGCTGCAAGGGTTGACCTTGCTTTCCTCTGCCGTGGGAGGAGCGTTCTTCGGCTTTTTCGCCGACCGCTTCGGCCGCGCCCGCGCACTCATGGTCAGCATTCTCATTTATTCCCTGGCCAGCGGCGCCTGCGCGTTCTCGCAGTCAATCCTCCAGCTCGGATTCTTCCGCCTCATCCTGGGCTTGGGGATGGGCGGCGAATGGACCGCGGGTGCTGCGCTGGTGGCAGAAACCTGGCGGCCCCAGCACCGGGCCAAAGCGCTGGCGTTGATGCAGGCCAACTGGCCCATCGGGGAAGGGCTGGCGGCACTGGTGGCGGGGCTGTTCCTCGGTTGGGGAACTCTTACGCTGGGACAAGGCGTTGAGCTACCTGCCTGGCGTGCGGTTTTTCTCGTAGGTGTGCTGCCCGCGCTGCTGGTCCTTTGGATTCGCTCCGGCGTTAAAGAACCCGCCATTTGGAGGGAGCACCGGAAGGCAAGAACCGAGAAGCAAGCGCACGTACCTCTGCGTCGGCTCTGGCAACCAGACATTCGGCGTAACGTGATCATTGCCAGCGCCACCAGCTCAGCCGCCATGTTCGGCTACTGGGGATTGTTCACCTGGATTCCAGCCTACCTGATCCTTCCGGTGGAAGAAGGAGGGCGCGGGATGGACATCATGCAGACCACCGGGTGGCTGCTCTTGATGGGGGTCGGAAAGTGGCTGTCCCATCCCGTCTACGGATACGTCGCGGATGCCGTCGGTCGCCGCAAAGTCTATATCGTTTACGTGGTGATGGCCGGCCTGCTGGTTCCGCTTTTCGTCTGGCTGGAATCGCCGGTGATGATTTTGCTGGTGGGGATGCTGGTGGGCTTTTTCGGCTCGGGACACTTCACCGGGTTCGCGACCATTGCCAACGAGATGTTTCCCACTGAAATCCGCGCGACCGCAGTGGGACTGACCTACAACTTCGGGCGCGGCTTCAGCGCCCTGGCGCCTCTGCTGGTGGGCATTCTGGCCGAGCGCTACGGCATCGGCAGTTCCTTCCTGCTGACCTCAGTTGCTTTCTTGCTGGCGGGCGGGTTGGCGACGCTGCTGCCAGAAACCAAAGGCACCGAGCTGCGTTAGAGAAAGACGCCCCGTGCCAGCCGCCTGCCGTGAAATAAAAAGGCCAAAAAGCGCAAGATTCGGGTGGTCGTGCCCACCGGGAGCATCTATGCTGAAGGACGAAGCATGGAGGGCAGCCAGATGGCCTCAAACGGATACGCGCAGTCGGCGGCGGACTACCGGCGAGTGGAGCAAGCCATCCTTTTCCTGGAAAAGAATTTCCCGCAGCAGCCCAGCTTGAAGGAAATTGCCGGCAGCGTCGGGGTGAGCGAGTTCCACTTCCAGCGCCTGTTCGCGCGCTGGGTGGGCATCAGCCCCAAGCGGTTTTTGCAATTCCTCACCAAGGAATATGCCAAGCAACTGCTGGCGGAATCGCGCAGCGTACTGGATGTTACCTACGAAGCCGGACTCTCCAGCCCGGGCCGCCTGCACGACCTCTTTGTTGCCTGCGAAGCGGTCACGCCGGGCGAGTTCAAGAACAAGGGCACCGGCTTGAGCATCACCTACGGCTTCCACCCCAGCCCGTTCGGGGAGTGCCTGCTGGCCGTCACCGAGCGCGGGGTTTGCGGTCTTTCGCTCGGTCCGGTTTCGGGGCGCAAGCGCATGCTGGCTGCGCTGAAGAAAAGCTGGAAGCGCGCGCGCTTCACAGAAGACTCGAACGGTACGCGCGCGCTGGTGCGCCGAGTCTTCGCTCCGTTCGGGAAGGCAAAGCCGGCCCCGCTGCACCTGTTCTTTCAGGGAACCAACTTCCAACTCAAAGTCTGGGAAGCCCTGCTGCGTATCCCGGCAGGCTCGGTGGTGACCTACCAGGACATTGCCCGCCACATCGGGATGCCGCTGGCCGCGCGCGCGGTCGGCAATGCCGTGGGCCAGAACCCGATTCCTTTCCTGATTCCCTGCCACCGGGTGATCCGAAAATCCGGCCAGAGCGGGAACTACGGCCTGGGCCCGGCGCGCAAGAAAGCCATCCTGGGCTGGGAAGCGGCCCTCACCGCGCACTCCCCGCAATAGCAATGAACGCAGCAGGAACCTAACCCCGTCGCCCGTAGGAGGCCCTTCGACTCGCTGCGCTCGCTCAGGGCAAAATCTCCTGCGGAGATTTTGGTGCGGAAGGTGGGAGGAGCTTGTCCCGAGCCTAGTCGAGGGAAAGCCACAAACGAGTATTCGCACTCTTAAACCGTAAGCATCCTTCCACTAGCGCTTTTTTCTTGGCGTGGCTCCACTTCTTCAATTGTCGTTCCCGCCTGGCGGCAGAGGAGCGATCCTCGTGACATTCGTACCAGAGTAATGCAACGGGCTTGATACCCTTGGTGTAGCCGGAACCCCTGCCGGAGGCGTGGTCCCGAAGACGCTGGCCAAGATTGCTGGTAATTCCGCAGTAGTAACTGCGATCAGCGCAAAGCAAAAGATAACAACACCAACCGGGAGGAAGATGGCCCTTCGACTCGCTGCGCTCGCTCAGGGCAAAATTTCCTACGGAAATTTTGGTGCGGAAGGTGGGAGTCGAACCCACACGGCCTTGCGGCCACAGGATTCTAAGTCCTGCGCGTATACCAGTTCCGCCACTTCCGCCACGAACCCTAGGCCGGGGCTTTTGATTATATGCCAACTAGGGCAGGTTCGGCAGGCGCTTGAGCAGGTTCGCAAGAGTTGTCGCTACGACCGCTTTGCTAACTTCGAGTCCTCAACCAGCCTCTTGTACATTCGGTTTCCCGCCTACTGCGCACCTACTCTTCTTTCTTGTGCACAGCCCGCAGGCGCGATGCTAGAATGCCCCCGTGCGCCCTCGGGTTGCCAACGTCTGCTTCTCGGCGGTCTTGCTGGTGGCCGCTGTCGCTTGGCCTTTCACGCGCGGCCCGGCTCGTCTGGAGCTGGTTGAAAACAGCCGCGCCTATGCACTTGATCAGCCCATCCAAGTGCGCCTTGTCAATCGGGGCGATACGCCCATTTACTTCCTCACCGAAGTCCGCCGACGCGGCGCCCGCACCGCGCAGAAACGCCGGCTGCCCGGCCTGCCCATCTACGAGCGTCGCCGCCGGAAGTTCTTTTTTCGCGCTGACCGATGGGTGTATTCCACCCACGGCCGCGCCCGTTTCCGCGCCGCCGCCTTGGAGCCGGGCGACTCGGTTGTCTTCCGCGTGAGCTTTGCCCAACCGTCGAAGTTCAAAGTCCACGTGTCCTACTGGCGAACCAAAGACATCGGAGACGCGAGCGAATTCCTCAAGCTTGACCTAGAGCAAATCAGGCAACACTACGGCAAGAAAATGCACTGGACTTCGACTCCTACCTTCCGCATTCGTTCCCCGGCACCAAAAGCAAGCGCGAAAAAGTAGTACACCCTCGAGTCTGCGTGATGGACCGAATGGGATCAGGGTGGATTCTACGCCTTCCCGGGAGACGGGTGGGGTAGCGACCAGAACCGCGCTGCGACACGCTGGCTCACTGGAATATTTTCAGGAGAACTAGCAGAGGAGAAAGAAAGGATTCTTCTAGGTAAAGTTCGCAGTAGCCAGGGAAAGCGATTCTGCCGCGTGCCCTGTCGGCAAACCTCTCCTGCTCACCATTGTGATCAAGGCGGCTTCCTCGTGCTCCAGGCAGGGCGGGCACAGGCCGCGGGTCACTCCGCCGTCGCCCGCGCGGAAGTAGTACAAGCACTCTCCCGAGCAACGAAACAACTGACCGATCCCATCGGGAGGATTTCCCACCGGAACCGCCCGAGCGCCACACCGGCGGCATTTTTCGCCCAGGATTGCGCCACACGTACAGGCTCGGGTCATGGGTTCACCCCCGTCGTGTTCGCCCTGCTGACTGTGCGTGTCTCGCTCATCTTGACTACCCTTTGTAGCTTGCGTTCCTGAATTCTCAATTAGCGTAAGATTAAAATCCTCTCACCCTGTGCAGCTAGCACTAAGCTGGCTGCGTCCGCAACTCCCTTTCTGTGCAGCCGTTTGCGCTGCATGTCGCAAAACCTTGCCCTTTGCACAAATCAGGGCCGGGCCAGCTGAGCCTCCCGGCTCACTTGCCGGCACGGGAAAGCACCCGAGGGGTAGGGCAGCTCCTGTGCGAACAGCAGAGCCGAGTCTCAAAAGCACACCCCGTACCCGTGTCTGTTTCTTTCTATCGGCTCCGAACTCCTTTACCTCCATACCGGCGGGAGTGGATGAGCCGTCCAATGTACGCCCCGCGGTTCCTCACCCTGCCAGCCCAGAACTCAGCCGGGCCAAAAACCGGCAGATTTCTCCCCGCCAGGACTGCCAGGCGCGATCAATGGAAAGCGTCTTGCTCTATCTTTTCGGGAGCCCCAAAACTGGGTGGCGCGCGCCTGCTTGCGGCTCCCGGATCAGCAGGCGGAAAACGACAGACAGGAGCCGGCATTGCAATACAGCTTTCGGTCTGTTAGGCTGAAAACTCAGAGTGATTCCCCCATTCGACCATGACCCCGGACACAAACACTTGCCAGCGCGAACTGGAAATTGAGATTCCCGCCGAGGTGGTGGAGAAAGAGACGCAGCGGGTTACGCGCGAGTTCACCCGACTGGCGCGCATCCCCGGCTTTCGTCCGGGCAAAGCGCCGGCGGAGCTGGTGCGGCGCCGTTTCTGGGACGATATCAAGAGCGAGGTGCTGCACTCTTTGATTCCCTCTTCGCTGCAAAACGCCTTCCGAGAGGGCAACCTCAATCCGGTCGGCAACCCGTCGATTGCCGAGCTCCAGTTTGAGCCGGCAAAGCCGCTGCGCTTCAAGGCCAGCTTCGAGGTACTGCCGGAGTTTACCCTGGGCGAGTTCAAAGGCCTGTCGGTAGAGGCGGCGAAAGTCGAAGTCACCGACCAGGACGTGGAGCAGGAGTTGGAGCGGCTGCGCGAGCAAGCTGCCACCTACATGCCGGTGGAAGACCGTCCGGCGGAAGACGGCGACACGGTGGTGGCGTCACTGGTGGGTGTGGTCACCAACGCAAAAGAAAAGCGCGAGCCGCTGGTGCTGGACGAAGTAGAAGTGCACCTCGGCGAAGAAGGGACGATGGAGGCTTTTAGCCAGGGGCTGCAAGGTGTGCGCGCAGAAGAGGAACGCCAATTCAACGCCCCCTATCCCGACGGCTACCCCGACGCCCGGTTGGCAGGTCAGACGGTTGCTTTTACCGCCCGGGTGAAGGCGGTGCGGCGGAAACAGTTACCGGCGCTGGACGACGAGTTTGCCCAGCAGGTCGGAAACTACAAGACAGTGCAGGAGCTGACCCAGAAGCTGCGGCAGGACATGCAGCAAGCCGCCGCCCGTCAGGAGAAAGAACTGACCCAGCAGCGGTTGCTGGATGAGCTGCTGAGCCGGCATGAATTCCCTCTACCGGAAGCCCTGGTCCAGCATCAAATAGATATGAGGCTGGAGCGCCGTGTGCGTGCCCTGGTGGCCCAGGGAATTGACCCCCAACAAGTACAGGTGGACTGGGCCAAAGTACGCCGCGATCAACGCGAAGGGGCCATTCGCGACCTGAAGTTGGGCCTGCTGCTGGAGCGCATTGCGAAAGTGGAAAACCTCCAGTCCACCGAAGAAGAGGTTGCCAGCGAGATCGAGCGCCTGGCACAAAGCTCAAACCAAACCCCGGAGGCCGTCCGGGCCCGCTTGACAAAGGAGCAGGGGCTGGATAGGATAGAAAGTGCCATCCGTAGCGAGAAGGTTATCGAGTTCCTCCACTCGCAAGCCCGGATCGCAGCGCCGGGCCGGGGCTAAGTTCCTAAAGATATCTAACCATGTCTCTCCAACACCCTAACGTACCGCACAATTTTAGCACCTTGGTTCCGATGGTGGTCGAGCAGACCAGCCGGGGCGAGCGTGCTTATGACATCTACTCCCGCCTGCTGCGCGACAACATCATCTTCATCGGCTCACCGATTGACGACCAGATTGCCAACCTGATCACGGCACAGATGCTCTTCCTCGATGCCGAAGACCCGGAGAAAGACATTGCGCTCTACATCAACTCCCCGGGCGGGTCCATCACCGCCGGCATGGCTGTCTACGACACCATCCAGTTCGTCCGTCCGCAGGTAGCCACCTACTGCATCGGGCAGGCCGCCTCCATGGGTGCGTTGCTGCTGGCGGCAGGCGCTCCCGGGAAACGCTATGCCCTGCCCAACTCCCGCATCCTCTTGCATGAACCCAGCATCTCCGGCCTGTCGGGGCAGGCCACCGACATCGACATCCACGCGCGGGAGATCCTGCGCCTGCGCGCAGTGATCAACAAGTTGCTGGCCAAGCACACCGGCCAGCCCATAGAACGGATCTCGAAAGACGTGAACCGCGACTTCATTATGGATGCAGAGGAAGGGAAAGCCTACGGGATCGTGGATGAAATCATCCACGAGAAACGTCGCTGAGGGCACGAGTCTCTAGCCATGACTGCGATTGGCCGATGGTATTTGGGAGGTTGCCGTGCGCCGGTGGAGTGAGGAAATGCTGCGCTGCTCGTTCTGCAACAAAAACCAAGCAGCCGTGGAGCGCCTGATCGCCGCTCCGGGAGACGCGCCCGGCTCCTATATTTGCAACGAGTGCGTCAGCACCTGCCAGAGCATCCTGGAAGGAGAAAAGGAGGAGCAAGCCGCTGAAGCCCTCCCCGCCCGGCTGCCCAAGCCGGCGGAAACCAAGTCCTTCCTGGACAACTACGTCGTCGGGCAGGACAAAACCAAGAAGAAACTGGCGGTCGCCGTTTACAACCACTACAAGCGCATCCACCTACAGAAAAAGTTTGACGACGTCGAGCTGACCAAGAGCAACGTTCTCTTGATCGGGCCCACCGGCACGGGCAAAACCCTGATGGCGCAGACGCTGGCTCGCATGCTAGACGTTCCCTTCGCCATCGCCGACGCCACCAGCCTGACCGAAGCTGGCTACGTGGGTGAAGATGTGGAGAACATCATCCTGAAGCTGCTGCAAGCCGCCTCAGGTGACGTCGCGCGCGCCCAGCATGGAATCATTTACATCGACGAAATCGATAAAATCGCCCGCCGCGACGAAAACCTCTCCATCACCCGAGACGTGTCCGGCGAGGGCGTGCAGCAGGCCCTGTTGAAGATTCTGGAAGGAACCGTGGCGAATGTTCCTCCCCAGGGTGGGCGCAAACACCCACACCAGGAATTCACCGCTGTGGACACCACCGACATACTCTTCATTGTTGGCGGGGCTTTCGTGGGGTTGGAAAAGGTCATCGAGCGGCGCATCGGCCACAAAAGCATGGGCTTCATCACCCAGCCACCACCCAGCAGTCCGCGCCGGCGCAATATCGCCATCCTGGAGCAGATACAGCCGATCGACTTGATCAAGTACGGCATGATCCCGGAGTTTGTGGGACGGCTGCCCACCGTCGGCGTGCTGAGCGACCTGGACACCAGCGCTCTGGTGCGCATCCTGACCGAACCCAAAAACGCCCTGGTGAAGCAGTACCAACGGCTGTTCGAGTACGAGAATGTACGGTTGAGCTTTGATCTGCCGGCGCTGAAGCGCGTGGCCGAACTCGCGCAAGAACGGAAAATGGGAGCGCGCGGCCTGCGTATGATCCTCGAAGATTTGATGCTAGAATTGATGTATCACATCCCGTCGCAACGCAAGCGACGCGAAGGTCGCAAAGAACGCGAGTTTGTGGTAACGAAAGAAATGGTGGAGCAAACCGAAATCGGCATAGATTGGCTGGAGAAAGCGGGCTGAACGCCTAGGAGACTTCATGTTCCAACGGGACAAAAACAAGGAACAAGGCGAGACGCGGCAGTTCCCCATGATGCCGATTCGGGACATCGTCATCTTCCCCCACATGATGACCCCGTTCATCGTCGGGCGCGATAGTTCCGTGCATGCCCTGGAAGCAGCACTGGCAGCAGATAAGAAAATCTTCCTCGGCACGCAGCACGACGCCTCGGTGGACGATCCCGGGCCCGACCAAATCCACCCGGTCGGCACCGTGGCCAACATCGTGCAGAGCGTCAAGCTGCCGGACGGCAACATCCGCGTCCTGGTTGAAGGAGCCGAGCGAGGGAAAATTCTGCGACTGACTCGGAAAGAAGGATACTTCCGTGCCACTGTGCAGTTGATGAAAGTGGAAGCGACACCTTCGCCGCAGCTGGACGCCGCGGTGCAACGCGTGACCCAGCTCTTTGAGCAGTACGCAAAAATGAGCCAGAGTCTCAACTACGACACCATGATCAACACCGTGCGCGGCGACGATGCGTCCCGGCTCGCTGATACCATTGCCGCCAACCTGCAACTTTCCATCGAGGAAAAACAGGAGTTGCTGGAGCTGTTCGATCCGCTTGAGCGCCTGAAACGGCTGGGCGACCTGCTCGAGTTCGAGATGGAAAAGCTCAACATGGATCGTAGCATCCAGTCGCAGGTCAAACGGCAGATGGAGAAGGCTCAAAAGGAATTTTATCTGAATGAAAAAATGAAGGCCATCCAGAAGGAGCTGGGCCGGGGCGAAAAGAGCGAACTGGACGAGTTGCAGAAAAAGATCGAAACCTGCGGCATGTCCAAGACCGTACAGGAAAAAGCCCTGCAGGAGTTGAAACGGCTGGAAATGATGCCGCCCATGTCGGCCGAATCCACCGTCAGCCGCAGCTACATCGACTGGTTGCTGGCGGTGCCGTGGAAAAAGCGCAGCCGCGAAATCCGCGACACCCGCAAAGCGCAGCGCATTCTGGAAGACGATCATTACGGGCTGGAAAAAATCAAAGAACGCATCCTGGAATTCCTGGCGGTGCGCCACTTGGTCAAGAATCCCAAGGGTTCCATTCTGTGTTTTGTAGGGCCTCCGGGAGTCGGGAAGACCTCCCTGGGGCGGTCAATCGCCCACGCTACCGGGCGCAAGTTCGTGCGCCTCTCACTTGGCGGCGTGCGGGATGAGGCGGAAATCCGCGGCCATCGCCGCACCTACATCGGTGCCCTGCCCGGGCAGATCATCCAAATGATGCGCAAGGCCGGCACCATCAACCCGGTGTTTATGCTGGACGAAGTTGACAAGATGTCCATGGACTTCCGCGGCGATCCCAGCGCCGCGCTGATGGAAGTGCTGGATCCCGAAATCAACCACTCTTTCACCGACCACTACCTGGACGTGGAATACGACCTTTCCAAGGTGATGTTCATCTGCACCGCCAACGTGCTGCACACCATCCCGCAGGCTTTGCAGGACCGCATGGAGGTCCTGCGCCTTTCCGGCTACACCGACCACGAGAAAGTAGAAATTGCCAAGCGCTATCTGGTGAAAAAACAACTCAAGGCCACCGGCCTGAAAGAGCAGAACCTGACTTTCACCGACGACAGCATCCAGCACATCATCGAGAGCTACACCCGCGAAGCCGGAGTCCGGAACCTGGAGCGCGAAATCTCCAAAGCCTGCCGGAAGGTAGCCCGCCGCGTAGTGGAGAAGGGCAAATCCTATAGCGTTGGAATCGCCCTCGACAACACCAAAGAGTTTCTAGGAATAATCAGATTCCGCGACACCACCAGGGAAAAGAAAAACGAAACCGGCTTGGCGCAAGGATTGGCCTGGACCGAAGTGGGCGGACAGTTGCTGGGCTCGGAAGCCACCCTCATGCAGGGCAAGGGCAAGCTGACCTTGACCGGCAAGCTGGGCGAGGTCATGCAGGAATCGGCGCAGGCCGCCTTGAGCTACGTGCGCTCGCGGGCGGCCAAGTTCGGGCTGCCGCGCGACTTCTACCGCCACATTGACGTGCACATCCACATGCCCGAAGGCGCCATTCCCAAAGACGGCCCCTCAGCCGGCATCACGCTGGCCACGGCCATTGTCAGTGCCCTGACCAAGATTCCAGTACGCGCCGACGTAGCCATGACCGGCGAAATCACCTTGCGGGGCAAGGTTCTGCCCATCGGCGGGCTCAAGGAAAAGTTATTGGCGGCCCACCGGCATGGTATCAAGACCGTGGTGCTGCCGCAGGACAACGAAAAAGACCTGGAAGAACTTCCCGACTACGTCAAGCAGACCCTGAGTCTCAAGTTCGTGCAAACCATGGACGAAGTGCTGCAACATGCCTTGGAGAGACCGATCGAAAGCTTGCCTGCTCACATCGACAGCGACCAGGATGCCGTACGGCCGCAATACAAGATCGGGGGCGAGACCGACCAGGATACGGTGACCAACTGAGTTTGAGCGAAGCTATCTGGTTCCAACACCAGCACCCGGCGGATGAAGCCGCCGGAAAACTACGTAGAAAAGGAGTGGAAACCGCGAAATACGAAGGGAACGACTGAGGTCCTTGCGCAGGCCTTCCCTGATTCCACCCGGACGACAGGCCGGGACCAAAACCTACCAGTAGAAGCACACGAATCCCGAAAAGAACCAGCCCGGCTCCAAGCCGGAAACGAGTTTACACACGATGCCAACCAAAATTGTCAAAAAGCAAACCCCACCACAACAGGGAAGGACTACCATGAACATTGCTGAACTGAAACAGAAAAACATCACCGACCTTACCAAAATCGCCCGGGACCACGACATCCCCGGCGCCAGCGGTATGCGCAAGCAGGATCTGATTTTCCAAATCTTGCGCGCGCAAGCCGAAAAAGAAGGTTTGATTTTTTCGGAAGGGGTGCTGGAGTGCCTGCCGGATGGTTTCGGCTTCTTGCGGGCCCCGGACTACAACTACCTACCCGGCCCCGACGACATCTACGTTTCCCCCTCCCAGATTCGCAAGTTTGACTTGCGCACCGGCGACACCGTCAGCGGCCAGGTGCGGCCCCCGAAAGATGGGGAGCGTTACTTCGCGCTCATCAAAGTAGAGGCGGTCAATTTTGAAGACCCCGACGTGGCGCGGACAAAAGTCTTCTTTGATAACCTCACCCCGCTCTACCCCGAGGAGCGGCTCAAGCTGGAGACCCAACAGGACGACATCACCGGCCGCGCGCTCGACCTGCTCACTCCGCTCGGCCGAGGGCAACGCGGCCTGATTGTCTCGCCCCCGCGCACCGGCAAGACCATGATGCTGCAAACCATCGCCAACTCGATTTCGGTCAACCATCCGGAGGTCATCACCATCATCCTGTTAATCGACGAGCGCCCGGAAGAAGTCACCGACATGCAGCGCAACGTCGCCGCGGCGGAAGTCATCAGTTCCACCTTTGACGAACCGCCGCAGCGCCACGTGCAAGTGGCCGAGATGGTGATCGAAAAAGCCAAACGGCTGGTCGAGCACAAGCGCGATGTGGTCATCCTGCTCGACTCCATCACCCGCCTGGCGCGCGCCTACAACCAGGTGGTGCCGCCTTCAGGCAAGGTGCTCTCCGGCGGTTTGGAATCCACTGCCTTGCAACGCCCCAAACGCTTCTTCGGCGCGGCCCGCAACGTGGAGGAAGGCGGCAGCCTGACCATCATTGCTACCGCGCTCATTGATACCGGCTCGCGCATGGACGATGTGATCTTCGAAGAGTTCAAAGGCACCGGCAACATGGAAATCCACCTCGACCGCCGCCTAGTGGACAAGCGCGTCTTCCCGGCCATCGACATCAACCGCTCGGGCACCCGTAAGGAAGAGCTGCTCATGCCCAAGGACGAGCTGACCCGGGTGTGGATCCTGCGCAAGGTGCTCAACCCGCTCTCGCCCGTGGAAGCGATGGAGCTGATTATCGACAAGCTCTCGAAGACCAAGTCCAACCAGGACTTTCTTGCCTCCATGTCGAGCAGTTAAAATTAGTTCTCCCTGCGCTGCCACCTACCCAACCCTCGACCCATTTTGACGGAAGGCTTCTTCCCTTGTTTCCCTGGCACAGGACGTGCCCAACTAGGCGGGTAGCGCAGATTCGGCTGCTTGTTCTCGCTTCTGCGCCAGGCACACGATCACGTCCGCCACTTCACCGGCGGACAAAGAAGTGGCATCGAGATAGACGGCGTCCGGCGCCTGTACCAAAGGTGAGACTTGGCGCTCTCGGTCGCGCTGATCGCGCTGGCGGATTTCCGCTTGCGTTTTTTCCAACGAGCTTTCAATTCCCTGCTCTGCCTGTTCTTGGTGGCGCCGTCGCGCTCGTTCTTCAGAAGAAGCGTCGAGAAAGATTTTCAGTTCGGCGCGGGGGAAAACCACAGAACCAATGTCGCGTCCCTCCATCACAATGCCGCCGCCGGCGCCCATCTGTTGCTGCTGCGCCACCAGCAGCGCGCGCACGGCTGGAATGGCCGCCACCACCGACGCCGCTTGCGCCACTTGTGGTTGACGAATGGCGTCGGTCACGTCGCGGTCGCCCACCAGTACCCGGATACTCTGAGCCCTTTTCTCCAGTTTGATAGTAAGCCTGGCAGCACATTCCGCCACCCGCGCGCCCTCTTCCGGGGCGATTCCTTCCTCCTGCACGCGCAGCGCCACCACCCGATACATCGCGCCGCTATCGATGTAGAGGTAGCCCAGCCCATCCGCCACCGCGCGCGCCACCGTGCTCTTCCCGCTGCCGGACGGCCCGTCGATGGCAATCACAATTCTTTTTGCGCCCACGCCTACCCTCAAATCCGCTTGAACGCCCGCAGGATGTCTCTCATGCCGTAGTGCAAAACAATCGGACGGCCGTGCGGGCAAGTGGCTGGGTTTTCTGCTTGTGCCAGTTCGGCCAGCAACCATAGCATTTTCTTTTCTCCCAGCGGCATGTTGACCTTGATGGCGGCGTGGCAAGCAACGCTGGCCGCGATTTGCTGTTGCAAGGCTTGCAAGGAAACCTGCCGGGTTTCCTTCTCGACGTTGTCAAAGATTTCCCGCAGCAACTTCTCGATGGCGCCGGCGGCGATGCCTGCCGGGGCTACCTTCACCGCCACCGTGCGCGGTCCAAAGCTGTCCAACTCAAAACCATTTTCCTCCAGCTCTTGCCGGATTCGTTCCCAGAGCACCTGTTGGCCCGGTGTCAGTTCGACCAGCACCGGCGTCAGCAGCCGCTGCCCTTCCACCCTGCCGGTGCGCCGGGCGCGCAGATGTCCTTCGAACAGGACGCGCTCGTGGGCGACGTGTTGATCGATGAGCCACAGGCCGGATTCGTTCGCCGCAATGATGAAGCTGTTGTTGAGCTGCCCCAGCACCCGCAAGTCAGCTAGCTCGATGGCCGTCGGCAAAGCTTTCGCGGTGGCCGCTGCAGGAGCAGCACTGTTTGGCGCAACCTGAACAGCGGGTCCAGCAAATGGCAGGCGTTCCGCCCGCGGCGGCAGACGCGCAGGTTCCAGCTCGAACGCTTCTGCGGGCGCTGCCTCTGTTTCCAAAGCCAACGCTTCCGGAACTGAGGGAGGCGGCGAGGGGGCCCGCCTCTGCTCCTGTGCGGAGCCGACGCCCGCTCCAGCAAAACGAGCAACAGGCCGCGCGGCCACCAACGCCTGGCGGATGGCCTGCTGGACGAAGTCGTGCACAAAGCCCTGGTGCCGGAAGCGGACTTCTGTTTTTTGCGGATGGACGTTGACGTCCACCTCTCGGTGGGAAATCTCAAGGAAAAGCAGCACCACCGGGTAGGCGCGCGGCGGCAGGACGTGACGATAGGCTTCGCGGATGGCATTCAGTAAAATGCGATCGCGCACCAAGCGGCGATTGATAAAAATGTAGATGCCGTTGGAGGACGCCTTCTGCACCTGTGGCCGCGAAACAAACCCTTGCGCCGTAATTTCTCCCGCCGGCTCGGACGCTTGCGCTTCCGGTTGGAACCAGGTGTCGGATCGAAAGACCGGCAAGGGAGCCGTTCCGCGCCCAATGTCAATCAAGTCATCCAGGGCGGTACGTCCCAGCACTTGATAGACACGGTCTTGCAGCGTCGAAACCGAAGCCGCATCCAAGATGACATGGCTCCCGGACTTGAGGACAAAGTGGCACTCTGGATGCGCCAGAGCGTAGTGGGTGACAAGTGAGGCGATGTGCCCCAGCTCGGTGGTGTCGGTACGCAAGAACTTCCGCCGGGCGGGGACGTTGTAAAACAGCGAGCGGATCGTGATCTGCGTACCGGGGGCGCAGCCGGTTTCCTTCACTGCCATCATTTTCCCGCCGTTGATTTCAATCCGAGTGCCGACGTTCCGTTCCGAGGGACGCGTCTCAAGCACCACGCGAGCTACCGACGCGATGGAGGGCAAAGCCTCGCCGCGGAACCCCAGCGTGGCGATGGCCAGCAGGTCGTCCGGCCCGCGCAACTTGGAGGTGGCGTGGCGCTCAAAGGCCAGCAAGGCGTCGTCGGAGTTCATCCCGCAGCCGTCGTCGCTGACGCGGATCAGGCGCTTGCCACCGCTCTCGACTTCGACGCTTAGGCGCCGCGCTCCGGCGTCGAGAGAATTCTCCAGCAACTCTTTGACAACCGAAGCGGGCCGCTCAACCACTTCACCGGCAGCAATTTTATTGACCAGGTTGTCGGCAAGAACTCTTACCTGCGGCATGTCAGTGATCGGTGACCTGCGAGATGAACCCTTATTGTCCGGCCGCTTCAGTCCACTTGCGAGAGGCGGGATCCCAATGCTCCGCGCGCCAGCGTCCTCCCACCGGCAGGTGAACCGGCTGCTTGGAAACCGGACAAGTGACTTCAACCCCAGACTTCTCCCCCATAGAATATTTTTCAAATTCGACTTGCCAGACCCCGCCGCAAGCACAATCGAGCACTCGCTTGTTGCCCCAAAGACCTAGTTCGCGGAGTTGCTCCGGATCAACCCGCGAAGGAGCGGCTGCCATCAGGTCCTGCGCGGCCGTGGTTTTAGGAAAGGCGATGACCTCGCGGATAGAACTTTCGCCCGCCAGCAGGGCGACGATGCGGTCAATCCCCAGCGCGATGCCCCCGTGGGGCGGCGTGCCAAACGACAAGGCTTGCAGGAAAAAGCCGAAGCGCTCGCTGGCTTCGCGGCTGCTGAGCCCCAACGCACTGAACACGCGCTGCTGGATGCCGGGGTCGTGGATTCGGATGGAGCCGCTGCCCAACTCCGATCCGTTCAACACCAGGTCGTAGGCCTGGGAACAAACCTGGCCGGGATGGGATTCCAGTTTGTTCAGATCGTCGTCGGCCGGAGCGGTAAAAGGATGGTGCGAGCTCACCCAGCGATTTTCTGTTTCGCTCCAGTCAAAAAGAGGAAAGTCGGTAACCCAGAGAAAGTTCCATTGGTTGGCCGGGATGAGTTGGAGTTGTGCCGCTAAGCGAACGCGCAGCGCGCCCAGCGCCGTGGCGGCAGCCGCGTGGGGACGGTCGGCACCCGCAGGCTTATTGGCGGGAACAGCGAGGATAAGATCGTTCGCACCTGCGCCGGTCAACTCGCGCAGGCGGTTGAGGCCGGTTTCACCCAGTGCCTTCTTCAGGGGCGACTCAATTCCCTGCTCTTTCACCTTGGCGGTATAGAGCGTCGACGCACCTTGCGACTTGACGAACTCGCTCAACTCGTCGAGCTGCTTGCGGGAGAAGCCCGCGGCCCCGGGCGCAACCAACGCATGCACCGGCAAGCTAATCTGCAACGTCTCGCGCGCTGGCTCAAAAACGGCGGAGACGTCAACCAGTTCCATGCCGAAGCGCGTGTCGGGCTTGTCGGTGCCGTAGCGGGCCAGCGCTTCCTCGTAAGTCAACCGCGGAAAAGGCGGCGCAACCGAAATGTCGGCGGCGGCGCAGGCCTTGGTCAGTGCGCCTTCGACCACGCGAAAAACAGCGTCGGGGGTGGTGAAAGCCATCTCCAAATCGAGCTGGGTGAACTCGGGCTGGCGATCGGCGCGCAGGTCTTCGTCGCGGAAGCAGCGCACGACCTGGAAGTAGCGGTCGAAGCCGGAGATCATCAGGAGCTGCTTGAAGATTTGCGGCGACTGCGGCAGGGCGTAGAACTGGCCGGGGTGGACGCGGCTGGGGACCAGGTAGTCGCGGGCGCCCTCGGGAGTGGAGCGGGTAAGGAATGGAGTTTCGATCTCGCAGAAGCCTTCCTGATCGAAGTAGTGGCGCAAAGCGAGGACGACGCGGTGGCGCAGGCGCAAGTTGCGCTGCATGGGAGCGCGGCGCAGGTCGAGGAAGCGAAAACGTAAACGAGTTTCCTCGCTGGCCTTCAGTTGGTCCGTGATCGGGATGGGAATCGTCTGGGCGGTGTTGAGGATGTGAAGTTTGGACGCGACTACTTCGACCTCGCCGGTGGGGAGCTTGGAGTTGGTCTTCTCGCGCTTCACCACCTTGCCCTCTACCGCCACCACGAACTCGGGCCGAGTGCGATCGGCTTTGCGGTGCAACTCGAGGTTCGCCTCCTTGTTGAAAACCACTTGCGTGAGTCCGCTGTGGTCGCGGAGGTCAAGGAAGATGACGCGCCCCAAGTCGCGACGACGATGGACCCAGCCCATGAGGACGACTTCCTTGCCGACGTCGCCGGCGTGGAGTTCTCCGCAGATGTGCGTGCGCTGCAGGTTATTCAGCTTTTCGAGCATTATTCGTCAATCCTAGCGTACAAGAGGAACCCACCCAAATTCGGCTCTGTCCGAGGCTCGGGCTGATGCAAAAAACCCAGCCCAGTCATTGACTCCTGGAAAGAGGGGGGTATCAACGCGGAGTCTCCCCTTAACTCACTGATAAAAAACAAGTTCCGAGAAGAAACTAGTTTCGTTTTCATGTTTTTTCCGTATTCCCGTCCGCTGCCGTTTTGTTTCAATAAGCTGCAGACCAATACTGTGCTCTACTCCTCGGCAGCCGAAGCCCCCGCACTCGCGGCCAATTCCTGCAGAAGCTCGGATTCCGACAACGCGCGCTGCTGGCCGGAGCGCATGTCGCGCAATGTGAATTTGTTCTGCGCCAGCTCATCTTCGCCAATCAGGACGGCGTAGCGGGCGCTGCTCTTGTCGGCCAACCCGAGGGCCTTTTTCAATTTCGTTTCTTCGTAGAGAAGCTCCGTGCTGATGCCTTGCTCGCGCAGCCGCCGCGCCAACATGCGCGCGGCCCGCAACGCCGACGCTCCCAGCCAGACCATAAAGACATCCAACTGATCTTTCCCGCCGGACTCCTCCACCTGCCGCAGCGCCAGCAAGAGGCGATCGGTGCCCAGGGCGAATCCCATGCCCTTGGTGGGAGGGCCGCCAAGCAGTTCAACCAACCCATCGTAGCGCCCGCCGCCGCAGATGGCGTTCTGCGCGCCCAAGCCGGGCGCGGTGACCTCAAAAGTGGTGCGGATGTAGTAGTCCAGCCCCCGTACCAACCGTTTGTTAATTTCGTACGCTAGGCTGCGATCCTTTAGCTCCTGCTGAAACTTTTGGAAATGGTCTCGGCAGGCGTCGCAGAGGTGGTCAAGAATGGAGGGAAGCTTTTCGATTATCGGTTGTTCCTCTGGAAGTTTCGAGTCCAGGACGCGCAGCGGGTTGGTTTCAATCCGGCGGCGGCTGTCGGCACCCAGATGGTCTTTTACTTTTTGCAATTCGCTCCGGAGTCTTTCGACGTATTTCGGACGACAGTCTGAGCAGCCGATGGAATTGACGTAAAGCGTATGCTCGCGCAGACCGCAGCGATCGAGAAAAACCAGCAGCATTTCGATGACTTCGGCGTCGAGAGCCGGGTGGTCCGAGGAGCCCAACACCTCGGCGCCGACTTGGTAAAACTGTCGGTAGCGGCCCTTCTGCGGCCGCTCGCGGCGGAACATCGGGCCGATATAGTAAAGCTTCGTAAGGCCGGGCCTCGTGTGCAGGCCGTGCTGGATGTAAGCGCGGACGACGGACGCGGTGGCTTCCGGGCGCAAACCCAGGTCTTCCCCCCTAACAGTGGCTGCCTCCAGCTGTATCGTCTCGATAAGAACCTCTAGGCCTTGGGGTGTTATCCCTTTCTCGCGGAGCTCCCGTAGCTTTTCGGCATTATGCAATAGTGCATCGCGGGCACTCTGAAGTATCTCAGGCCTCAAGATTTTTTCTTCTCTTTGAAGCTCGACTTCAAGGCACTGCAATAACCGTTTGAGGGCGTACTCGAACTGGTCCAGTGCAAGGGGATCATCGATTCTAAGTTTCCAGTCGCTGACGAGGTCACGCCAAACCCAAAGCTCACTGGACTCCCGGTCCTCAAGTGTAAACATCTGCTTCGAAACAATGTCGGACTCATAACCCAAGGAGCGCTCGAAAAGGTATCTTTGCTCCAGGATAGGCAGGCGGATCTCCTGGAAATTGTAGGTGGCGAAGACGCGGCGGGCGGTTTGCTCGACCCGGTTCCATAAAGCCGATTCTGGCGGCAGAATATCGCGAGTGCCTTTAACAGCTTGGAAACGATGCGTCATGCCTGGCTCCGGAAGCTGGAGTTACCTCGCATTCGCCCTTCGCTGACGCTCCCCTCGACGTTGCTCGGGACAAGCAGGGCAAGCTCGGGACAAGCGGGCGGGAGGATGTTCCCTCGGCCCGCTTCGCGGGGCTCAGGACAGGCGCGGGTGCCTTTGACGGCTTGGAAGCGGTTCGGCAAGCTCACCACAAGCGGCGGGACGCTATCGCTTGGCCTCCGTTTCGGACGAAACCGCTGGCCGCGAATGCTGGCGGTGAACCGCACGGGTCAACGCAAGATAGGGCCCCTTGCAATCCACGTAGTTCGAGGCGCATCAACGGACGACCTCCGCGCCCGCGTCGCCGGGGAAGGCCGTGGATGCAATTCGCGGCTCGCAGCCGTTGATGGGAAGAATCATGAGCAAAACCAGCGCAGTCCAAACGTGTGAAAGTAGCACACGGGCTGACAGCGCGCAAGACTCGCCCTGGCTGGGTAGTGGGTCAGTTTCACAATGTTAATTTTACCGCTGAGCCCGGCGGCACCTGCCGCCGGGCGGACAAGCGGCACAAGCGCCCCGTGGCAGGTGCCACAGGGCTCAGCGTAAGTTTCCATTTCCAAAATGTCCCACTACCCCTGGCCGTGGAAGAAGGAACCACCTCCTCAGCAAGCCTGCCTGTGGTAGGCAGGGCAGGCAAGAATGCCCGCACCATCCGCCGGGATTATTAATGCATTCTCATGCTTTGCCGATGAATTAAGTTGATAATTGGCCCGCAAGACGCTGGTGTTGAGGTTCGCCGAGGCGGGGCATTCCTCGCCCAGATCCTGCCGGGAACTGTGTGGACGGCACACTCAGTCCAGCGCGTTCCGACCGGCGCGGCAGGCTGCGCGTTCAGTTTCCGGACGCAATGCCGGGCAGCTTAATCCGTATTGGCGGTGTAACCGAATGGGAGTGAAAACAAAGATTCTGGTCGTGGACGACGACCAGCAGATGTTGCGCTTGCTGCGGGACGTATTCACCCAAATGGGTGCTGAGACGCTCTGCTTGGAATCGAGCCCGCAAGCAGCCGAGGTGATTCAGCACGACAAATTCGACGGCGTGTTCCTGGACTGGAAGATGCCCGAGATGGACGGCATTGAGCTGGCTGCACGCATCCGCACATCTGAATCCAACTCGGAATGCCCCATTGTCATGCTCACGGGCTACCCGGAGCCGGACGCCATGCAAGCGAGCCTGCGCGTCGGTATCAATTTTTTCCTGCCCAAGCCGGTTACCGTCCAGCAAATTCGACAACTACTGAGCACGGTTCAGAAGCTGACGCAGCCGGAAAACCGCAGCGAACACCGGGTCGCGCTGCGCACACCTGTGCTCTGCTTGTGGAATGAGCACCGCGTGCAAGGCCAGTGTTTGAATCTGAGCGCCACCGGCATGTTGGTGGCGCTCGACACGGTCCCGGAAGTGGGGGCCGGCGCGCGGCTCGAATTCACTTTGCCCGGTGACAGCAAACCAGTGGAGCTAACCGTGCGCGTCGCTCGCGTGACCGTGTTTGCCGGAAGCGCACACCCTGTCTCCAACCGGCAGGTTGGTTTCCGGTTCGCAGGCATCAGCCGCGAGATTCGCCATCGCCTGCGGGAATACATCGACAGCGCCGTGACCTCTTCCTTGTCCTAACCACACGCAGCCAGACCCGCCGGCTGCTGTCTTCCATTGTTGTGAATTCCGACTTAAGTGATTTGCACCAGTGGAGTGGCAGGTGTGCGCGAAGCGAGGGTGCTCAGGGCGTCGGCCACCTTCCCGGCCAAATCGAAGAAAGGCTTAGCCTCGGGAGCATCCTCGCCCAGGCTGACCGGCGGCTTGCCGGCGTCGCCGTGAAGCCGGATGCCAGCGTGGAGAGGAATCTCGCCCAGGAACGGAATCTTGAACTGCTCGGCCGTGGTCTTCCCTTCCCCGTAACTGAAAATCTCGCTGCGCTCGCCGCAATGCGGGCAGAGAAAATAGCTCATGTTTTCCACAATGCCCAGGATTTCGACCTTGACCTGACGGAACATCTCAATCGCCTTGCGCACGTCAGCCAGCGCGACCACTGACGGGGTGGTGACGAGAATTGCAGCCGTGACCGGAACCGTCTGAATAAGGGAAAGTTGAACGTCGCCGGTGCCAGGCGGCAAATCAATAATCAGGTAATCGGTCTCGCCCCACTCCACCTGCCGGATGAATTGCTGCATGACTTGGTGGAGCATGGGGCCGCGCCAGATGAGCGGCTTATCGCCCGGATTGAGGAAACCCATCGACATCACTTTCAACCCGTAGCCTTCCAAGGGAATGATTTGATTGCCGCGCGCCACCGGCTGGCCGTTCAGTCCGAGCATGGTGGGAACGTTGGGGCCATAAACGTCGGCATCGAGCAGGCCGACCTTCGAGCCCGCCTGCGCCAACGCCACCGCCAAGTTGACCGCCACAGTGGTTTTGCCCACACCGCCTTTGCCGCTGGCCACGGCCACGATACTCTTCACGCCCGGTATGTCGGCTCGGCCTTGCGGAGTTCCGCCCCGGGGCGCAGGCGGGGGCGCGCCCCACTGAATTGCGACCTCCTTGTCGCTGCCCAACTTAGCCAGGACGGCGCGGACATCCTTCTCGACTGTGTCCTTGAAGGGATAAGCGGGATCGCTGACGGCAATCGTCAATGAAATTCCAGCGCCGCTTACCGCCAGGTTCTTAACCATGTTGAGCGCCACGATGTCGCGTTTTGACTTAGGCTCCTGGACGGCGCGCAGTGCTTCCAGGATTTTTTCCGGTGTCAGATTATTCTTGCCACTAAACAGTCCCATAATTTTATCCTTTTAACCTTCGCCGCGGCGAGGTCGTCCACCAAACTAAAATCGCCTATACCCCGTGCCAACCACAGTTTCAGGTATAGGCCATTGCCTTCCCCTTTCCAGTCCTCGCTAGCCGCAAGGGTTTGCCCGGGGCGCGCCCCGCTTTCGCAAGACACGGTATCGCCCCGGCAGCCGGCCGTACGCCAAGTAGGTTGTCTCTCCCGTAGGCTGCCGGGATCGGAGAACGCAACCTTGATGGTAGCGGAACACTCCTGTGGCCGCAAGCGGCGCCCGAGCAGCACGCTAAACGCGCGGCAGGACGATTCCCTGCTGAGCCTGATACTTGCCTTTCTTGTCCTTGTAGGAGACCTCGCACAGCTCGTCAGATTCCAGAAAGATGACCTGGCAAAGGCCTTCGTTGGAATAGACGCGCGCCGGCAGCGGCGAGGTGTTGGAGATCTCCAGCGTGACGTAGCCTTCCCACTCCGGCTCGAACGGGGTGACATTAACGATGATGCCGCAGCGCGCGTAGGTGGACTTCCCCAGGCAGATGGTCAGGACGTTGCGCGGAATGCGAAAGTATTCCACCGACCGCGCCAGCACGAACGAGTTCGGCGGGATGACGCAAATGTCTCCTTTGTACTCGACGAACGAGCGCGCATCGAAGTTCTTGGGATCGACGATGGCGGTGTTGACGTTGGTGAAGATGCGGTACTCGTCCGCCACCCGGATGTCGTAGCCGTAGCTCGACAGCCCGTAGCTGATCACCCCCTCGCGCTTTTGCGCCTCCGCAAAGGGTTCAATCATGCGCTGTTCGCGCGCCATCTGGCGAATCCAACGGTCAGACTTTACCGGCATAGTCACCCTCTCGGAAAAAGTTTCGCGGCTCCGCCCGCATGCTGGATGCGGAGCCTGGCCCCTCCTCATCCAACCGGTGGGCGCAGTCCGCAGTGTAACGCGAGCAAATGCCGCTTGACAATAACCCATACGGTTCATAGCATACGCGCGTTGTCCGGTTGACTTGCCATCGGCAGGTCTGAACCTGCGCTCTCGCCTCGGTAGGAAGCGGGAAACCCAAGCACGGTCGGAGGATGTTGTGATCAAGTTGGATATTGTCAACCAAGTCGTCAGCCGCACCGGGGTGAGCAAGTCCAAGGCCGAGTTGGCGGTGGAAACCGTCTTCGAAGCCATGAAGCGGGCGCTGGAGCGCGGCGAACGGATTGAGCTGCGCGGCTTCGGCGTCTTCAATGTCCGCCCGCGCAAGACCGGCATCGGCCGCAACCCCCGCACAGGAGAAGAGGTGACCATCCCTCCAGGCAAAGCTGTCCGCTTCAAGCCCGGAAAAGAACTGCAAAACCTCACCTAGCGCAGCCGCCCCGCCAACCTTGAACCAAGAATCCCGGTCCGGTTGTTTCTTGCCGCTCACCCTTTCTGATCCGTCGCTTTTCGAGTGTGATGCAAGTTCCGCTTCTCCTTTTTCGATATAATTGTTTCCATGGGCAACGGCTTTTCCACTCACGGACGACTGCCACCCGGCCCGGAACCCATCCGCATTCCGGTGCGGATAGTCACACCTCCGCGTCGCCGGGTCAAGCTGCCCTTGCTCCTGTTCCTGCTGACCATCGTCAGCACGCTCACCGTGGGCGCCCACCTGACCCGCGCCTTCGAGCAAAATCAATATCCCTACACTGAATTCTTCTCCTGGCTTGATCTCTTCAGCCCTGTGATCGAAAACCCGTTCTCGCTGCTCTCGGGCTGGCCCTTCGCGCTCGCCCTGATGGGAATCCTGCTGGCGCACGAGCTGGGCCACTACTTCGCGTGCCGCATCTACGGCATCCACGCCACCTACCCTTACTTCCTTCCTGCGCCCACCCTCATCGGCACCATGGGCGCCTTCATTCGCATTCAATCGCCCATCGTCCACCGGCGCGCCTTGTTCGACGTCGGCATCGCCGGACCGCTGGTCGGCTTTGCAGTCGCCGTGCCCGCACTGATTGTCGGCATTCTCTATTCCAAGGCCATCCCCGGCACGCTCGCACAAGGAGCAATTGTTTTTGGCAACCCTCCCCTGATGGAACTGCTGGCAAAGCTGCTGCGCCCGGACGTGCCCCTCGACCAGCTCTTCCTCCACCCCATCGGTCGCGCCGCCTGGGTGGGCCTGTTCGCCACCGCGTTGAACTTGCTGCCGGTGGGACAACTCGATGGCGGCCACATCCTCTACGCGGTCGCGCCCAGCAGGCACCGCTCCCTCTCGCGCCTGTTTATTTTTCTACTGTTTGTGATCGGCCTCTTTGGCCTGCTCTATCCGGAGACGATTTGGTTTGGCTGGACCTTCTGGGGCATCCTGCTGCGGCTCATGGGTACGCGTCATCCCACCGTGCTCGAGCCCGTCCAGACGCTTGATCGCAAGCGGCTCTGGGTCGCCGCCCTCGGCCTGCTGGTCTTCCTGCTCTGCTTCACCCCTGTTCCCTTCCACCTGTACTACTAACACTACAACAAGCTCAGCGGGTCCACGTCCACCAGCACCGCTCCGGGTGCAATCTGTTCCTGGCGCGCGTAGTCCGCCATTGCCCGCAGAAGTTGTTGCAGCGCGCTGCGGTCGGGCGACTTCAGCAAAAACTGAAAGCGGTAATCTTTCTTCAAGCGCGCAATCGGCGCCGGCGCCGGCCCCAGTACCCGCAGGTTCGGCACACTCCGTTGCTGGAAGAACTCCTGCAACTGGCGCGCCGTCCGAATGGCGGCGTCCAGCTTGCGCTGGCGCACCACCACGTTGGCCAGCGCGGTAAAAGGCGGATAGCGCAGCAGGCGGCGGAACCTCATCTCCTGCTCGTAAAACCGCTCGTAGTCCTGCGCCGCCCCAAAGCGAATGGCGTAGTGGTCAGGATAGTAAGTTTGCACCAGCACGCGCCCGGACAGCTCACCGCGACCGGCACGGCCCGCCACCTGCGTCAACAATTGGAAAGTGCGTTCGGCAGCGCGAAAATCCGGCAATCCCAAAATTGAATCGGCTGAGAGCACCCCCACCAGCGACACTCCCTGAAAGTCGTGCCCTTTGGCGATCATCTGCGTGCCCACCAGGATGTCCAGCTCGCCCCGCACGAACCGCCGCAGAATTCTCTCCGCTTGACCTCGCCCGGCGGCGGTGTCGCGGTCCAGCCGCGCCACCCGTGCGGCAGGGAAAGTACGTCGCACCACCTCTTCTACCTTCTCCGACCCCTCGCCGACGTAGTAGAGATGCTCGCTCCCGCACTTCTCGCAACTGTTCGGAACACCGCGCGCATACCCGCAGTAGTGGCAGAGCAGCCGGCCCCGCCCGCGGTGGAATGCCAGCGAAATGCTGCAATCGGCGCACTGCACTGCGGCGCCGCACTTACGGCACAGCAGAAAGTTAGCGTAGCCGCGCCGGTTTCGCAGCAGCAGCACTTGCCCGCCGGCGGCCAGCGCTTCTTCGATTCCTTTCGTTAAGGCCCGCGAAAACAGTTCCGCCTTCCTGGTTTCCTCAAACTCGGCTCGCATGTCCACCAAGGTCACTGCCGCCAGCTTGCGATTGGCCACCCGGCTCGTCATCGCCAGCAATTGGTAGCGCCCCGATCGAGCGTGATAACTGGTTTCCAGTGCCGGTGTCGCCGATCCCAGAATGGCCACCGCGCCTTCGAACTTCGCGCGCACCACCGCCGTGTCGCGCCCGTGGTAACGTGGCGTTTCTCCCTGCTTGTAGCTCCCGTCCTGCTCTTCGTCCACAATCACCAAACCTAAATTCTCTACCGGCGCAAATACGGCTGAGCGCGTACCCACCGCCACGCGCGCCTCTCCGCGCCGCAAGCGCCACCACTCGGCCGAGCGTTCCCGCGCGCTTAGTCCGCTGTGCAACACCGCCACCCGGTGGCCGAAGCGCGCAACGAATTGTTCCGCGACTGCCGGCGTCAGCGCAATTTCCGGCACCAGCAGCAGCGCCGTCCGCCCCTGCTCCAGGCAACGTTGAATCGCGTGCGAGTACACCTCGGTCTTGCCGCTGCCGGTCACGCCGTGCAGCAGCACGGTGGCAAAGCGGCCGGCGGACTGCAACCGCTTGATCTCTTCCAGGGCACGTTCCTGTTCCTGCGTCAGCACCAGCGCACCGTCGGTCACCCAATCGCCTTCGAACATGCGGGGCGGCGCTGCCTCGCTGCGCCGCTGCCGCCGTTTGATCTCGCGCGCAATCTCCAGCCAACCGTTGCGCCGCAGCCGCGCCAGCACTCGCTTTCCCTCTTGCACGTGCCGCGCCAGCCCACCCACCGTGCGCGACTTTCCGTTTTTCAGCAGATGCAGGATTTGGTACTCGGCCTCCTCGTTTTGGCTGCGTTCGCCTCGGAGTTCGAGGTCAGCCAGGCGTTGACTTCCGAGCGGTCGCAGGCAGGCCCGCTCGCGCAGCGCGAACTCATCGTGCAACGGAAGCATGGCGCGGACCACTTCGCCCGGCGGCGCCGCGTAATACTCGCTCACCCAGCGGCCCAGCGCCAGCAGCGACGCCGGCAGCACCGGTTCAACATCCAGCAGCGCCTCCACCTCTTTCAGCGGCCCAGTAACCCGCGGCACGTCCAGCAGCGCCGTTACCACGCCCACCAGCTTCCGGGAGCCGAATGGAACCGCCACCCGGCACCCCGCGCACACTTGGGCATTGAGTCGGGCGGGAATTTTGTACGTGAAGGTTTCGTGCAGCGGAAGGGGAACCGCTACATCGCAGTAGGCCGCAGCCATGGCGGCTCTCAGGCAGAGAGGAATGTGCGGATCTTTTCCAAGTCCTGCCGAATCTCGCGGTCCACTGTGGGCGAATGCGGCCGCAGCAAATAGGCAGGGTGGTAGGTCAGAAAGAGTTTGCTGCCACGGTAATCGAACACCTGGCCACGAACGCGGGTGATGGCGATCGGCTTCCCCAGCAAAGCCTTGGCGGCGGAAGCTCCCAAACAGCAAATCAGCTTGGGGCGAATCGCGTCCAACTGTCGGAAGAGAAACGGCGAGCAGGTTTCGACCTCGTCCTTCTCTGGGGTGCGGTTGGCGGGCGGGCGACACTTGACCACGTTGCAAATATAAACGGCGTCGCGCGTAAGCCCCATGCTTTCGATCCAGCGGTTAAGCAACCGCCCGGCCCGGCCCACAAACGGCTCTCCCTGCGCGTCCTCGTCCGCTCCCGGCCCTTCCCCCACGAACACCAGTTCAGCCCGAGGATTACCTACACCGAAGACGATGTTGGCGCGGTGCGGCCAGAGCTTGCAGCGGCGGCAATCACCGATGTCAGCCCGAATCTTCTCCAGCGTGTCGCCCTCCACGTGTCCGGGCACCTCGCCAAACAAGGAGGCTGTCTGTGGAGTTTCATGGGCCATCGAAACCATCGGCACCGTCGGTGTCGGATCTTCGATGACTGGCAGAGAAATTTTCCGCGCAGGCAGGGGCGAACCTTGCGGTGCTGCGCGCCGGCGATAAAAAGGAGTCAATCCCAACTCTTCAGCAAAACTCAACCAGTCGCGCAGGTGTTCTTCGCGCGGTTCGCTCATCTTGGCAGACTCTGTGCCCGGCCGGATTCAACCCGGCTTCGCAAACGCACCACTTCGTCCAGGATCAGGTCGGCCACGGCCTGCTTGCTCATTTTGGGGAGGTCGGTCTGCCGCCCGTCGCGGCTGAGCAGCGTAACGATGTTGGTCTCTCCGTCAAAACCCGCCCCTTCCCGGGTGATGTCGTTCGCCACCACCAGGTCCAGGTGTTTGGTCTCCAACTTGAGCCGCGCGTTCTCCACCACATTTTCGCTTTCGGCGGCAAACCCGACCAGCAAGCGGCTGCCCTTCTCCCGCGCCACTTCCTCCAGCAGGTCTGCCGTCGGTTCCAACTCCAACTTCAACTCGCCCCGCCGACGCTTGATCTTGTGCTTCTCAGTCCGCGCCGGCCGGAAGTCCGCCACCGCCGCCGCCTTGATTACCACCGTGGTCTGCGGCAACGCCGCTCGCACGGCTTGGCGCATCTCCTCAGTGGTACGAACGCGCTCCACCCGCACTCCGCTCGGCACGGGAATGGCCGTCGGCCCGCTGACCAAAATCACTTCGGCCCCACGCCGCCGCGCGGCCTCCGCCACGGCGTACCCCATCCGCCCCGAAGACCGGTTGGTGATGTAGCGGACAGGGTCAATGTCTTCGCAGGTCGGCCCGGCCGTGACCAATACCGTCTCGCCCGCCAAATCCTTTCGAATCCCCAGCAGAGTCAACACCCGCGCTACGATCTCTTCCAGCGTTGCCAGGCGGCCCGGCCCGGTCCAGCCGCACGCCAGATAGCCCTGGTCAGGCTCGACCACAGCCACGCCTCGCTCCCGCAGTTGCGCCAAGTTGGCCTGCACCGCAGGATGCTGCCACATATTCACGTTCATCGCCGGCGCCACCAGCACCGGCGCCTTGGTCGCCAGGTAGAGCGTGGTCAGAAAGTCATCCGCAATCCCCTGTGCCAGCTTGCCCAGCAGGTTGGCGGTCGCGGGCGCGACCACCAGCGCGTCAATGCTGTCCGCAACCCCGATGTGCTCAACGGCGTTCTCGACGTTCGCCGGCTCCGCGCCGCCCCCGAACATCTCGGTGATGACTTTCTGCCCGGTCAAAGCAGCAAAAGTCAGTGGGCGCACAAACTCCTGCGCGCTCTTGGTCATCACCACCTGCACGCTGAGCCCTTCCTGCTGGAGCAGGCGCACCAACTCCGCCGCCTTGTAGGCGGCGATGCAGCCGCTGACCCCCAGTGCAATCTTCATGTCTTTTTTCGTGCTTTACTCTTCGGCTTCTTCTCTTTTCCGTCCGCGCTGTGCTCTTCCATCGGAGGAACCTCAAACGGAACTGCGCCAGCGCCCACTTCTTCCATTGCTACTCGCGTGGCCTTGCGGACGCTCGCCTGGATCAACGGCTTGGCGCCTCCCTGCAACTGCCGCGCCCGTTTGGCAGCAGCCAGGATGAACACGAACTTTTGGTCGATTTTGTCGATAGAGATCATTCCCTCTACACTCCTACGCGCTGCTTGAACCAAACGTCTCTAGAATACCAGAAACTCGCTCGGAGGTGGTCTCCCGGCGGGCGGCCGCCGCCTGTGCGTGGAACGAGTTGGCCCGCCCCGCAATCGCTGCCCCGCTGGCTCCGCATTGCTCGCGCCGCACCTGAACGATAGCTTCCACCTGCGTGCAGGTCTCTTGCAGGTCGTGATTGACCACCAAGTAATCAAAGTTGTCGTAGCTTTCGATTTCTCGCCGCGCCATCTCCAACCGCCGCGCAATGACCTCACTGGAATCCTGCCCACGAGCGAGCAAGCGCCGCTCCAGCTCCTGCCGCGACGGCGGCAGCAGGAAGACCGCCACTGCACCCGACAGCTTTGCCTTCACTTGGCGCGCTCCTTGAACATCAATGTCGAGCACCAAATCTTTTTTATTTTTCTCGGCCTCCGCCAGTACGCCGGCGTGCGTGCCATACAAATTCCCGAAGACATCGGCGTACTCCAAAAACTCCTCGCGCGCGATCATTTCCTCAAACTTCTCCCGGCTGACAAAAGAGTATTCGCGGCCGTCCTGCTCGCCCGCGCGCGGCTTGCGGGTTGTATAAGACACGGAGAACATGGTATCCGGCACTGCTCGCAACAAATGCTCCACCACCGTGGTTTTGCCGGAGCCCGACGGCCCCGAAACGATGAACACCCGAGGTTGCGCCGCCACCGTCACTCCACGTTCTGCACCTGCTCGCGCAGGCGTTCAATCTCCGCCTTGATCTCCAACCCCAGGCGGGTCATTTCCAAACCTTCCGCTCCCAGGTTCGGCACTTTGGAGAGCGTGGTATTGGTCTCACGGTTCATTTCCTGGAGCAGAAAATCCAACTGCTTGCCCGCTTCGGCCTTGCTGTCCAGCAACTGACCAAACTGATTGGCATGGCTGGCCAAGCGCATCAGCTCCTCGCTGATGTCGCTCCGCTCAGCCAGGTAGGCCGCTTCCTGGGCCAACCGGGCCGGCTCCAGCGAAACTCCGGCCAGCAATTCCTGTAGCCGCTTTTGCAGGCGTTGTTGAAAAGCCGGCAAGGCGCGCTCGCCCAACTCAGCCAGCTTTCCCCGGGCAGCTTCAACCTTCCCCAAGCGCCCGCGCAGCTCATTCTCCAGGGCTGCGCCTTCCCGGCTCCGCATCTCGTTCAACCGCTTCAAAGCCTCGCTCAGAGTTGTTTCGGCTAAGCCCACCAATCGAACCGCATCTTCTCCGCTCAGTGCGGCTTCACTACGACGCAAAACCCCGGGGACCCGCAACAGCGCAGTCAAATCGGGTTCACCGCTCAGGTTGTGTTCACGTTGCAGCTCGATATGGACTTGCAGATAACTCCGCACGAAGTCTCGATCCACCTCCAACGCCGGACGCCCGTTGCGCTCCATCTCCATCCGCACGTCCAGATGGCCCCGGCGCACATGGCCACGCACCAACGCCCGCAACTGCGATTCAGCCGCCTCCAGATCGCCGGGCAGGCGAAAACGCAAGTCCAAGAAGCGATGATTGAATGCGCGCACCGTAACCGTCAAGCCCCAGGTATCCTCTTGCGCACTCGCCTGCGCGAATCCGGTCATGCTGCGCAACATGGTTAAGTGCTCCCCCCACTGGGCACGGCCGGCATCGGCGCGTCCAAGTCCACAAATTGCATCTCGTACAGCCGCTGGTAGAGGCCCCCGCGAGCCAGCAACTCCGGGTGTGTTCCCACTTGGCGGATGGTGCCGTCTTCCAACACTGCGATTTTGTCCGCGCGGCGAATGGTGGTCAAACGGTGCGCGATGACAAAAACGGTGCGGCCCTGCATCAGGTTCGCGAGCGCGCGCTGCACCAGCAGCTCCGACTCCATATCCAACTCCGATGTCGCTTCGTCCAGAATCAAGATGGGGGCATTTTTCAGCAAGGCGCGCGCGATGGCCAGCCGCTGCCGCTGGCCTCCGCTCAGCCGCACACCCCGCTCTCCAATATGGGTATCGTAGCCATGCGGCAACTCGGCAATAAAGTTGTGCGCCAGGGCCGCCGCCGCCGCCGCGCGCACCGCCTCCTGGGGAGCATCGGGCTGCCCGTAGGCGATGTTGTTTCCCACCGTGTCGTTGAACAGAACCGTTTCCTGGGTGACGAAAGCGATCTGGGCGCGGAGGGAAGCCACGCGGAAATCTCGAATGTCCCGCCCGTCAATGCGAATGACTCCCTTGGTCACGTCGAAGAAGCGCGGCAGCAAGTTCACCAGGGTGGTCTTGCCGGCTCCACTTGATCCTACCAGCGCCACCACTTCGCCTTTGCGCACGGAGAAAGTAATCTCGCGCAGTAACGTTTGTCCACCCGGGTAAGAAAAGACAACGCGGTCAAACTCAACCTGGCCGGAAAACGCCGGCATCTCCACTGCATCCGGCTTCTCCCACACTTCCTCCCGGTGATCCAAGAACTCGAAGACTCTCTCCGACGCTCCCAGGGCCTGTTGGAATTGGCTGTAAATTCCCGCCAATCGCTTCACCGGCTGATAAACTTTGATGAGCGTCACCACGAACGTGATCATCATACCCGAACTCACCACGCCCGCCTCGATCCGCTGGCGTGCCAACAACACCAAGCCGCCCACTGTCACGGCCCCCAGCACCTCCATTAAAGGCGAGGCGACGGCGTAATGACGTACCCAGCGCAGGTAGGTGGAGAACAGGGCGCGCGCGCGGTCCCGAAACCGATCGGCTTCCCTCTTCTCGGCGCCGAACGCCTGCACGATGCGTACGCCGCTGTAAGTTTCCTGCAACGATTGATTCAAGCCGGCCAATTGTTCCTGGGCCGTGCGGCTGATGCGCCGAATCCGTCGCCCGAGCTGTGAGATCGGAATCACGATCAACGGGACGGTCAGGAAACACGCCAGCGCCAGCTTCCAGTCAATCGCAAACACCAGCACAAGCAGAACGGGCAAGGCAAAGGCCTGGCGAAAAAAATCGGTCAGGACGTGCGAGACTGCCTGCTGCACTCGCTCAATGTCGTTGATCGCCATCGACATCAATTGCCCGGTGGACTGCCGGGAAAAGAAGCTCAACGACTGCCGCAGCGTGTGCGCATAGAGTTGATTGCGCAGGTCCATCACCACCGAGTAGCCCAGCCGGTGGACGCAGTATTCCCCCAGGTACTCGCTGACCGCCTTGGTGACAAACACCAACACAATTATCGCCACCACCAGATAAGCGGCCGTCGCTACCGGCAGCGGGAAAACATCTTGGAGGTAGTAGGTTCTGTCGAACGCAGGAATATCCAAGAGCACAATCTGCTGGCTGGCACCCCCCGGTTGGAGTACCACCTGCATGAGCGGCCAGAACAGCAGCGCGGTCGCTCCTTCCAGCACCCCGACCGCGGCCATCAACCCCCCGCCCACCAGCAACCAGCTCGTATGCGGGCGGACGTAGCTGAGCAAATGTCCCAAGTTGCGCATCTTTTCTTACCTGTACAACACACGCAGCGCTGCGGCCACAAGACGCCTAACCATAGGAGTTTACTTTTGGCAAAGTCAACTCCAGGCCCCCCTGCCCAAGTCGCGGTGAGAAATCTTGACCTCGTATTTGCTGCCTGCCAGTTTTTCCCGGACGGCCTGCGCGATGGCCACCGAACGGTGACGTCCGCCGGTGCACCCGAAGCCAATGGTGAGGTAGCTTTTACCCTCGCGGATGTAGTGCGGCAAAAGATAGAGCAAAAGTTTGACGATACGGTTCATGAACTCCTTCGCCTGGGGAAAAGCAAAGACGTACCGCGCCACCCGCCGATCTTTCCCGGTAAGCGACTTGTAGGCGGGAACAAAATTGGGGTTGGGCAGAAAGCGAACGTCGAACAGCAGATCAGCATCGGGCGGCACACCGTAGCGATACCCGAAGCTCACCAGGGAAATCATCAGCGCCCGGTTCTGGTCCGTCTCCACGAGGCGCTCCTCCACGAACCGGCGCAGCTCGTGGGGATTGAACCGGGTGGTATCGATCACAATTTCCGCGCGCGCCCGGATGCGCTTTAGCAATTTGCGCTCGCGCCGGATCCCTTCCCGCAAGGGCAGGTCAGCCCCCAGCGGGTGCGGCCGCCGGGTTTCACTGAAGCGCCGCAGCAAAGCGTCATCACTGGCTTCCACAAAAACCAACGTGGCCGGGGCGGTCCGGCGCAGGTTCTCATACACGCGCGGGAGTTTTTCCAATGCCTCGCCCTCGCGAATGTCCACCACCAGGGCGGCCCGCTGCACCTCCCCGCTTGTTTTGAGGTAGAGGTCGGCGAAGGTGGGAATCAAATCGATCGGCAGGTTGTCCACGCAGTAGTAACCCAGGTCTTCCAGCGCCTTCAACACCGAGCCCTTGCCCGAACCACTCAACCCGGTCACGATCACCAGGGGTGCCGTTTGGCGGGCCCGGCGTCGCTTGGGGCGGGAGGTGCGCCGCGAACGGCTACGCTGTGTCGGCATAGAACGAGGGAACGCCCGGGATCTTTTTCAGTTCTTCACCCGTCGCTGGTGGGTGCTGGGGATTTTCATATCCTCACGGTACTTGGCCACTGTGCGCCGCGTCACCTTGATTCCCTCGGCCGCCAGGCGCTGGGCAATACGCTCATCCGTCAACGGATGGGCCGCGTCTTCTTCCTCAATCATCTTCCGCACCCGGCGCTTCAATGTGACCAGTGACGTATCCTGCCCCAGAGGACCGCCCACCGATTCCGAAAAGAACGAGCGCAACTCCAAAACTCCCTGGGGGGTGTGGGCATACTTGTTGGCCACGGCGCGACTGACCGTGGACGGATGCACTCCCACCTCTTCTGCGACTTCTTTGATCATCAGCGGCTTCAGATGGTCGGGCCCTCGATCCAAAAAATCGCGCTGGCGCTGCACAATTATTTCCCCCACCCGCTGGATGGTATGCTTGCGCTGGGCGATGTTCTTCATCAACTGGATAGCGGCGGAAAAGCGGTCGCGGATGTAGCTGCGCACCTCGCGCGGAGCGGTGCGACGGTCCAACAGGCGGCGATACACGGAACTCAGCCGCAACTGAGGCAACTCATCTTCGTTCAGCAGCACCTTGTACTCGTCACCCACCTTGACGAAGAAAACCTCCGGTTCGACCAGGCGGGCTTGCGCCCGGTTGTAGCGGAGCCCTGGGCGCGGGTCGAGCCCCCTAATCACGTCAATTGCCGTCATCACTACCGGCAGCGGCCGGTTCACGGCCCGAGCCAAGTCGCGGTATTGCTTATTCTGCAACTGTTTCAGGTGGTCACGAACAATCTGTTGGGCTAACACATTTTCCGGAGCCAGGGCCGGCAGTTGCAGCAGCAAGCATTCCTTCAAGTCGCGCGCCGCCACCCCCACCGGATCGAACTCCTGCACCAGCGCCAATGCCTTTTCCACGTCTGACACTTCATGCTCATCGCTGGTGGTAATCTCTTCCAGCGTGGCGGACAGGTAGCCCTCTTCGTTGAGATTGCCGATAATGGAGCGGGCCGCGTCCTTTACCTCATCGGTCGTCGTCGTCAAGCCCAATTGCCAATGCAGATGATCGGATAAGGTGGTGGGGGGAGAAAGGAAATTCTCAAAGGAGGGCCGCTCGATCTCTTCGCGCTCACCCTGGCGCTCGGTGGCGTCCATATACTCTTCGAAGACCGCCTTCATGTTGAACTCTTCGAAGGGATCGCCCAGCTCGCCGGGCGCCACTTCCGCCTCGGCTTTCTCGAAACCGTCCTCCACCGCTTCCCGCTCGCGCGGCAACCCGTCTTCGCCCACTTCTTCCAGCACCGGGTTTGCCATCAGTTCCTGCTCAATCATCTCCCGCAGCTCCAGCCGGTTGAGCTGCAGCAGACTCACCATTTGCACCAACCCAGGGGTGAGAATCTGCCTCTGGGTAACTCGCAGTTGAAGTCTGGGTTCCAGCCAGTGCATAGTCTGCTCTAGTGCAATCGAAAATGATCGCCCAGGTAAATTCGCCGCACTTCCGGATCGGCCTCCAGCTCCTGCGGAGTGCCGCTGCGGAAAATCTTCCCGTTGTGGATGATATTAGCGCGATCGGTGACTCGCAGCGTCTCGCGCACGTTGTGGTCCGTAATCAGCACCCCGATACCTGAGGCCTTCAAACCCCGCACAATCTTCTGAATCTCCAGCACCGTGATGGGATCAATGCCGGAAAAGGGTTCGTCCAACAGCATAAATTTGGGCGAGATTACCAGCGCACGCGCAATCTCCAGCCGGCGCCGCTCGCCACCGGAGAGCGTGTAGGCCAAGTGCTTCCGCAAGTGCGTCAGCCCCAGCAAGTTCAGCAACTCTTCCAACTGTTCCTGCCGCTGCTTGCCCGTCAACGGTAACGTTTCCGCCACCGCCAGAATATTTTGCTCCACCGTCAGCTTGCGGAATACTGAAGGTTCCTGGGGCAGATAGGTCAACCCATGTCGCGCCCGCAGGTACATGGGAAATTCGGTCAGGTCAATTCCGTTCAGGCGAACGCGGCCCGTGTCCGGACGGATGAGCCCCACAACCATGTGAAAAATCGTGGTCTTGCCGGCGCCGTTCGGCCCCAGCAAGCCCACCACTTCGCCCTCCCCCACGGTCAAACTGACGTTGTTGACAACTCTACGGCCACGAAAAGATTTGCTCAACTCTTCGGCCGTCAACTGTAACATGGGTCATTGAGTCCGCGGGCGGCGAGTGACGGTACGGATTCCTTCTGCCGAATCCACTCGAATCCTACCATCCGCTAAAAACAAAGTCAAACGAGCGCCGGTGGTGCTGCCGCCTTGCCCATCCCGCACCGTCGGTGTTCCACCCCACAAAACTACTGTCCCCGCGCTGGCGCTGTAGTCCGCCTGCTCACTGACAGACACCCGGCCATCCCGTACGATGCGCACACCGCCGCTGGCGTGTGCGCGTTCGAGGCGTTGCGAGCCAGTGCTCTGGTCAGGCACCAAAAACACTTCCAGCCGAGGGCCGGTGAGCGTCCCAAATTCATTTCTGGCCCTCACGTTTTGTTCAAACAGCCCTCGGCGCTCCGATTCCAAGTAGGTAAACTGTTCTGAGGTGATGTACACAGCGCGATGAGATTGGGTTGTACTCGCCGCTTCCTCCGTTGCTTCCACCAACAGGGCCGACACGTGGCCCCGTGCCCGCAGCTCCGCCGGTTGCTGAAACAACTCAATCAGTTCTGCGGCCAATCGCGTCTCGCCCTGCCACATGCGCGCTTCTCCCTGGTAGCGGGCCCACCCCTGTGCTTGGTTAGCTTCCATCGTCTGCGCGGCCAACTGAATCACGCCGCTGCCGAACCCGCGCGTACTTCCCGGACTTGGGCGTTGGGTCGTGCGCACCTCACCTTCAGCCCGGACAATTCCTGTTCCCTCAGCGATCTCAATTGTGCGGGCCGTTGTTCGGGTGGTTTCATTCCACAGCGAAGGCTGCTCGCTGAGCAGAAAGACGGACTCCTCCGCATGGTAGCGGGCACGTCCCGCTTCCGCCTGCCAGCGTTCGTCCTCAAACCGAAAGCCGTCCCACTGCTCGGCGGCGACGATTTTTCCCTTGCTGTCGAACTCCGTCCTCAATTCTTCGCTGCTCGTCTTGCGCGTGGGTTGGCCCGGCTGGGTCTCTCGCGTGCGCACCTGGCCGGAAGCGCGCAGGGAGCGCAGACGTCCTCGCTCAATTTCGAGATCCAATCGGTTGGCGGTTATGGTGCGCTGTTCACCGGCAGCGCCGGTCAGGTGGAGTTCGCCACCTTTCGGAGCCCGCAACAAACGCTGCTCGGGCGCTTCGGCCCGCAACTCCAACGTCAGGGTGGGACCCTGCAAGCGGCGGGTCTCCTCTTTTGTCTCCACGGTGAATTGGGCGTTTCCCTCAGCCACCACTTGCCGTACCAGGCGGTGCGAAGGATCGAACTGGAGAACCACACTCTGCGAAGTCAAACGCTCTTCGCTCTCGGTTGTGCGGGAGGTAAACTCCACCCCGCCCTCGGCGTCCAGCCGTTCCATCAACCCATCGGCAGCGTAATAGGCCACAGCGCGATCTGCGCGCAGTTCCTGCTCCCGGCCGACTTGGTGCCGACGCGCGCGGACGTTCCCCGACGCTTGCATGCGCTTAATTCCGAAGCTTGGATCCAGAAACAGGGAGAGCTTGTCGGCGACCAAACGGCTGTCACTGGCGCGCATCTCAAGCGGCGGAAGCAACTCCAGCTTCAGCTTGCCGGAAAAATAGAGCAGCCGAGCGCCCCGGATCTGCAGCGGCTCATTCCCTGCCCGCTGAACTTCAATCTCAACCTCTTTCTCCAACACCACCGTAGGGTCCTGCGCTTGGTACCGCAGCCCCATGGCCTGACCGCGTCCTCCGCGAAAAGAAAATTGAACCGGCCGATCCGTCCAAGCCGTGCCCTCAGTAATGGCAAACCGCACGCCCTCGGTCTGCAACTCAAGCGACGGTACTCCTGTTTCCACCGAATCAATCGAGGCCCCGGGCGCTCCCCGCAAAAGAATGGTGACCTTGCCCGGACAGTACACTTCACCGCTTCCAGCAGGATCGTATTCGCAGCGCTTGGTGTGGATTTCGTCGGAGCGCCCACCACCCCGGCCATAGAGTACAACCGACACATCCTCAAGCACGGTGGTATCGCCCTCGCGCTCGATGGTCCGGCCCGCCTGGAGGGTAAAAAGAGTTTGACCTGCCTCGGAACGGGAAAGCGTGAACTTCTCCGCCTGCTGTTGTACCTCTGACGGAAGAGAAGCGGGTGCTGCGCGACGCACTTGGTAGAGGCGCCAACGACGCAGACCGTAGCTGCCGACGGTGATCACCGCCACCGCAACAACGGCGAGCAACGCCAAACGCCGCATCTGCGCAACAGGAAGTGGCCTCATATAGGTCCCTCTTGGGAGTATAGGAGAGGAGGGCTAGCCAGACAAGACGAACAGGGAAAAGCCCAGGAAGAATAGATCAGCCGGAGCGTGCAACAGCGCCCGTGGCCGGATTGGCGGCGGATTCAACAAATACGCCTTGGGCAAAGCCTAAATCTCGAGCCGAAGGCGTGAGAATGGTTTGGGGAGAAATGTAAATCTTCTCCGACCGCTGCATAGCGGCGAGCACGTCGCTCTCGCTGACGAAATCTGCCACGGGTGAAGGCGGCGGTGACACCGGCTCGTTCTTCGCCTCCTGTGCCACTGGAGTGGCAGGCGCACTCGGGGGTGACACTCCTTTCTGTGCCAGGAAACGCTCCACCACACGAGCGATGGTGCCGCGGTCGGGGACCTTCGCGCTTGCCGGTGCGCTAGCTGGAGCGGCTGGTACCGCCTGCGGAACCAACACGGCGCGCTGCACCACGGCCGACTCGACCGGGCGCGTCTCATAAGCGATCCTCTTGATGTTGAACAAATGCTGCGGCCCGATGTTATCGGAGGTGATATTGCCGCCCATCGCCCCGCAACCCAACGTCATGGCGGGAAATAAGCCGGTGGAGAGCCCAATCGAGCCCTGCGGAGCCGGACTGTTCACCACCACCCGGGAAGCGCGCACCCGCTGGCCGTATTCCCGAATGACGGCGTCGTTGGTGGAGTGGATGGAGGCGGTATGGCCCAGTCCGCCAAAAGCCAGCAACTGATTGGCCAGCTCTACTCCGTGCTGCCAGTTCCGAACGGTGTAGAAAGCCAGGATGGGCGAAAGCTTTTCAGCCGACAGCGGGTAGGCGCGCCCCACGCCCCCCGGTTCCGCCAACAAGACCCGCGTCTGGGGCGGAACCTTAAACCCGGCCATCTCTGCAATCACCGGCGCGGCGCGGCCAACAATCTTGGGGTTGACGCGAAATGTGTCCGAGCGAAACACCACTTGGCCCACCGCGTCCATTTCCTGCGCATTCAAGAAGTATGTTCCCTGCTCCCGCAACTCCTGCAGCACGGCATCCCGGATGGGCTCTTCCGCCAGGATCGCTTGTTCCGAGGAGCAGATGGTGCCGTTGTCGAAACTGGTTCCTGTGATGACATCCCCCACCGCCTTGCGAACGTTGGCGGTGCGCTCGATGTAGGCCGGCACATTGCCGGGCCCGACCCCATAGGCGGGTTTTCCCGAGCTATAGGCCGCTCGCACCAGCCCGGTGCCGCCCGTGGCCAGAATGACGGCGACATTCCGATGCCGCATCAACTCCTGGGTTGATTGGGTGGTCACCTGCGTGAGGCACCCGATCAGACCCTCCGGTGCGCCCGCCTTCAGCGCCGCTTTCTGCAGCACGTCAGCCGTAGCACAAATACATTTCTTCGCCGACGGATGCGGACTCAGCACAACTCCATTGCGGGCCTTGAGCGAAATCAGGATTTTGTAGATGGCGGTCGAAGTGGGATTGGTACACGGAATGATGGCCGCCACCACGCCCACGGGTTCCGCCACTTCAATCACGCCCTTCTCCCGATCCTCGCGCAAGATGCCGACCGTCCGCATGGGGCGGATGGCGCGATAGACGTCCTCGGAGCAGAACTTGTTCTTCTTGATCTTGTCCGGCACGTTGCCGAAGCCGGTTTCCTCCACCGCCATGCGAGCCAGTTGCTCAGCGGCCTGTGTGGCGGCGGTGGCCATCGCTTCAATGACCGCATCAATCTGTCCCTGGGAGAAAGTGGCCCAGCGTTGCTGTGCCGCCACTGCAGCACGGATCAAGTCGCGTACCTGTTGTACGGCACGGAGGTCGGAATCGCTGACGCTCATCGCCCTGCTCCTGGAAAAACTCAGGTTCCGCTCAGCAGAGTCGCTACCAAACAATGTCGGTCAATGCCGGACCGGAACCGGGGAACTACCATGATGCCTGCCCGGGCGGAATCTTGCCGCCACTGGGGAGAATGCTTTCCACTTCGGGGTGGGGCCGAGGGATCACATGCACGCTGACCAACTCACCCACGCGCCGGGCCGCCGCTGCACCGGCATCGGTGGCCGCCTTGACCGAGCCCACGTCCCCGCGCACCATGACCGTAACGTAGCCGGCCCCGATGAAGGTCTGCCCGAGGATCGCCACGTTCGCTGCTTTGACCATAGCGTCCGCAGCCTCAATCGAAGCTACCAGCCCGCGCGTTTCAATCATGCCCAGGGCGTCTCGAGAAACCTGTTGGGAAGAGGTGCCAACGTTCGGGTTGCGGGTGCGGGGCGTCATAGTTCGACCGGTTACAGAGTCACGCTAGCACGAGTGTTGGAAGCGGGTCAAGAAATACGGCACGGAAAGGAAACAAGCAAAGCTAGGTCAGAAGGCCTTGGTTGGCCACAGCGATATTGTCGCGGGTGGTGTTTTTCACGTGATACATGGCCTCGTCGGCCATCCGGATCATATCCGCTTTGGTGGTGGCATCGCCCGGAAAAGTGGCCAGGCCGATACTGGCCGTAACCCGCATGTTCAGGCCTTCATCTCGGATAAACACGGTCGCGTTCAACTGTTCGCGCAGCCGGCGGGCCACGATGGAAGCGCTTTCTTTGTCCGTCTGTGGCAAGAGGATCACAAACTCATCGCCCCCGTAGCGGAAAGCATAATCAATCAGCCGCAAGCTGCCCCGCAGGAAAGTGGCCAACTCCCGCAGCAGCTTGCTTCCAATCAAATGTCCGTAGGTGTCGTTCACCTGTTTGAAATGGTCCAGGTCAATGAACAGCAAAGAGAATTGATACTGGTAGCGTTTGGAGCGATAGATTTCTGTCTCCAGGACAAAATTGAGGTGGCGCACGTTGTAGAGCTCAGTGGTGTCGTCGGTGATGGTCAACTCATGGATGCGCTGCACGTGCAGAGCATTTTCCAGGGCAATGGCGGCGTAGTCGGCCATCGCGTGCAGCAAGCCCAGATCGGCTTCGTCAAAATCGCGATGGCCAATGTGGTTGATGATCTCGATCACTCCCAGCACGCGCTCCTTGGTGCTAATGGGCACGCACACGATGGAATGGGTGCTCATCTGGGTCATCTGATCCACTTGCTTATTGAAGCGCGGATCCTTGCTGACGTCCGGCACGATCTCCGCCTGGCCGCTCTGCGCGACCCAGCCAGCGATACCTTCTCCCATCTTCAAGCGCACGTCCTTCAGCTTGGCGGCGGCTTCTCCGGTGGCAATCTGGAAGTACAACTCGTTTGTCTTCTCGTCCACCAGCAGCAGCGACCAGGTGTCCGGCTGCAAGAGCTGCTCAACCTTTTCCATGATGGTGTTGAGCACCTGGTCGAGTTGCAGCGAGGAAGTGAGCGACTTCGCCATGTCGTGCACGACGGCGAACCCCTCCATCGTGCGGCGGAGATCCGTGACTTTGTCTACTTGGTCGGGAGACGTCCGGCCGGACTTCTTGGAATCGGGCTCGCGCACGCGGGGCTTGGTTTTGCGTGTATCCATACTATGTAACAGCTTTCGTTCCGAGGGGCGCTCCCACCCCCGACGGCCAATCAACAATCAAACAACAGCCGCGCTATTATACGGTTCAGGCTCCAGCCCCGGCAACAGGCATTTGCTTGTTGACACTCTCCCGGTGCAACCCTATCATCCTTTTGCACTTGGACAACGACTGGCAATGGGCTCCTTTGGCGAGAATCTACGGCGCGAACGGGAGCTGCGTGGCATAACACTGGTCGAATTGTCAAACGCCACGCGAATCAACCGAAAATACCTGGTGGCGTTGGAAGACGACCAATTCCACCAACTCCCCGGCGGCGTTTTCAACCGGGGCTTCGTGCGCGCCATTGCCGGCTACATGAAGCTGGACGAACACCATTGGATTGGGGAATACGCACGGGCCGCAGGGGAAGAGGCGGAAGTGCTGGCCCGCTACTCGCCTCCCCGGCCTCCTGCGCCCAGCTCAATCAGTCGCCGGGTCTGGAGCTTGGTCGTCCTAGTAGCTGTGTTCGGGGCGGCGGCATACCTGGTACATCAAGTCCGCATGCAGCGCGCAGCCGAAGCGGCCGCCCGCACCACAACCGCTCAGACCCCGACGATTGGCCAGCCTCCGGCCTCCGCCGAACTGCCTCCTGCGCCCGCAGCAGAAGCGGCCCCCTCCGCGCTCACATCTGTTCCAACCGCCGCCGCTCCAGCTACGACTACAAGAACCGCCCTCCGGGAGCAGTCCCCCGCCGCGACCGAACTTCGGCTTCAAATCGATACGCTCAAAGATGCGCAGGTGACCGTGACCGTGGACGGCCAGCCGGCCTTTCAGGGTCGGATGGGGCCCGGCGAAACTCGCACCTTCCGCGCCGGACGGGAGATCGAGCTATCCACCAACAACGCCGCGGCAGTGGTCTTAACGCTGAACGGCAAGACCCTGGCCCCCCTGGGCAATCCGGGCGAAACCAAGCAGGTTACTCTGACCGCCAAAGACCTCCTATAGACCATGCCTCTGCCGGAGAAAGAAGAGCGCGCCATCCTGGAAGCCATACGCCGGGGCACGGCCCCGACTGTGATCAAGCGTCGGGCCTCACGCGGCACCATTCCGGTCTCCGCCGACGAGCTGCTGGAAATCTTGGTCTTTTTGACACAAGACCCCGACCCCACGTGCAGCGAGGTCGCCAAGGAAACCCTGGCCGGCTGGTCGCCGGAAAAGTGCGCCCCGCTGCTGGCCGATCCCCTGACCAGCGCAGAAACGCTGGCCTACTTTTCCCGCCAGCCCGACCCAGTCGAGGCCGTGGTCAATGCGGTCGCCAATCATCCCCACGCCGATGATGCGGCCCTGGCCCCCCTGACGCCGCGTTTGTCGCTCGAACAGATTGAGCAGATCACCGGCAGCGAAGAGCGCTTGGCAGAAATGCCCCAACTGGTGGCGGCGCTCCTACAGCGCTCTGACTTGCCCCAAACACTCCACAGCCGGCTGAAGGCGCTCCACACCGATTTCACCCGGCAGGAAAAAGAGCGAGCTGATGCGCTGGCCCGCGAAGAAGCTGACACCCAGACCAGCTCCAAGGACGAGCGTGCACGCATCAGCCTGGTCCAAAAAATCACCGACATGAGCATCTCCGAGCGCGTGCAATTTGCTCTGAAAGGCGGCCGTGAGACGCGCATGATTCTGATTCGCGACCCGAACAAAGTAGTCTATCGAGCCGTGCTGCAATCCCCCCGGCTGTCCGACAGCGAGATTGAGTCCTTCGCCGGCATGAAGAACGTGGCCGATGAAGTGCTGCGCATCATCGCCAGCACCCGCAAATTCGTCAAGAACTACGCGGTGGTGCGCAATCTGGTCAACAACCCCCGCACACCTCTGGATGTTTCCCTGCCCTTCCTGAATCACCTCATCAACAAGGACCTGAAGTTTCTCGGCGTGAACCGCAACGTCGCCGAAACCCTCCGTACCATGGCCAGCAAGCTCCACATGAAACGCACCACCGCCCGCAAAAAATAGCAAACCCTGATCAGAAAAACTCTGGGAGAGATTCTGTCCGCGCAGGGCGCGAACTACGGCTGTTCTTCAAGGACGGCGCGAACGGCCCGGGCGTACTCCGCCACGCGCTGCCGGAGGGCGGCTTCGTCCAGCGTCAGCACCCGGCCGTCCTGCAACACCACTTGGCCGTTGATCACACTCGCCACCACATCGCTGGCTTTGAGGGTGTACACAATCTGCGCGTACACATCGTAGAAGGGAATGGCGTGCGGCGCGTTCCGCTGCACCACAATCAGGTCGGCCCGCTTGCCCACCTCCAACGAGCCGATCTCCTGTTCCAGGCCCAGGGCCCGCGCCCCTTCGACAGTCGCCAGTGCCAGGGCGTCCGCCGCCGGCAGCGCTTTCGGGTCTCCGGAGCTTAGCTTTTGCAGTTTGGCCGCTAGGTCCATTTCCTCGAACAAGTTCAAGTCGTTATTGCTGGCGGCACCGTCCGTGCCCAAACCCACGGGAACGCCGGCGGCTCGCAGCGCGATTACCGGTGCAACTCCGCTGGCCAGCTTCATGTTGCTGGTGGGATTGTGTACGCAACCAACACCTTTTTCCGCCAGCAGGATCTGATCTTGCTCATCCAACCAAATGCAATGCGCCGCCAGCGTGGGCACATCGAACAGACCCAACTCAGCCAGATAGGCCACCGGGCTCTGGCCGTACTTTTTTCGCCCTTGATCTACGGTGAGCTTCGACTCCGCCAGATGAATCAGCAGCGGAGCGCCGGTGCGACGCGCCAGCTCAGCGGCGGCCTGCAAAGTCTCGCGCGAGCAAGTGTAGGCCGAGTGGGGCGCCACCGCCGGTATAACCAGCGGGTGCCCCTGCCAACGGTTAATGAAGTCCTCGGTCCAGCGCAAAGCCTCGGCCGGAGTTTTGAAATCGGGAGAGGGGAAATCCAGGATGGTTTCGCCCGCCACCACGCGCAGGCCAGCTTCGGCCGACGCTTCCGCGACCTTGTCCTCAAAATAGTACATGTCCACAAAAGTGGTAATCCCGCCGCGAATCATCTCCAGCGCCGCCAGCTTGGTTCCCCAATAGACGGACTCCGGCGTAGTCAGCTTTGCTTCCAGGGGGAAGATGTAGTCCTGCAGCCATTCCTCCAAATCCAAGTCGTCGGCCACGCCGCGATAGAGCGACATGGCCGCGTGGGTGTGGGCGTTAATCAAACCGGGCAGGACCAGCCGACCGTCAGCCTGCAGGCGATGCCGCGCTCGATAGCGCCGGTTGAGCTCGCTGGCCGAACCGACGGCCACGATGCGCTCGCCGCGAACAGCCACGGCGCCGTCTTCAATCACCCGGCGGTCGGCGTCCATCGTCACCACGGTTCCGCCCGTGACTAGCAAGTCCACCGGCTCGCCGCGCGCGCAGGCAAGGAGCAGCGCAGCCGCGATTACGAGTGCCAGCAAAGATAACCAGGTACGAAGCACACTACCTCCTATGGATATTGGGCAAACTACAAGAGCGAGGCATCGAAGGGTTTGGGCAGCAGCGTCCGCATGCGCGCGACGCTGCTCTTCCCTTTCAGATTGGCCAGCACAATTTCGGTATTGCCGCAGAATTCCCAGATGATTTGCCGGCAAGCGCCGCAGGGCGGGGTCAGGCGGTCGGTATCGGCGACCACGGCCAGGCGCTTGAACTTTCGTTCGCCTTCTGAAAGAGCCTTGAAGATGGCCACGCGCTCGGCGCAGACGGACAAACCATAGCTGGCATTCTCGATGTTGCAGCCGGTGTAGATGCGGCCGCGCTCGGTCTCCAGCGCCGCGCCGACCAAGAAGTGGGAGTAGGACGCAAGGGCGCGCAGCCGCGCGCGGCGGGCTCGCTGCACCAGTCGGCGTTGCGCTGCCGTCATTTCGTCGCTCGCACCAGAGCGGGAATCAGCGCCCGCAAGAAGGCGGTGAACTGCCGGCTCACCCGCTCGCCGGCCTCCAGCACTTCGTCGTGGTTGATTTTTTTCTTAGAGATGCCGGCGGCCATATTGGTGACGCAGGAGATGCCCAAGACCTCAATTCCCATGTGGTTGGCGACAATCACTTCCGGCACGGTGGACATGCCAACCACATCGGCGCCCAGACGGGCCAGGGCGCGAATCTCCGCCGGGGTTTCGTAGCTGGGGCCGTGCAGGGCGGCATAGACGCCCTCGAAAAGGCGCAGGCGCAGCTTGCGCGCCACCTGCTTGGCGGTTGTGCGGAATTTTTTCGAGTAGGCTTCGGTCATGTCGGGAAAGCGCGGGCCGAAGCGCTCGTCGTTCGCTCCCAACAAGGGATTGCTGCCCTGAAAGTTGAGGTGGTCGCGGATGAGCAGCAGTCCGCGGGCGCGCAGCTTGCGGTTGATGCCGCCGGCGGCATTGGTGAACACCAGCGCGCGGATGCCGAGCGCGCCCAAAACCCGAATGGGGAAGGTGACCTCGCGCAGTGAGTAGCCTTCATAGAAGTGCACCCGACCTTGCATGACGGCGACCGAAATCTTCGCGCACTGCCCCACCACCAACCGGCCCGCATGGCCGACAGCGGTGGAAACCGGAAAATGAGGAATCTGCTGGTAGGGAATGGCGGTGGCATCTTCGAGGCCGTCTGCAAAAGCGCCCAACCCCGAGCCCAACACCAGCCCGATGCGCGGGCGCAGGGTGGTCCGCCCCTCAATCAAGCGTGCTGCCTGCTGGACCTTCTCGAACTCGCCCTCGCTCATGCTCTTGCCGGTACAAGGAAAGCCATCATAACAAAATGCCCGCGATGGAAGCTGACATGAAGTTGGCCAGCGATCCCGCCATCATGGCGCGAAAACCCAGCCGGGCCAAGTCGTTGCGGCGGTTGGGCGCCAGGGCGCCGATGCCGCCGATCTGGATGCCAATGGAACCCAGGTTGGCAAAGCCGCAGAGCGCAAAGGTGGCGATGGTGTAGGAGCGCGGGTCGAGCACCTCTCTCAGTTGTCCCAGTTGGCCGTAAGCGATGATTTCGTTGGTGACCATGCGGAGTCCCATCAGGCCGCCGACCGTGCCGGCATCCTTCCAGGGCACGCCTATGAGCCAAGCCAGGGGGCTGAAGAACCAGCCCAGCAACACCTCCAGCTCAGCTGGAAAATAGGGGAAGCCAACAAAACTCAAGAAGTCGTGCGTCTTTTCAAAGGCCAGGTTGACCAGCGCCAACAATGCCAGGAACGCAATCAGCATAGCGCCGACATTGAGGGCCAGGCTCAACCCGTCGGTGGTGCCGCGGGCGATGGCACCCAGCACGTTCGGGTCTTGCCGCTCGACCTTCAGCCGGACGACGCCGGCTGTTACGGGGCTTTCGGTTTCCGGCACCATGATTTTTGCCAGCACCAGCGCCGCTGGCGCCGCCATCACCACAGCCATCAACAGGTGGCGGGGGTCGGCGCCCACGCGAATGTAGGCGGCGAGGATGGCGCCCTGCACGGTAGCCATGCCGGCGGTCATGACGGTGAGCAGCTCCGACTGGGTCAACTTGGAGAGGTACGGTCGAATGGTCAGGGGTGATTCGGTCTGCCCCATGAAAATGCTGGCGGCGGCGTTGAGCGACTCAGCGCCGCTGGTGCCCATCAGCCGGGTCATCACCTTGGCCAGGGCGCTGATGATGGCCTGCATGATGCCGTAGTAGTAGAGCACAGCGAAGAGCGCGGAGATGAAGATGATGGCCGGCAACACCTGAAAGGCAAAGTAGAAGGGCGCATCGGGCGTGGGCTGCCAACCGAGTTGGCCGAACAGGAAACGCGTGCCCGCCTCGGAGGAACCCAGAACTTGGGTAACAACGTCTGCGCAGATTTGGATGACATCCCGCCCGACCTGCGTCTTCAAGATCAGCAGCGCGAACCCGAACTGCAATCCCAGGCCCCAGAGCACAGTCTTGCGGCTGATGGCCCGACGGTCGGTGGAAATCAACCAAGCGATGCCCAAAATAACCAGCAAGCCAACAAAACCCATCAGGCGTCCCATAGTCCCTCCTCAAAAGTTCTTACCGGACTGAGAAATCAGGATAGGGTTTCCAACACCAACGGGCGCGGGCGCGACGGCGCTGCGGGCGCGATGACGAACGCATCGGCCAGGAGCGCCTCCGCTTCGGCCAAGCGGTCGCTTTGGTTGACGTGCAGAGTCACCAAGCATTCGCCCGTTTCGACCGCATCGCCCACCTTCTTGTGCAAGACCAGCCCAACCGCCGGGTCCACGATGTCCTCCAATTGGGCGCGGCCTGCCCCCAGCGCCACCGCGGCCCGCCCGATCCGCTCTGCTTCCATCTTGACCAGGAACCCTCCGCGGCGCGCCTTGAAAGGCACTTGCTCCTTCGCCTGCGGCAACCGGCCAGGGTCGTCCAGCACGCGGGCATCGCCGCCCTGGCGCTCAATGATCTGCCGAAACTTTTCTGCCGCCGCGCCGGAGCGAATGAGCGAGTCGAATTGCTCTTGGCCCTGGCGCAGGTCTGCCGCGCGCCCGCCCAATACTAGCATCCAGGCCGCGAGTTCGCGGCAGAGAGTGCGGAAATCTTCCGGGCCCTTCCCGTGCAGGGTCTCGATGGCTTCGGCCACCTCCAGCGCATTTCCGACTGTGCAGCCCAGGGGCTGATCCATATCGGTCAGCAACGCTACCACCCGCTTGCCCATGCGGGTGGCGATGGACTGGAGCGACTCCGCCAACCGCCGCGCGCTCTGCTGGTCTTTCATAAAGGCACCCGAGCCTACCTTGACGTCCAGCACCAGCGCGTCAATGCCTTCGGCCAACTTTTTGCTCAGGATGGAAGCGGTGATGAGGGGGACGCTCTCCACCGTGCAGGTGACGTCGCGCAGAGCGTAGAGCTTCCGGTCAGCGGGCGCAATCTCTTCCGTCTGCCCGATCAGCCCGCAGCCCACCTCAGCCAAAGCGCGACGAAACTCGTCCAGGCTCAGCCCCACGTTGAATCCGGGAATCGCTTCCAGCTTGTCCAGGGTTCCGCCGGTGTGACCCAAGCCGCGGCCGGAGATCATGGGAACCGGCACCCCGGCAGCGGCCACTGCCGGCGCCACCACCAACGAGGTCTTGTCGCCGACGCCGCCGGTGGAGTGCTTGTCCACTTTGGTGCCGGGAATGGAGCTGAGGTCCAGCACCTGGCCTGAACGCAGCATGGCCTCGGTGAGGTGAGCGGTTTCCTCCGCGTTCATGCCGCGGAAGAAGACCGCCATCAGCCAAGCTGACATCTGGTAGTCAGGGACGGCGCCCTGCGCGTACTGCTCGATCAGAAAAAACAGTTCACCGCGCGTCAGGGAGCCTGCATCGCGCTTCTTGTGAATCAGGTCAGGAACCCGCATGGGCGTGGGGCTCGGAGGTTGGGTCAGCTTGATGATTGCGAGTCTCCAAGCGCAGGACAGGAATCTCAGCCGGGCACCGGAACCGCACCGGCACCACCACCGTACCAATGCCTCGGCTGATGTAAAGCTGGGTGTCCCCGACTCGCTCCCACCCGTGGCGGAAGCGAGGACGCAAACCGCGCCGGCGAGCGAAAGCGCGCGGGAAAGAGCTGCGGATCAAACGCAGTTGCCCTCCGTGGGTGTGCCCGGAGAGAACGAGGTCCACACCAAAGGCCGCGGCCTGCACGGCAACGGCCGGGTTGTGGGAGAGAAGAATGGTGGCCTCCTGCACGATGGTTTGGCGGAGGGCCATCCGGAGACTGTCCTGGCCGTAGCTAAAGTCGTCCACCCCAGCTAGCGTCAAGCTGGCCTGCAGAGAGCGTATCTGAACGCTTCGGTTGCGCAAGACCTCGATGCCGTGGCGCTCAAGCGCGGCAGCGACGGCGTCAGCGCCGACACGAAAGTCGTGGTTTCCGAGAACGGCAAAAATTCCCAGGCGGGCTTGCAAACGCCCCAAGGCCCGCGCCACCGGAGCAATGTAGTTGGGAGACTGTGTGACGAAATCTCCGGTCAGCGCCACCACGTCCGGGCACAAGCGATTGGCCAAGTCCACCACCCGCTCCACCTGCTCCAGCGAGGTGTAGAGGCCGTGGTGGATATCGCTCAAGTGCACCAGGCGAAGGCCGGCAAAGGGCCCGGGCAGGTGAGAGAGGTAGATGGATTGGTGCGTAACCACCAGGCGGTGGCGGCGGCGCGTTCGAGGTTGGCGAAAAGGCAGCAATGTGCTCTGGCCTAGGAGAGCGCGAAAATTGCGCGCTAGCTGTAACATTCGGTAAAACCCGATAAAGCTTGAGCGTCCAATGGTTCAAGAGGCCGGCGCGCGCGCCGCCTGCTCCGAAACTTCTGCAAATACCTCCTGCATCGTAGGGTGAATGCGGCCGTTGCTGGCGGCGAGCTCGACATCGCCGAGCCGGTAGGGCAGGCCTTTCAAATCCGTCACCAAACCGCCCGCCTCGCGAGCCACCAGCGTGCCGGCGGCTGTGTCCCAGGACTTGAGGTTGAATTCCCAGAAACCATCGAAGCGTCCACAGGCGACGTAGCAGAGGTCGAGCGCGGCGGAGCCATCGCGGCGCACGCCGTGGGTGAGCAGGTTGAAGCGGTTGTAGTAGTGAATATTAGTCCCACGGTTGCGCTGCTGGGCGTTAAAGCCGGTAGCCAGCAGACTCTCACTCAACTGTTCGGTGGCGCTGACCTGGATGCGCTTCTGGTTCAGCCAGGCGCCTTCCCCGCGCACGGCGTAGAAGGTCTCCGCGCGGACCGGGTCGTGCACCACACCCACCAGAATTTCTCCGCTCCGGACCAATGCCATTGAAACGGCAAACAGCGGATAGCCGTGGGCGAAGTTGGTGGTGCCGTCGAGCGGGTCCACGTACCAGCAGTAGTCGGACTCGGTGGCGCGCTCGCCGCCCTCTTCACCGATGATTGCGTGCGGTGGGAAGAAGGTGCGCAGGCGCTCAACAATGAATTCCTCCGAGCGCCGGTCGGCCGCCGTGACGATTTCCACTCCCCCCTTATATTCGAACTTGTGGGATTTCTGAAATTCGTCCAGCAGCAGGTCCCCCGCCTGCCGGGCGATTTCCTGCGCGGCTTGCAAGTAGCGATTCATGGCAGCGGCTGCGGGTAGTAGCCCTTGCGGTGCCGCACCACGTAGCCACCGCCCTTGACGCGGACTTCGATGGTGCGGAAGTCGTCCCGCGCCGCGCCCGGGCCGGGAGCGAAGCCGAGAAGATACTGCGTCCGCAGGACTTCACTGAGCTCGTCAAAGAAGCGGTCCAACCCCGCCATCGCGGAGGGAAAGAAGACCTGTCCACCCGTCATTTCGGCATAGGAAATCAGGACGTGCTCACCTCGCACGCTGCGCCCGCTTTCTCCCCGGATGGGGCGCGTGATCAAGGCGTAGATGGTGGCGTCCACTTCCTGAGCAGCCCGCAGGGCGGCGTGGTAGTCGCTCTTGCTGGTGGTATCGTTGCCGTCGGTGACGAGGATCATGACGCGCCGACCCTCGCGCTCTTTCAGTAGGGCAGCGGCTTCGATGACGGCATCATAGAGCGCGGTGCCGGCCTTGACCTTGATTTCCTTCAGGCCAGCCTCCAGCAGAGCGTGATCAGAGGAAAACTCAACCTGGGTTTTGGTCTCACCGGAGAAATCCAGCAGCGCGGCCGCGTCTTCCGGCCGAAGCACGCGAGAAATAAAGCGGCTCACAGAGGCCTTTTGCGACGGCAACTCTTTGGCCGCGCTCAGACTGGTGTCAATCAGCAAAGCAAGCTGCAACGGCAATTGCGTGCTCTTTTCAAAGACCTGCAACGGCCGCAGCTCTCCGTCCTCGTAGATTTCAAAGTCATCGCGGCCGAGCGTGGTCAGCGGCTGGCCTTCCTTGGTGATGACGCTGGCCGGCACCAACACCAACCCCACATCAACCCGATAGCGGAAAGTGTCGCGCGGCGGCACCTGCGCCGGCAGCGTTGCGCCGGCGGAGAAAAGCGCCACGCACAAACAGACCACGCGAATCAGACGTGAGGAAGCGAGGGTTGCAGCGGCGAGGTTCACGATTCCTGGCGAGCGGGCACAGCGTCCATGGGGGAGGCGGGCGGCTCTCCTTCCACCCAAACCGTCCCATCGGCAAACTGCTCTTTCTTCCAGATGGGGAGGTCGTGCTTGACACGCTCGATGATAAACCGGCAGGCATCAAAAGCAGCCGCGCGATGAGGAGCGCTGACAGCGATTAGGACGCTAGTCTCTCCAACCTGCAAGCGCCCCAGCCGGTGCACCAGCACCACCCCGTCGAGCGCGAAGCGGGCCCGCACCTGGCCCACAATCTCCCGCATCTTGCCTACGGCCATGGGTTCGTAGGCTTGGTAGTCGAGGCAGACCGTACGGCGCTGGCCGGAGTGATTGCGCACAATGCCGTCAAACACCACCACCGCGCCGGACTGTGGCGCTTTGACCTGGGCGACCAACTCTTGCGCGGCGATGGGCTCGCGGGTCAATTCCACCACATCGGCGGCGCCGCCGCTGACGGGAGGCAGGAAAGCAACTTCGTCGCCCATCCGCAGCGCGGCGGTGCTGTCGGTGTACTCCTGGTTGACTGCGACTGCGATGCTGGGGCGGAACTCTTCCAAGCGGGGGAAACGCTGCTGGTAGCGGGCAAAAAGGTCGGCCACGCTGGCGCCTTCGGGAAGCTCAACTTGCTCCTCCGGCGCGCCCACCACTTCTTTGAGTTGTCCGAAAAAGAGGACTTTGACTTGCATTTCCCCGCCCGGCTGGGAGCTTAGCACCCCGGTGGGACAATAGCAAATTGGCCGTCGCCCGACAATTCAATTAGATGCGAGGGAAACAGTTCTTGCCACAGCCGCGCACGGAAATCTTGCGTCTATCAACAGACTCGATTGTATAAAAAGTAAAAATAGTCATTTGAGTGTAAACCAGCCGAGTTTCGCGGCGTCTAACTAGCTGTTACACTATGCGCTCGTCTTTTTTAGCCAACTTAATGAATTCCACTCGATCCAGTGAACCCATCGGCCCGGAGCCGGATGCTTCTCCGATAGCGCCGACAGCGCTGGTGCCCGGCTGGCTGGCGCGCTGGCTGCAACCCCGCAAAGGCGCTCTGCGCGCGCTGCGGCACCGCAACTACCGGTTGTTCTGGACCGGGAACTTTGTCTCCAACATCGGCACCTGGATGCACCACCTGGCCCTGGGCTGGCTGGTGCTGGAGATGACCAACTCGCCGCTCCTGCTGGGCTTGGTGGGCTTCGCGCAGTTCGCTCCGGCGCTGCTGTTCTCGCTGCCGGGCGGAGTGATCGCCGACCGGGTCAACCGCCGCCGCTGGCTGCTGGCGACCCACTCGGCCATGCTGGTGCTGGCGTTGACGTTGGCGATTCTGACCTGGCTGGGCATCATCAACTACAACACCATCCTGATTCTTACCTTCCTGCTGGGCAGCACCAGCGCGGTGAATGCGCCCGCCTACCAAGCCATGGTGCGCGACCTCTCCAGCCGCGAAGATGTGCTCAACGCCATTGCCTTGAATTCAATTCAGTTCAACCTTTCGCGCTTCATCGGACCGATCATCGCCGGCATCCTGCTGAGCACGGTGGGAGTGGTGGCCTGCTTCTTTGTGAACGCGCTGAGTTTCCTCTGCCCACTGGTGGCGCTCTCCCTGCTGCACTACCACGTCGAGCGCAATGCCCACGCGACTTCCGGCCTGCGCGGGATTGGGGAGGGATTTCGCTACCTGCGCAGCCATCCCCAACTGCTTCTGCTGGTGGGGCTGGTTGCCATGGCGAGCCTGTTCGGTATGCCGTACCTGACTTTCCTGCCGGTATTCGCGCGCGACATCCTGGGGGTGGGCGCCCATGGTCTGGGGCTCATGAACGGTGTGTCGGGGGTCGGCGCCCTGGTGGCCATAGGCCTTCCGACGGTTCGTCTGCTGGGCGTGCCTGTGGGACCAGAGGCAGGCACGAGTTTTCTTGCTCCCGCGCTGGCCGTGATGCTGATCGTCATCTACGGCGCCTCCGTAGTCTTTTCGCTGCGAAACCAAACGCCGGAAGACGGCGGGACAGATGGGCCCCAGTGGACGACTCGCAAGGGGTTGTTGA